>NZ_JANKBI010000013.1:0-182206 GCF_024622195.1 Murimonas intestini
AAACTTGAAGCTGCCCTGTCTGACGGCTCACTATCCATCAACACAAAGCGTCCTGTTACTCACCTAAACAGCAATTTCCCTCAAAATCATTTATAATCCAAATTCTTTAAACAGCTTCTCCTGCCACTCTTGGTCACTTGCCGCTCTGACTATATCTTCAGTTCTGTTTTGACGGGCGAGAAGTCTGATTAAATGGTTCACACGCGCTTCGCCCTCTTTTCTGCCCTCTTCCCTGCCTTCTTCCTTTGTCTGTCTCATATGTTTCTCTTCATCATATTCAAAAATACTCACATTCTTTGCCTCCGTTCGGTTATTCCTCAAAAACTCTGCCAAAATGTCATCTTCTATACATTCTGTGATTGCCTTTTCCACAGCATCTTCAAGCGGCATTGATTTTGTATATTCCCTTACCTTATCCACATAAATGCTGTAGTCCTTCAGTGTTTTGCATTTGTCCATCAGCCTTTTATTATGGCCTCTGTTTATGTTCAACATCACCGCTTTTAATTCCAGCGATATTTCTTTATCCTGCACTTCATATACATCTGAAAGCTTAAGAATCTGACGGTCCGGCTGTTCCGGCAGTCCATTATAAAAGATCACAAACCCGGGCGCCGGCAGTCTGACCGGCCTGCTTCCGTATAAATTCCTGTCTTTTGTCATATTGGAATACAGGTTTGCTGTTTAGCTGATTAGAGGCGAGAGGACGCTTTGTACTGCAGGTAGTGAATCAGCAGGAGGGCAGGCGTGGGGAGAGGTTCGTGGTTCTGTCCAAACCGCTGCGGAGTGAAACTCTAAGGCTCCGGAATCTGCTCGAACCGCGAAAGGCGGCCGGAAACTCGGTGCGTTTGTTGATACAAACGCCCCTCAAACAGCTCCGGCCTTGAGCGCAAGCGCTCACTTTCACTGACCGCAGATACCGGAGCCTAAGAGTTTCATCTTCCTCGCTACAGTCCTTCACCACGAACCTCTCCCCACGCCTGCCCCTCCCACTGATGCCAAGGTTATCGATACAAAGCTTGGTGTTAGAATAGCTCCCGTAATGAGGTTGGGGAATGGGTGAGACCACTACTTTATTGGATTCCCCAAATATATCCGGATCAATTATTTGCCCTATTTAAAATATATAGGTTATTCTTTTTCAACCAGACTCTTTCGTATACATAGTAGTTTTCCATCCCAATCACAGCCTGTTTATAACAGCCAGCTTTGTGTCAGTAAACTTGGCGCCGTCAGGAAGGGGAACGGTGAGATTCGTTGTGGCGGACTATAGTGAGGAAGATGAAAATCTTAGGCTCCGTGTTCCGCGGTCAGCAAAAACGAGTGCTTGCATTCGAGGCCGGAGCTGTCTGAGGGGCGGTTGCATCGGCAAACGCACCGAGTTTCCGGCCGCTTTTTGCGGTTCGAGCGGGGCACGGAGCCTTAGATTTTCACTCCGCAGCGGTCGGACAGAACAACGAACCCCACCGTTCCCCTTCCTGACGGCTCACTTCCTTCCGCGCAAAGCGTCCTGTTACTCCATTAAACAGCAATATAGAATGAACCATTATGTCCTGTATGATCTAATCGGTTCCGTTGTTTTGCTCCTCCAAAACCTCAATTTTACACTGGTGCTTTTTCCCGTCCTGTCATAGCTGATGCCCACCGCCAGGACCCTTCCTGTATATTTGGACTGTCCGGCCATATTGCTTTTGAATTTCAGGGCATATTTTTTATCCCTGATCTGCTGGATTGCCGCATCCGGTGTGGCGTCAACTTTTAGTTCCAGTATGATGCAGTCTGCACTCTTGTCCATTTCCGGATAAAAAATAAAGTCCACATAGCCAAAAGAAGGTTCTTTTCGCAGCATATCTGCAAATTTTTCCATCAGCTCCTTATTCGGGATGCAGACTTTCCCATTCTCATAACTTAGAAAGCCGTAGACTACCATGGCTGAAAAAATCTCGTCATAAGGCCCGGCACTGGTCCAATAATTCCCCAAATTATTGTTCTGTAAAGAAAGGACTACAGAGCGTGGATTGTAAACCCGCTCTCCCCCATAGGTATGGTAACCATCATACCAGTTTTTTAGTTTCTCCCTTGTCACCTTTTCTTTTTTCTCTAATGTCTGGTACTTTGCGAAGAGCCTGTCCACTTCTGCTTCCGTAAAACCAAAAACCTCGCTGAACCGTTCTTCCGTTATCATCGTAAATTCCGCAAACATATTCAGTTCTGAACCGCTTGAATACTTTGCTATGGGAAGGATGCCTGTCATATATGCCATAAGCACATAGGGCCTGTCTTTCAGCAGGCTCCGTAAGAACAGCAGATAATTTTTCTTATCTTCCTCTGTCACAAAATCCTGATGGAAAATGAAGTCCCATTCATCCAGAACAAAGATAAACCCTGCAGGACTGTCTCCATATTATTCTGTCACGGGATCCAGATATGTCACAAAGATATTTCCCGCTTCCTTAAACATCTCCTCACTCTCTTCCAGGCCGTAATATCTGGCCTCCTCATCTCCCGGCTTCAGGATTATTGTATTATAAAGGTCATATCCTGAGATGACTTCCACACCGTCTTTTGTCTTTGCCAGCACAGGAGTACCCTCGCTCACATAATAGAGCACCGCATCCAGGCTGCAGCCTGAGAGATCCAGCACCTGCCTGCCAAGAGCTTCCTCCAGCTGGGTGATGTTCATATTTCCCTGGCGTATGATCTCAGGAAACTTAGTTACATCAAGACGGTCAACCTTCTGCTTCTTGTTACCTCTCTCCCATATATACTGCTGGTTGCTGTCCACCACCACGCCAAGCATCTCCTCGGCACGGTTGATGGCTGTATTTGCATTGGCATAGATGCTGTCCAGCTCGCCCTTTGCGTATACATAGTACAGGATCTCTGAGGATTTACTTTCCGGAAGAACCACGTCTCTTGATCCCTCAAAGATCAGCTGACGCGGGCGGGTCACCTGCGGCGTCTTGCTCCTGATAGTCTGTCCCACCCTGAGGATGGTCTCTGTCTGCTTCCTGTCAGTAACCTGTGTTGTCAGGCCATATGCTGTCTCTTCCTCCGCAGCATGGTTAACAATATGGTCTTCCGTAGCCTCTATAAATGTGCTTCCCTGTTTTTTCATTCTTGTAAGAGTAAGAAGCTTTTCTGATATCTCGCCCTTAGTGACATAAGTATCTGCCACAGCATAATTCTTTACCTCTTCGCCCTCACTGTTTATGATTTTGAGCACCTTCATGGGGAAGAGCTCCTGCCCTTCATGTTCTACATTTATATCACCCTGGTCTGCAACTCCATAGACGATATCCTCCTGCATAAATCCCACAGGGCGCAGCCGTTCACTGTCGCTGCAGGTGATATCCCTCACCTGCCTGGTATCCAGGTCCATGACTTTAAGTGTCTTAGAATCAAAAGCTTTATTTTCTTCCAGCCATGCGAACTGTTTACCGCTCTCTGAGCTTACATAGCAGTCGGCTTTCAGATCTTCCACCACTGTCTCCAGCGCTCTTGTCTGCAGGTCAACACCATAGACCTGCCCATCCACAAGGATATAAAAGCCTTCCTCATTCTGTGTGACATAGGCCAGAGACTCCACATCCTTCTGGAGCAGGCCAAATGACTGTTTTGTGCTGATAAATGCCTTCTCCTCCACGCTGGATGCGGCGGAATCATAAAAGTAGACAGCCACTCCTGATTCCCCTTCATGAATGCCCCTGTTCATATATCCGTAGACAAGGAAATACATGTTTCCGCCCTCGGAAACACTTATGATCTCCATATTGTGCTGCTCATAATTATCCCTTGCGTCAGAATCCGTCTTCTGTCTGAAAGAGAATATCTGTGCCAGCTTGCCGCTGCTCACATCATACTGCCACAGATCACCAGCCTGAACAAATGCAAAGAAATTATTTTCTTTGTCACTCTTGTAATTCACATCTTTGCCTGCCACACCTATATTGATACCCTTTGAGATGAGTACGTCATTGTCAGGGTTAAAGACCTCAATGGTAGACCTTTCAAAGTTAAGAAGGTACATCTGCGCATCCGTATAGCGCATCCTGTAATATTCCCATACCTGATAGAGCTCTGTTTTTCCCGACTCGCTCCTGGCGCTGATCATATAGTTCATCACGATCGTAGCCGTTGTCTCGTTCAGCTCCTTTATCTTGGGCGTGGGTTTGTAGAACACAGACGGCTTTAAGTCCGCCCAGCAGAGCTGATCTGAGCTGGAGTGGATATCCACCCGGGCGAAATTAGTATTGTCCCCTGTATCATCCGCCTCTATACTTGTGGCAATCGCATCAGCATCCCCGTTTATACAGCGCTCGTAAAAACCATTTGCAAAGTCCAGGTAAGACTTGGCATGAAGCCCGTCCTGCTGTATGATCCTGGTGTAATAATAGAGACTGCGTCCTCCTGCAGTCAGCTGGATCTTCAGCATGTACTCCTTGTTCATAAGGATGGGGTTTTGAAGCTGCAGGGTGGCATTTATGTAACCATCTTCTGTCTGGAGCTTTGTCACCTTTGTATTCTCAGTAGTTTTCTCCCCATCTGCAGTTATTACTTCAAATGTAACATCCGTAACCTTCATAGAATAAGGATCGATCTGAATCTCAAGACTCCTGTCCTCGTTGATGGGAGTGAGGCTGTCTCTCATGGTGGTGACATCCATTTCCTCCCTGTAGCCATGCAGGCAGTTCAGAAGAGTCCCTTCATTCTTCATATATATGAGCGGCTGGGTGGCACCAGCCATTTCCTGCGTCGTGTTTGGTGTCCCCTGGTTTATGATCTTTCCGATTACAAAGACTGCGCCGAAAAATACGAGCAGCAGCACCGCTACCCGGATGATTACTTTTTTCCACATATGATCTATGCCTCCCCTTTGGCATTTAAAAGCTTATCCAGCGTGGGTTCTACTCCCAGAAACTCCATGCAGGCCTTCAGCTTCTCATCTTTTTGTTTTTTACCGTTCTTTACGCCCCTGATCAGAATATTCTTGGGCGTATGTTCCATATCTATGAATTCCAGTATCTGTACATTGTAGCCGGCCTCCTCTAAAAGGCCCGCCCTGAGTGCATCTGTGGCAAGCGCTGCTATACGCTCCCTGATAAGCCCATACTTAAACAGCGGCTCTAATATCTC
Organism: Murimonas intestini; assembly: GCF_024622195.1. Lineage (NCBI taxonomy): Bacteria > Bacillati > Bacillota > Clostridia > Lachnospirales > Lachnospiraceae > Murimonas > Murimonas intestini. The sequence goes on from NZ_JANKBI010000013.1 coordinate 5,137, forward strand.
ACTTCTCATCTGGCCGTTCAGCTCATGCTGACAGCAGGGCACAGACAGGATCACTTTTGCATTCCAGGCTACAGCCTTCTGCAGGGCATAGTCTGTGGCAGTATCGCAGGCGTGCAGGGTAACTACCATATCCACCTGGTCCACTCCCTCAAAGGATGCGATATCTCCCTTCAAAAATATCAGATCCTCATACCCGTATTTCCTGGCCAGAGCACTGCAGTTATCTATGACATCTTCTTTCAGGTCCAGCCCGATTATCCTGATATCCATACCCTTCTGGATCTTCAGGTAATAATACATGGCAAATGTAAGATAAGATTTGCCGCACCCAAAGTCAATGACTGTCAGTTTTCTGTCCTCATCAAGTGACGGCCTGACATCCTCTATAAACTCCAGGAACCTGTTGATCTGCCTAAACTTGTCATATCTGGAATGAACTGTCCTCCCGTCTGGAGTCTGTACCCCCAGATCCACCAGAAAGGGGACTGCACATCCCTCGGCCAGAAGATACTTTTTCGTCCTGTTATGTTCCAGTTCAGGAGCCTTTTTCTCCCCCTGGATCTTTTTCTTTTTAATAGTGACCTTTCCCTTTTTACTCATCAGGGCAGTCACCTGGTATGAAGTATTTTCCAGATACAGCTGCCTGAAATCCTCACACAGCCGCCGGATCAGCTCGTCCACCAGCTCCTCTTTTCCATAATTAAAGTGAAACTCCTTCTTCCCGTCTGAGACAGCCATCTGGAATTTAAGGCTTCCCTGGAGCATCACAGGCCTCACCTTCAACTTAACAGGCCCGTCCTTTCTCCTGCTCCCGCTTAAAACCACCCGGAGAAGTTCACTATTGATACAATCTATTAAAACCTTTTTCAGTTCTTCCATTATCTAAACCCCTTGCTTTCAAGAACGCCCCGCGTTCTTGCCGCGCGGCGCGCCGTGCCCCTAAATGGCAGACAAGCGCAGCGCAGCTATTATCATGTGTTACAGTTCAGCCATCTGCCATTCGGCAGCCGTCTGACCTATAACAACGCTCCGCGATGCACACAAAATGCTGTAAACAGCATTTTGGCGCTGCAACTCTCGGGATTTTCGTGCATTTTGCACGAAAACACCTCGCGGAACAGTGGAAGGCTGAACTGTTACTATCATGTCTCTATTGTAAAGGCTTTAGAAGAAAACCTCAACTAAAATTTTCAAAAGATTTCTTTAATACCAGCGTCTGCAATTGCGGTGACGGCAGCGCCTTCTGTACATTTCCTGCAGCATAATGACCTGGATCATATCTCCCAGCCAGTTCTGACGGGGGGGATATCTCCTTCTGGTCTGTTTATTCATGGCAAAAAGTTCGTCTTTATCCTCTATCTCTTCTACATTCTCAAAGTTATCCTTCAGTTTATTATAAATACCGTCGCACAGTCTCAGGAACATGACTCTGTCCGGCATCTCATCAAACATAATACTTCCTTCATACTCCATCTTGTCACATTCATCTTCCACATACTCCATAATGCTTCGGGCCACATCCGGATACATCTGGGAGAGCCTGCGCATATCTCTCTCATTTTCCTGCTCATTTATAAATACTTCAGGATATCCGAAAGACCTGTAATAAGACACCGGCGAGTAACCTGTATCCCCCTGCCACGACGGTATCTGACCCATTCGCTCATCAGGCATGTATCCTTCCTGAACCTCTCCGAACTGGTCCACTGTATATCCGGGCACAGAAGGAGGCTCCATATCTCTGTACGCGGGCGGCTGTACTTCTCTGTATACAGGCGTCTGCATTTCTCTGTATGCAGATGGCTGGTCTGTGTCCGGCATCTCTTTCCAGTATGGCGGTTTACATGTAGGATGGATATACGGCTGCTGGCGGCTGTCAATGCCATCATTCATATCATCAAAATCATCTCTATAATAATCTTCCATAATTTCACTCCATTTCACACTCAATATATTATATGATGCCAGGAGCAAAAGGTTAATCACTGCAAAAGGGTGAGATCAGCAGCAAGTATCCGGTAATCTAGTAATCCAGCCCAACCAGGGGCACGGCAGCATATAGATATGTCTGATCCTCCTTCTCGTTATAATACATGGCAATATTAATATTAACAGCCTCGCCGTCCTGTATCTCATAATCTGAAATATATGGTGAATAGGCATATATGGTATACAGTCTCATATCCCTGTTCTCCGTAACGATCCTGGCTCCCATCTCTTCTATCAGTCCGTCCGCCACTGTATCTCTCTCCTGAAGGGTAAGTTTGCCGTCATACCTGCCTATAACGTTTGCGGAGCTTCTGCTGTCCTTTACATAGCCTTCCATAATGTCTTCCAGTTTTTTTCTGTATGCCAGGGCACTTTCCATATCAGCATCCATAGCCAGATTGATGATGATATACTGTCTGCTGTCATTCTCTTCTCCCACTGTTATGAACCTCAGGCTGCTTACTGCCTTGCCGGCCTCCTTGTAAAGCTTAGTCTCATACCTGCCATTCTCATGTTCTCTTGTGATATGAATGCCATCTTTAGTCAGTCCCAGCTCTTGTGCAATATTTCCCAAAAGGCTTTCTCTCTCATCCGTTTTCAGATAATCCCCGGAGTAAGTTCCATAATATTCCACCACGCTGCTCTGGGCGGAATTTCCCACCTTGCCAAATACTTCTATTATACGTTCTTCTTCCCTGGAATCTTTATCAGCCAGAAGCTGGACACCAGCCAGCACCCAGAGGGCCCCCAGCAGTATGACAGCAAATTTTTTCATAAAAAATCCCTTCCTTTCGTGATTTTAATTATTCCCGAAAGAAGGGATTTTTAAACTTTATTTTTTAGTGTTCTCACTGTCCGCCACCTCAATGCGGACAAGGGCCTTCCTGAGAGAGAACTCAGCCCTCGCCAGATTCAGGTCAGAATCTCGTGATTCCATACGCTTCTGGGCGCGCTGTCTGGCCTCATTGGCCCTCTTCACATCTATCTCCCCGGGCCACTCGGCCACCTCGGCCATTACTGTGACCTTCTCCTTAAGTATTTCCACAAATCCTGCGTGGACGGCCGCCTCTTTTTTGCCATCCTCAGCAGTTATTATGACTACGCCCGGCTGGAGCACCATGGTGGTGGGGATATGGTTTTTATACACACCGATCTCCCCCTCCGTAGTATTCAGCTCTACCATAGTAACCCTGCCCTCGTAGAAAATACGGTCAGGACAAATAATCTCCAAATCAAACAACCTGTCATCTGCCATCATGCCACCCCCTTATTTCGTTCGGGCAGTCACATCATCGATAGTCCCGGCATTGAGGAAATGACTCTCAGGCACATCATCATGCATACCCTCAAGGATCTCTTTAAACCCTCTGATTGTCTCGGAAAGCGGCACATAGCGGCCATCCATGCCCGTGAACTGGGTTGCCACAAAGAACGGCTGGGACAGGAACCTCTGTACTTTCCTGGCCCTGCTGACGATCACTCTCTCTTCCTCTGAGAGCTCGTCCATTCCCAGGATGGCAATGATATCCTGCAGTTCCTTATACCTTTGGAGGATCTCCTGCACGCCCCTGGCCACCTGGTAGTGTTCATCTCCCACTACACGCGGGTCCAGAATTCTGGATGTGGATTCAAGAGGATCCACTGCCGGGTAAATGCCAAGCTCCACAATAGAACGTGACAGTACTGTGGTGGCATCCAGATGGGCGAATGTTGTTGCAGGCGCCGGGTCTGTCAGGTCATCTGCCGGTACATACACTGCCTGGACAGATGTGATGGACCCGTTCCTTGTGGATGTTATACGCTCCTGCAGAGCACCCATCTCTGTCTGCAGAGTAGGCTGATATCCAACTGCTGAAGGCATACGTCCCAGAAGGGCAGATACCTCTGAACCAGCCTGGGTAAAACGGAATATATTATCGATAAAGAGCAGCACGTCCTTGCCGCCTGCATCCCTGAAGTTCTCGGCTATAGTAAGTCCTGTCAGCCCAACCCTCATCCTGGCTCCGGGGGGCTCATTCATCTGTCCGAAGACCATGGTGGTCTTATTGATAACACCTGATTCCTGCATCTCATGATAGAGGTCATTGCCCTCACGCGTTCTCTCTCCAACACCGGTAAATACAGAATAGCCGCCGTGCTCAGTGGCAATATTTCTGATCAGCTCCTGTATAAGCACCGTCTTGCCAACTCCTGCACCCCCAAAAAGACCGATTTTACCGCCCTTCTGGTAGGGACAGAGCAGATCGACTACTTTGATTCCTGTCTCAAGCACCTCTGTGGAGGTAGACTGTTCTTCAAAGGACGGCGCCTGCCTGTGGATGGGCAGCCTTTTGGCATTTTCCGGGGCCGGCTTATTATCAATGACATCTCCTGTTACATTGAATATCCTCCCCAGGGTCTCCTCTCCTACCGGCACAGTGATCGGGCTGCCTGTGGCTGCTGCATCCATCCCGCGCACAAGACCGTCTGTGGGACCCATGGCAATACATCTCACTGTATCGTCGCCCAGATGCTGGGCTACCTCCACTACCAGCCTGGTCCCCTGCTTTGTATTGATGTGGACTGCATCGTATATATCCGGCAGCTTTCCCCCCGGAAATTTAATATCCAGCACGGCGCCGATAATTTGAGTGATCTTACCCTTGATTTCTTCTGACATTTTATCTCTCACTCCTTTACATTCGGTTCCGGAAACCTAATTCAGCGCCTCCGCACCTGCTATGATTTCCGTCAGTTCCTGTGTGATAGAGCCCTGCCGCGCCCTGTTGTACTGCAGCGCCAGTGCCTCAATTATATCATCAGCGTTACTGGTGGCGGAATCCATGGCCTGCATCCTGGCCCCATTCTCACTGGCTGATGCTTCTACCAGCGCTCCATACAGGATGCTGGTGATATATTTTGGTATAATGATATCCAGAGCTGCCTCTTCCTCCGGTTCATAATTCATAGGAGTCAGCTTCTCCTCCCGGCTCAGTTCACTTTCATCGAACTCTACCGGCAGAAGCTTCAGAAGCCTTGGCTCATGGACAACTGTATTCTTAAATACAGTATAGGCCACATAGATCTCACCAATTTCCCCATCTGCAAAGGATTTTAAAACCTTATCACAGATTTCCCTGGCGTCCCTGAATTCCGGGTTCTCTATGGCCGCACTGTAATCCTCCCTGATCTCATAGCCGCGGCGCGCAAGGATGTCCTTCCCCTTATTGCCCACAGCATAAATATACAGATCTTCCTTATTCATCCAGCCTGCAGTGATCAGCTTAGTCACATTTACATTATAGCCTCCTGCAAGCCCGCGGTTTGATGTTACAACTATCACGGCCTTTTTGGAAGAAACTCCGGGCCTTAAATACGGATGGTCTATATTTCCTGACTTGGCCAGCATGGACCTCACCGTCTCATACATATGCGAAAAATATGGCTTAGACTGCTCCGCCCGGGACCTGCTCTTCTGAAGCTTAACCGTGGAAACCAGCTTCATGGCCTTTGTGATCTGCTGAATGCTGGTAATACTGCTCTTACGGCGCTTTATCTCTCTCATTGAAGCCATATGATCATCCTTCCTGCGCTCTGAACTTTTCCTTGCACTCTTCTATTGCTTTTACCAGGAGTTCCTCAGTCTCAGGCGATATCTGCTGCTCTGCCGCGATCCTCTCCGGGATCTCCGGATACTTTGTATTCAGATACTCAAACAGTACCTTTTCAAAATCCAGAATCCGGGCAACCGGGATATCCAGAAGATATTTCTTTGTAGCCACATATATAATGATAACCTGGTACTGGACAGGCATGGGCTGGTACTGCGGCTGCTTTAAGACTTCCTTGATACGTTCGCCCTGGGCCAGCTTCTCCTTCGTGTCATCATCCAGCTCTGAACCGAACTGCGAGAAGGAAGCCAGCTCTCTGTACTGGGCCAGCTCCACACGTATAGGGGCCGCTATCTTCTTCATAGCCTTGATCTGGGCAGCGCCGCCTACACGGGACACGGAAAGCCCGGCATTTATGGCTGGTCTGAAGCCTGCATTAAACATCTCCGTCTCCAGATAGATCTGTCCGTCTGTGATAGAGATGACATTTGTAGGAATATATGCAGAAACATCACCCGCCTGTGTCTCAATTAACGGAAGTGCAGTCAGTGACCCTCCGCCCAGCTCATCACTTAACTTGGCGGCACGTTCCAGAAGCCTGGAATGCAGATAGAACACATCTCCCGGATAAGCCTCACGGCCTGGCGGACGTCTCAGAAGCAGGGAAAGTGTACGGTATGCCGCCGCGTGCTTTGACAAGTCGTCATATACAATAAGCACGTCCTCACCGTTCTCCATCCATTCCTCACCGATAGCACAGCCTGAATAAGGAGCGATATACTGCAGCGGAGCCAGCTCACTGGCAGTGGCCGCCACTACTGTAGTATAGTCCATGGCATCATGCTCAGTCAGCGTCTTCACAATAGTTGCAACCGTGGATGACTTCTGTCCGATAGCGACGTAGATACATTTCACGCCCTGCCCCTTCTGATTTATGATCGTATCTATGGCAATGGCTGTCTTTCCTGTCTGCCTGTCGCCTATGATCAGCTCCCTCTGTCCCCGTCCTATGGGAACCATGGAGTCGATAGCTTTAATACCTGTCTGCAGAGGGGTATCCACAGATTTCCTGGCGATAACGCCTGATGCTACCCTCTCGATAGGTCTTGTCTTCTCTGATTCAATCGGGCCTTTTCCGTCAATGGGCTCGCCCAGTGCGTTCACCACGCGGCCCAAAAGTCCGTCACCTACAGGTACCTCCACAACAGTGCCTGTCGTGCGCACCAGGTCGCCCTCACTGATACTTCTCCCCTCGCCAAGAAGAACTGCTCCCACATTATCTTCCTCAAGATTCAGGATCATTCCGTGCACATCGCCCGGAAATTCCAGCAGTTCACCCTGCATTGCCTTCTCAAGCCCATGAATACGTGCGATACCGTCCGCAACCTGGATCACAGTTCCCACATCAGAGACGTCCATCTTCGATGAATAGTTCTTTATCTGTTCTTTAATCACAGAGCTTATTTCCTCAGGTCTTAAATTCATTGAACGAACGCACCTTCTTTCTTTGTCTCTAACGATATTTTTTCAAGCCCAAGCGTCAGCTGCTCCAGCTTATGTTTAACACTGCTGTCCACCACCCTGTCACCAAGGCGGATAATAAGGCCTCCCATAAGGCTCTCATCTACCCTGTAATGCGCCTCAAGCGTCTCATACTTTGTGGTGGCCAGTATTTTTGCCTCTATCTTTTTCTTCCATTCCCCGGAAAGCCGGGCAGGGGAAGTGATATAGACAACACCTATATTCTTATATTCTTTAACCTTATTTTCAAAATAATCAAAAATGCCCGGAAGCTCCCCATAGCGCCCTTTTGTCTCCACGACCAGAAGAAATCCTGTCATATCATCTGATACGCGGCCTCTGAAGATATCTTCCAGAAGCTTTAACTTCTCCTCTTTTACCACATTGGGATGTTCCATAAGAGCTGTCAGCCCTCTGTTTTCCGACATCGCCTTTCTGACTGCCCGCACTTCCTCCCAGAGGCTGTCGACTCTGCCTTCCTCCACAGCGAGTTCAAACAGGGCATCCCCATATATTTTAGATGCTAGCTTTGCCATGTCTGATCACCTATCTCTTTAAGAGTTTCTTCCATCAGGGCGTCCTGGATTTCCGGACTCATTGAATTAGTAACAGCTTTAGCAGCCATCATGGATGCAACTGCTATTATTTCCTTCTTCATATCATCAGCTGCTTTTTTCTTTTCAAGCTCTATCTGGGCGTTTGCCCTGGTAATTATCCTTGCGGCTTCCTCTTTGGCCTCCTCCAGGATCTTAGCCTCATTTTTAAGCGCCTTTTTCCTGGCATCGCTTAAAATTTCCTCCGCCTCTTTCTCAATATTCCTGATCCTGGCGTCGTAGTCTTCCTTCAGCCTTAAGGCATCTTCTTTATCCTTCTGGGCCTCGTCAATATCTGCTTTTATCCGTTCCTGCCTTTTTTTCAGCATGTCTCTCACGGGATTGAAGAGCAGATAGGAAAGCAGCGTAAACATGATAAGCACTGCAATAGCAAGCAGCACTGTGTCATGGATCAGCTGCGGATCCAGATTAAATAACCGTTCCAAGGTCTCGCCTCCTTTCCTTTTTTCAAGTCTGCACCGGAAGCTTCTCTTACAGTTTTCCGATCAATGGATTGGCGAACAGCAGGATAAATGCGATAGCCAGACCGTAAAGACCTGTTGTCTCTGCAACAGCCTGTCCCAAAAGCATAGTTGAAGTGATATCTGATCTGGCACCCGGATTCCTGCCCACTGCGCTTGCGCCGTAACCTGCTGCGATACCCTGGCCGATACCAGGACCGATACCTGCGATCATCGCTAAACCTGCGCCAATAGCCGAACACGCTAAAATTAAACCTCTGTCTGTTATCATAATCATTTCCTCCTGATTTATATGTTTTAATTTTTATTTTTTACATCCTGCACTTTATGCCTTCTCCGGCAGTTTATCTGTTACATATACCATGGTCAGCATACAGAACACATATGTCTGGATACAGCCCGAAAACAGATCAAAATAGATATGCAGCACACCTGGCCATCCAATGGCGATGGGCGCCAGCAGCGTATAGATCAGCGCCATCATAACTGTTCCTGAAAGCACATTTCCAAAAAGACGCAGTGACAGTGAAAACGGCGCCGCGATCTCTCCGATCAGGTTGATCGGGAACAAAAACGGCAGCGGCTTAAAAAGCCCGGTAAATGCTCCGCCTTTATTGTACTTCACATTGTTGAACTGGATGATACCGAAAGTGATAAGGCCCAGCGGCAGCGTGACACCGTAATCAGCGGTAGGCGGCCTCAGCCCGAAAAGACCTGACACATTGCTGAGCAGGATAAACAGGAATATGCTGCCGATATAGTTTGCAAACTTACCGGCATAGCTGCCCATACTGCCGGCCACCATTTTATCCAGGCTCTCCACGATCATTTCGACCACGTTCTGGAACCCGTCAGGGACCTCTTTCGCATGGCGTATCTTCCTGTTGGCCGCAATGGCAAAAACTATCAGGACAAGCATCACGATCAGGATGCTCACATGCGTTGTTGTGATAAAGAACTCATTGCCGAACAGTTCATAGCTGAACAGACCGTGGATCATAAAGTCCACATCCCGGCTTTCAGCGCTCAGCAGATAAACTGATGCTCCACCCATACTCTTTCCCTCCTTTTCTTTTTTTATAACTGTAAAACACTTTTCTTACCTTTTTCTCTTCTCTATATACTTCTTCAGAGGCACAGAGAGATATGCACCCAGTTTCAGGGTAAAAAGACCTAAAAATACAGCAACTACATTTCCCAGCTTCAGAAAATAGACCGCAAAAAACAGGGCAATGACCAGCACTGTCCTGATCACATACATCCTTCTCATATAACCCGAAGCGGCTTCCCCGTCTCTCTCAACAGCATTTTCAACACTCATGTTCATATGGAGCGCCATAAATACAGATATACCCACGCCTATCCACAATCCGGCGGTAAATGCCGCTTTGTCAGATGCCAGCCAGACAAATACAGCCTGGAAGAACACACCAAAACACAGAATGCCAATCAGCATGGTCTTGATGGTCATGTTCATGCTATTTATCCAGTTTCTTATCATGATCTGACTCCCTTCCCTGAATCTGCCTGATCAAAAGATAGCTGTTCCTTGCTCCCGCCAGTATGCCCAGGATCAGAAGGGGGATCGTGGTATACCACCCGAACTTTTCGTCCAGGAAATACCCGACAAATACACACAGGATAACAGGCGCAAGCATACTGAGTCCCACCTGCGTCAGCATGGCCAGGGAGCGCATCACCTCTCTGTTTCCTTTCATACATATCCCTCCAGTATAGTCTTTACCATGCGGTAACATATACCTTACTATATTACATTTTCGTGTAATTGTCTAGTGAATTACACCATAAATCATTATGTTTTTATGATGTTTGTAACCATTATATACAATTTTTCAACAAGAATTTTATAATAATTTAACAATCTCTAAATATCCGCGCAAAAGCCCTTGTATTGTTTTTCTGCTGTAATATATAATGTCCTTTCCCAAAAATCTTATACATCAGAAGAAAAAAACTCACCCTCCACAGCTTTATAACAGCCGTGTAAAGTGAGTTTTTTTGTTATTCTACAACAACGCCCTTCTGGAGCATTACGTTCGCATAAAGCGCTTTTTCACTTGTAGCGATGATCGCATAGGCTGTTCTCGCCTCATCATAGAACTTGAAGCGCTCAATATTGCCCACTGCCTCAGCGCCTCTCTCATCGTATTTTTTGACGATTTCTTTGTATGTATCCCAGATCGGTGTTTCTACATCATCCCCTGCCATTACTTCCATAAGGTTCACAGGCTTTTCCACATATGTGTCCAGCGGGAATACTTTGAGGATCGCATCCAGTATTTCCGGCACGCCATGGCCGTCACAGCGGATCACAACTGCATTCTTTCCCATGGATTCTGCGGGGAAATTTCCGTCAGAGATGACAAGGCGGTCACTGTGCCCCATCTCGCATAATACTTTTAAAAGCTCTGGTGATAAGATCTGTGGAATTCCTTTTAACATTAATTTGTCCTCCTGATATTTTTATTTATATTCATATTAGTATTATCAGACAGAAATTTATTTCCGTCAAGAATTTTAAAAAGAAAGCCGCCGCAGATGCGGCGGCCTCCCTGAGTCCTGTCTCTGTTACTATTTAATTTTCAAATACACTCTGGTATATATGGATTATTCATACAGACATGGAGCGATCTCATCACTTTCCATGTTGTCCTTTGTATACCATAAGCATCCTGTGTCAACATCTTCTACTTTTTCGCCCTTAGCTGCTTTTGCTGCTAATTCAACAGCTTTGTAGCCGATCTGTACAGGGTTCTGTGTGATAGAACCAGCGAAGATACCGTCTTTGATAGCCTGTAACTGGATCTTACCTGAGTCAAATCCTACGCCGACAGCTTTTCTGTCAGAATTTTCGCCAAGTACCTGTAAGCTCTCATTAGCTGTTATAGTATTCTTAGCTGCGAACTCATTAGAGCCGTAAACTGCGATCAGGTCTTTCTTGTTCAGAAGTGTGCTTGCTACTGTTACGCATGCTGCATCATCAACTGTTGCAGGGATGCCAACTTCGATAATAACTTTTGCGCCGTCAACTTTTTTGTTGTATTTGTCATGTCCTTCTACAGATGCCTTGTCTTCTCCGATCAGAGTAACCATTTTGTCAATGAAGCCAGCTGTACGGTCACCGATAGACTGGGATGTAGCATCCTGGGATACAACACCGATCCTTACTGTATCTGCAGGGTCTGTTACCTGGTCTTTGATCAGTTCATACATATGGTCTGCTGCCAGTTCTCCTGCTGCATAGTTGTCTGTAGCTGCATTTGCAACAACAACTTTTGATCCAGGAACACCTGAGTCAAATCCTACAACGGGGATGTCTGTGGATTCCAGAGCGCCTTCAACAGAAGCCGGATCAAGTGCTGCAAGACAGATTGCACTCGGTTTCTTGTTGATAGCATTATTCAGCTGCTCAACCTGCTCTGCAACTGCACTTTCATTCTGCGGTCCAACAAAGTTTGTGCCAGCCAGTCCTAAATCTTCTGCTGCTCTCTCTGTACCTAATTTAACAGCTTTCCAGAAGTCATGCTGGAAACCTTTTGCTACGATCTCTATAGTAACATCACTGTAATCTCCAGCTGCTCCGGCTGCTTCTGTTTCTTTAGCATCGTCTTTCTTAGCTTCTGTAGCTGCTTCTGTCTCTTCTTTAGCTTCAGTTTTAGCTTCTGTAGCTGCCTCTGTCTCTTCTTTAGCTTCAGTCTTAGCTTCTGTAGCTGCCTCTGTTTCTTCTTTGGCTTCAGTCTTAGCTTCTGTTTTAGCTTCTGTCTCTTTAGCTGCCTCTGTCTTAGCTTCTGTTGTCTTAGCTGCCTCTGTTGTCTTCTTGTCTGAATTTCCGCATCCTGCTATCATTGCTGCTGCCATGGATACACAGAGAATTGTGCTGATTACTTTACGTTTCATTTTTAATTCCTCCCTTAAACTATTTTTAGTTTTCTATATAATCCCCGGCAGTCTCTGCTGCCGGAAGTATTATATCGTTTCAATTACTGTTTTCTTCTGTTTACCACGTCGGCAAATACTGCCACGATCAGTACAAATCCAGTGATGAACAGCTGCCAGTGAGGCTGAAGGCCTACAAATGGAAGTCCTGTCTTAAGTACTGACATGATAAATACACCGATCAGGGTACCTGCGATGGAACCAACACCTCCTGAAAGAGATGTTCCGCCGATAACAACACCTGCAATGGCATCCAGCTCAAATCCGTTTCCTGTTCCAGGCATCAGAGTTGAATATGTAGCCGCATATGAAATACCTGCGAGTGCAGCGAAAAATCCGCTTATCACAAATGCCAGAGTTTCCCATTTTACAACATTCACACCGGAGAGCCTGGTCGCTTCTTTATTACTTCCAAGAGCCAGGATATAACGTCCCGGACGTGTCTTGTTGAGAAGCACTGCCATTAAGATCGCCATAATTATCAGAAGAATAAATCCTGTGGGAATACCTGCTGTAGGAAGCCCCTCGCCTTTCAGCTTAAAGATATTCCTGAACCATCCGCCCACATCATTTGTCTGCGGGAATGTAACACTTGCTGTTCCTGTGACGATAGAGCCAAGTCCTCTTGTGATCATCATAGTACCCAGAGTTGCAATAAATGCCGGAAGCCCCATTATAGAAACCATAAGGCCGTTGGCAAGTCCGAACAGGCAGCCGATAAGCAGAGTAATGATCAGGCAAAGCGCCATAGGAAGCCCTGCTTTCATAAACAGTGTTCCGCCGATCAGAGAACAGCAGATACACAGTGTACCAATGGACAGGTCGATTCCGCCTGTGATAATAACAAAGGTAACACCTATTGCCATAAATCCGATATAATAAGATGAATCCAGTATGTTTACAAATGTGCTGTACTGGAAGAAATTACTTCCTGCAAAGCTGAAGAAGATAAACAACACTACTAATGCACCGATGGCTACCAGTTTCTGGGTGCCGATCGCATCAAAAATTCCTTTTTTACCTGTTTTTTCCATTTTATTAACCCTCCTGATTACTCTCTTAAAGTTGCCGCATGCATAATGCTTTCCTGAGTTGCCTCTGCGATCCCTATTTCACCTGTTTTCCTGCCCTCGCACATGACCACGATCCTGTCACTCATACGCAGGATCTCTGTCAGCTCGGAAGAGATCATTATAATGGATTTCCCCTGTTTGACAAGATCATTCATCAGTGAATAGATCTCACTCTTAGCGCCTACATCAATACCTCTTGTGGGCTCATCAAAAATCAGGATATCACAGTTCCTGGTCAGCCATTTTGCAATAACAACTTTCTGCTGGTTACCACCGGAAAGGTTTTTCACTTTCTGTTCAATTGAAGGCGTCTTTGTCTTCAGCGCATCCACATATTTTTTAGTGATTTCTTTTTCTTTCTTATTGTTAACAAATATACCGTTCGTAAAATTCTCCAGAGATGCCATGGTAGTATTCTCTGCAACAGTCTTGTCAACAACCACGCCGTACCGTTTTCTGTCTTCTGACAAATAACCGATACCTGCCTGTACCGCATCCTGAGGAGATTTAATATTTACCTTCTTGCCATTGACATAGATTTCCCCGCTGTCTTTTTTATCAGCGCCAAACAATGCCCTGGCGGTCTCTGTCCTGCCGGCTCCCATCAGCCCGGAAAATCCCAGGATCTCTCCCTTATGCAGTTCAAAGCTTACATCCCTGACCATCTTTCCGGCATTGAGATGTTCAACCTTTAATACTACAGGGGCATTCTTAGGTACATTGCTCTCTGTCTTTGGATCTTCATAAATGACACGGCCAACCATCATATTAATAATATCATCTTTAGTCGTATCTTTTGTGACAACTGTTCCCACATATTCACCGTCACGCATTACTGTAACGCGGTCCGTGATCCTCTTTATTTCATCCATCCTGTGAGAGATATAGATAATACCTATATTCTTCTTTCTCAGGTCCTCAATGATCTTAAATAATTCGGTGATCTCTGCATCTGTCAGGGCCGCTGTGGGCTCATCAAATACAATTACCTTGGCATCAGTTGAGATAGCCTTGGCAATCTCACACATCTGCTGGCGTCCGACTGTCAGCCGTCCCATTGTCTCTTTCGGATCAATATCAATATTTAACAGTTTAAAAAGCTTCGCAGCTTCTTCGTTCATCTTCCTGTCATTGATCATTTTTCCGTTCATACTCTCGCGGCCAATAAATATGTTCTGTGCAACTGTCAGATGGTTCATCATATTCAGTTCCTGATGCACGATTACTATTCCGGCCGTCTGGGCTTCTTTAGGGGTCTTAAACTCTACTTCTTTTCCTTCGAAAGTAATAGTGCCCTTGTCCTTTGCATAGATTCCGGTCAGCACCTTCATCAATGTGGATTTACCTGCACCATTTTCTCCCATCAGGGCATGTACCTCGCCTTTTCTCAGCTCCAGGTTTACTTCCTTCAAGGCATGTACACCAGGAAAAGACTTGTCAATACCCTTCATTGTTAAAATTACGTCGCCCACCTTTTCACCTTCCATTCCCTATCGATTTTCACATATATCACATCAGCTTATGAATATTTTATGACCAAATTGTTAATAAATCAATGGAATATATTCTGAGAAAGGGTAAAAATTTTACTCACCAGTAAAATTTTTACCCTTTCGTCCATCACTTTGCCAGAAACGGAAACAGCAGTTTCTGGTTTTCTTCTGTATACATATTTCCTTTTGTAATTTCTTCCGAGCCTGAATCTACCGTGGGATCTACAGCTGTATTATAGATCACCTCGACTGATTTCTGGACAGCCAGATATCCCATATTAAATGGCTTCTGCACCACGATCCCTTTAAATATGCCGGCTTCCAGAAGCTGTATCTCTTCCAGAGAGCTGTCAAAGCCTACCATGACGATCTCATCCTCCAGACCCATATCCTTTACCGCCCTGGCCGCGCCGACTGCTGAATATTCATTCAGCCCCGCTATTGCATTTATTTCAGGATGCTCCTCCAGCAGCTGCTGAGTCACCTTGTATGCCTTGTCATAATCGGAATCACAGAAAACAGCGGGAAGAATACGGTCCTCATATCCCTCCAGCCCCTCCCGCAGCCCTTTTTCACGTTCCATAGCCGTAGAGGATTCCCTCACATGTGACACGATCCCTATGACCGGGTCCTCAGGAAGATATTTTCTGAGCAGCTCCCCCAACTTTTTCCCGGCTTCCGTATTATTTGTGCACACAAGTGTCTCTCCAAGCGGCTCTTCCATAGAAGAGTCAACCAGTATGAGATGTATTCCCGCTTTCACGATCTGTTTTGCGGCCTCGGTGGATTCCGTATAACTGCATGGGGACAGTATGATCGCATCCGGCCTCTCCTCAATTGACTGCCTGATGATCTCATTTTGTTTTTCTACATCACCCTCCGAGGACGGGCCTGCTATTTTGAGGTTAATATCATACTCCTTAGCGGCCGCCTGAGCCCCAAGCGCCAGTGACCCCCAGAAATCAGAATTATCCTGTACTTTCGGAATATATATAACATCCAGTTTGCCGCCTCTGCTCTGCCAGGACTTAGCAGCAAAAGCCAGGACTACGATGAGCAGTCCCCCCAGAGCAGCTGCAATTATAATATAAAATTTAGAATTCTTATACTTTCCCATCTTTCGGCTGCCTCTCTTCTTCAGGTATACTGACAAACACTGTAGTCCCTACCCCCCTGACAGATTTATACTTCAGGCCGGATTCCTGACCATAGTAAAGCTGAAGCCTGTGGTGCACATTATAGACCCCCACATGATTTGATTTATGGTTTGGCACCTTCTGGTCCAGGATATGTTCTACCGCCTCCTGCTCCATGCCTGCGCCGTTGTCGCTGATGATAAGAACTATTTTTCCGTCAGACCTGCCCCCCATAATGGAGATCATCCCTTTTCCATCTATGTATTTTATTCCGTGATAGATAGAATTTTCTACCAGAGGCTGTATGACCAGCTTTACTATGTGGCACTTGAGGATGTCCTCATCCACATCGATCACAAACTCCAGCTGATCTCTGTATCTCATTTTCTGTATCGTAAGATAGCTTCTTGTATATTCAATCTCCTGGGCTATAGTCACCACCTCGTCTTCATTGCTTATACTCTGCCTGAACAGCTTGGCCAGAGATGAGGTCATCAGAACCACCTCTTCATTTTTACCGCTCTCTGCCATCCATATGATAGAATCCAGCGTATTATAGAGGAAGTGCGGATTTATCTGGGACTGGAGAGCCCTCAGCTCATTTTTACGCTTCTCTCTCTGCTCCTGGATATTTTCATCCATAAGCTGCTGAATCTTCTCAGTCATGATATTAAATGAATTGCCAAGGCTGGAGATCTCATTATTCCCCCTGGCAGTCACCGCCTGATTATCAAACTTGCCTTTCTGGACCTGGATCATGGCTCCTTCCAGTTCCCGGATGGGCTTTGTGATCGCCCTGGAAATAAACATTGACAGGACAATAGCCAGAAGACTCAGCAGAAGCGCCGTCAATCCATACAGGGTCTTTGTCCCCTCCCGGTCCTTCATCAGCTCATCTAAATATGCCACTCCCACGACCTTCCATCCTGTCTCTCTGGAGCTACATACCGTGTACAGTTTGCTGTTGTTTCCTTCATCAGTAATAAAGCTTCCGTTTTCCTGCTCCAGGACCTTCCCGTTCCACTCCGTCTTGAGCCCGCTGTAGATCAGCTGCTGCTGAGGATGATAAATATAACTCCCGTCTTCACTCAGAATAAATAAGTATCCCCTGTCCCCCAGGCTTACCCTTTCACAAAGGCCGCTTATAGAACTATAATTCAGGTCTATGAAAAAGATTCCTTCCTTCTCCTGTGTTTTTGGATTTAACAGCGCCCTGCTCAGAGTAACCACCCAGGTATAGGCGCCTGAGATGGCATTCTGTACATGAGAGGACGACACCACTGAAGAACCGTTTGCCTTCATGGTATCCTTGTACCAGTCCATATCTTTTATATCTGCATTGGGATTCAGGGCAGATTTCCCCCTGTTCAGATACATTTTTCCATTATCCGCCAGTACGGCGATATTGCAGATATCTGTCCTCGTATCAATCAGGGTCTTAAACTGCTGCCCTACCTTATCCTTCATTTCCTCCTGATTCTCATCGTCCCCGAAAAGATACTGGGACACATCAGGATTCCCCACTACCATCATGGAAATAGTCTCCATGTAGCCAATGTAAGAATCCAGGTCAGCATTTATCTGTTCAATAAGCTGCATTGTATATTCCTCAGAATTGCGCAGTACTGTCTTCTCTGTATAATTCAGGGATATCAGCAAAAATACCGCCAGCGCCAGTGTGATTACTATCAGAAACGGAAGCAGGATCGCATCCTGGATACTTTTAAAATGCCAGATAATATTCTGGACTCTCTTCTTAAAATGCTGCTTCATTTGTCACCTGACCCTTTTTGCATATTCCGTGGGAGTCATCCCTGTCATCTTTTTAAACGTACTGCTGAAGTAATGGGGATCGCTGTATCCCACCTCATCCGCAATCTCATAAGCCTTTTTGGCAGTATTCTCCAAAAGCAGCTTGGCACGTTCAATCCTTTTTTTAGTAAGCGCTTCAATAAAAGTCTCACCTGTATATGCCTTGAATATAGAACTGAAATAGCTGGTGCTCATTGCCAGGTAAGAACAGACTGTATTCAGGGACACGTCAGCGTCCCCATAATTTTTATCTATGTAGTCCAGCGCCAGGATAGCCTGCTTTTTACAGTAGCTGTCTTTCTGGTCCTTCATATTTCTGGCTATATCCACACAAAACAAAACCAGGTCCTCTGCGATATCTGAAAGCTGCTCCTTATTGTATATGGTATTGAGCAGTTCTCTTTCCTCAGTAAATATCATAGACTCATTTATGGAAGTGGTGTCCAGGGAATTCATGATTGACAGGATCGCATTCTGCACGTAGAAGATACTCCTGTTCCTGGATACGTAAGCATCCCTGACTGCCTGGATAAACTCCTGTATCTGGCGGCGTATCCCCTCTTCATTGCCTGTCTTGATTTCCAGCGCCACCTGACCTGCATATCTGGCTACGTCAACCCCCTGGCGTGCACTGCTCCCTCTTAAGTCGGCGGCATATATGATCTGATTTCCTCCCAGCAGAAACTTGTATTCCAGCGCTTTTTTCGTATCTGCGAAGGATTCATAAAGCTTTTCCAGTGAATCAACCGCCTGTCCCACAGCTATGGTGCACTCTATCTTGAGAAATTTCATTATGGCCTTCTGTATCTCCTCACATATCTGGAGCGCTCTCTTCTCCAGTCCCGCATCTCCGCTGAAAACAAGAATAGTCCTCTCCTCTATATCCTGGAACGTAACACCCTGCTCATAATGTGACAGGATCTCTTCTGATATATTATAGATAGCAAAATAACCCAGGTCCGGCTTTATATCCTTTTCCTGGCTGAGAAAAGAAGTAAAGTCATCTCCCAGGACAAGCGCCGTCATAAAACACTTTCCAGACAGATGTATATCGTAGTCCACCAGCTTCTCTTTGATATTGTCTATCTGGATATTTCCTGCGAGAAGGCTGTTCAGGAATCTGCCCCGCAGCAGGGGAAGATTACTTATGTACGCACCTTTTATCTTTTTCATATTCTGATTCTGAAGACGCTCTCCATCCAGCTTTTCACGCACCTTCTTCAGTGTCTCTGACAGCTCCACTGCTGTTATAGGCTTCAATATATATTCAACCACCTGATATTTTACGGCATTTTTAGCATATTCAAATTCATCATACCCACTTATGATGACCACCTTTGTGTCACGGTAATTCTCATAGACGAACTTTGTCAGATCCATGCCATCCACATACGGCATGCATATATCCGTAAGAAGAAGATCCGGAGGATTTTCCTTTATCTTCTCAATCGCTTCTTTTCCGTTCTTGCAGGCTCCCACCAGTTCATATCCCAGTTCATTCCACTTCGTGTTTTCACTGATCGCCTCCCTGATCAGAGCCTCATCGTCCACCAGCAATACTTTGTACATTTATCCCACCGCTTTCTATATTATGATGTTGGGCTGTGAATAGTAACACCTCTATAACTCACAAGTTTATTTTATCCTATACCTGCAGCAAATACAACAGGAAGCTTATCTCCTGAACTGTTCCTTCATCTCACATATCTCTTTTTTAGGAAATATAGCCTTTAGTATCTCTACTACCAGAAATAGCATGACCGGCCCCAATATGACCCCTGCAACGCCAAAAATGCAGATTCCTGCATATACAACGATGGCGATCACTATGGGATATACCCCCAGCTTGTCTCCCAGAAGCACAGGCTCCAGATATTCCCTGACACCATTTGTAATAAGAAAAAGCGTGGCGTAAGAGGCCGCATAGAAAAAATCTCCTCTGATCAGACAGATGACTGCCCAGGGGAGCAGGATAGTTCCTGTGCCGATAAAAGGAAGCGCATCCAGAAGCCCGATCACAATCCCCACCAGCAGGGCATAGGGATTCCCCAGCAGCCACAGTCCAAGGACACAGAGCACAGTGACTATGAGGATAATGCTCAGCTGGGCTTTCAGGTAAGCCCCTCCGATATTCCAGAGCCTGTCCATTATATCCAGGAATTTCCTGTACGGGCTGTATTTCAGGAGCCTGTCATTTATCTCATCATAATCCCGGATCAGCAGTGTGACAGCAACAAAGATCACAAAAAAGGTGGCTATCCCTTTTAAAATTCCCGCAGCATACTTGATGGAACTGTTGAAGAGGCCTGGAAGGATATACACTTGCACCCTGTCTTCCATATATTCTATATTCTGGTAGATAAACTGTCTAATATCCTCCCCATTTATGCCAAAGGTGCCCTCCAGAGCCTGGCAGCATCCGTCCACCATGCCTCCGAAGCTGCGCCTGTATCCGTCCAGGTTCATGACCACATTCCTGATCTGGATAATGAGCTGGTCACACAGGATCCAGCACCCAAACGCCAGGGCCCCGGTAACCAGAAGCAGCAGAAATACTGTTGACCATTCTTTCTTTATCTTCATCCTGTCCTGAATCTTTCTTGTGAGAGGATTTACAAGGCGGACAAAAAGATATGCAGCAAAAAAGGGAGCTACGTAGGCAAGCAGATATCTCAGCCCGATATATACAGCCGCCGTAATCCCTATCACTCCTAATAACTTCTTATATTTATCCGCCATGCGCATACCTCCCGGATCTACTCAATTCTTTGAGTTAGTATGCGCAGTTCTCCTGTTTTCATGCCATGGTCCGTCTGTTTATCAAATCTCAGAAAAAATACTGCCCTTTGGCCTGCATGAAAATTCCATCGTTTTCCCTGTTCCGGGATGTTTAAATGACAGCTTATACGCACAGAGCGCCAGAATGCCCGGTGCTGCTGTCCCGGCTCCATATTTCTGGTCTCCATAAAGGGGCATGCCTGCATTTGCCATCTGGACACGTATCTGATGGTGCCGGCCTGTAAAAAGCCTGATCTCCACAAGCGCAAGATTATTCTTCTTATTTAATATGCGGTATGAAAGCCTGGCCTTTTTTGCATCCTTTGTCCCCTCCTTCACCACCCTGGAGGAATTTGTTTTCCCGTCTTTCAGAAGATAATCCGTAAGCTCACCCTCTGTACGCGGCGCCTCACCGCAGACTACTGCCAGATAATATTTCTTCATCCCGTCACCTGCAGCCTGTGCGCTTAATGAAGCCGCAGCCTCCTTTGTCTTTGCAAACACCAGCAGTCCCTGCACCGGCTGGTCCAGCCTGTGCACCACCCCGATATATGGTTCACCGCTGATATTCTCTGACGTACTTCTGTAATTTTTCAGGATGCTTACCATATCCTTTGTCCCAATCCTGGCACTCTGTACCGGGACGCCCGCCTCTTTCTCACATACTATTATATCACTGTCTTCATAAACTATCACAGGTCCCATTGTAAGCTCCTTTTAGGTTACTTTTTATTTAAAGATTTTAAACTACTTCAGTATAAATTACAATAGATTAGCCAAGTTTTTTCCGGTTATACTTAATTTATATTTGACTTTGCCCTGCAAAACAATTATCATGAAAACAATACTGTGTATACAAAGGAGGATTATGTAAAAATGACATATGTGCTGCTGCTCGCCGGGTTTATTCTTTTGATCAAGGGGGCTGATTTTTTTGTGGATGGCAGCTCCAGTGTGGCCCGTATCCTCAGGATCCCTTCTGTCATCATCGGGCTGACGATCGTTGCCTTCGGCACAAGCATGCCTGAAGCATCCGTAAGCGTTACTGCTGCTCTCAAAGGGGCTAATGAACTGGCGCTCAGCAATGTTATAGGTTCCAATATTTTTAATCTGCTCGTGGTGACAGGCGTCTGTGCTGTTATACGTCCTATGGCAGTCACTCAGTCTGTTATGAAAAAAGAATTTCCTTTTTCCATATTGATTACAGTCGCCCTGCTTCTGATGTGCATGGACCAGGTCTTCTTCGGAGCAGATTCAGCCGTCATCTCTAAGCTCAATGGTTTAGTGCTTCTGCTGCTCTTTATTGTTTTTCTGGCATCCACTATCCGTGACTCACTGAAAAGCCGGCGCGAATCTGCAGAGGATGACTCTCCTAAGACTATGAGCCCTCTTGCCAGCATACTCTACATCCTTGCCGGACTGGCAGGTATTGTACTGGGAGGAAACCTTGTAGTGGACAGCGCCAGTGAGATAGCCAGGTCCTTTGGCCTGAGCCAGACTTTTATAGGGCTGACGATCGTTGCCCTGGGAACTTCACTCCCTGAACTGGTGACCTCCATCGTTGCCGCCCATAAAGGCGAAAACGACATTGCACTTGGCAATGTCGTCGGTTCTAATATTTTCAATATCCTTTTGATCCTGGGGGCATCATCAGCCCTCAACCCTGTGCTTGTCAGCCAGGATTCCGTATGGGACATTTTGATCCTGATAGCATCCAGCATCCTGGTCTATGTCTTCTGCCTGACAAAAAAGACGCTGAACAGGGTGGAAGGCTTCATAATGCTACTCGCATATGCAGGTTTCTTTGCTTTTATAACCCTGCGCTAGACATACTGTCTGCCGGATCAGTCCTTTGGCACGGCCCTGCGGATGATCAGCCAGCTGGCCGCCCCAAGGATGCAGGAGAGCACTGTAAATGTGGCAGCTGCCGGATACGGTATTCCCTTCCCCAGCCCCAGTATGGTGACCAGGGTATGGATCAGCCATCTTACAAATGCAGTTTCCCAGAAGATTTCCAGAAGCAGGGGAACCAGCACAAAGGCTGTCACTGGCAGGGCTATGGCCAGGGCTGTACGCCCTCCCTTTCCCAGCCTGTAGATCAGGCCGCTGAGCACTGTTCCCAGCATATAAGAACATATATATACCGCAGCGCCTACAGCCGCAAACGCTATGAAAGACCATACAGCATTGTGTTTATCTGCAAATTCTGGGTATATCTGGATCCAGACAGACTCAGTGCTTTTTGTTACCCCTGCCAGGTCAGAGATAATCCTTGACAGGAAAATAAACAGTCTGTCAGCTATGGAGAGTATCAGGGCAAACATCAGGCCTGTGCCTGCCTTGCTTATAAATATGGTTTTCCTGCTCACACCATTCTGCATCAACATCTGGAAATTTTCCCTGAAGTCCCCCGCAGCTATGATAAATACTGTCACTATCAGGATTATTTCCGCCCCGTTCAGCGTCATATTTGTTTTAAAATTATTTTTAGACGCCAGCTGGACCACTATGGCAATAATATTGATCAGCATCATTACACCATATACGGAAAACACAGTTGTTAAAAAATCTCTTATTTCAAATTTAAAAGCCGCCTTTAATTTCATCTTTTCCTCCCCCTGCTATTCATTTGTCAGCTGGATAAATAATTTCTGAAGATCCATCCCTGTCAGCTCCAGCCCTTCCGGCATGCTGCCGCGGTCCGGCCTGCCCAGCAGATACGCCGTCTTAAGCCCGCCCAGGGAATCAGTGCCGATCACATCCCTGCCTTTTATATAGCTGTCTACACGGCCGGCATTCCCGGATACCGTATAACCTTTTCCAAGGAGCTCATCCCTGGATTCATTATAGATGATCTTT
Source organism: Murimonas intestini (assembly GCF_024622195.1). Lineage (NCBI taxonomy): Bacteria > Bacillati > Bacillota > Clostridia > Lachnospirales > Lachnospiraceae > Murimonas > Murimonas intestini. The sequence goes on from NZ_JANKBI010000013.1 coordinate 28,420, forward strand.
CCCCGCTTAATGATAACAATCTCCTCAATAACATTTGAAACTTCTTCTATCAGATGGGTAGAGATCACCGCTGTAAAAGGGTCTTCCCCGTATTTTGTGAGCAGGTGCTTATAGAACAGCTCCCTGTGGTTGGCATCCAGCCCCAGGACAGGCTCATCAAAAAACACATAGGGAACATTCACACAGAGGGCCAGGATAACCTTGAATATAGTCTCATAGCCTGTCGAGAGGGAATCCACCTTCTTTTTATCAGACAATCCGAATTCCTCCGCCAGGCTGCGTGCCTTTTCCACGTCAAAATCCGGATAAAATTCCTGTGTCCACTTAAATGCCTCTTTGATTTTCATTTTTTCAGGGTACAGCGTCTTTTCACTGATCAGGAATATCTGTCCCTGAGCCATGTCATTCTCTCTCACCGGCTGCCCATCCAGCAGCACTTCCCCCTCATCAGGAAATAACCTGTTGCTGATAATATTGAGCATGGTGGATTTCCCGGCTCCGTTTCTTCCAAGCAGTCCATATATCTTATTTTCCTCAAAGTTTAGTGTCACATTGTCAAGCGCCGTCACATCCTTAAAACGCTTGCTTACTCCTCTCAGTTCAATCCCGCTCATCTTTCATACCCCCTCGCCACCATGGCAATGATCTCGTCCCCTGAGATTCCAAGTTTTTTTGCTTCTTCAATCAGGCTCCTGACATAGCTGTCATAGAACTCTTCTTTTCTCTTTTCTTTCAGCTTCATAACCGCTCCTTCTGTCACAAACATCCCTACTCCTCTCTTCTTATACAGCACACCTGCATCCACCAGCAGGTTTATTCCTTTTAATGCTGTGGCCGGATTTATTTTGTATGTCACGGAAAATTCAGTGATCGATGGTATCTGTTCCTCTTCTTCAAAAGCGCCTGTCAGGATCGCATCTTCGATCCCCAGCGCTATCTGCTGGAAGATAGGCCGCTCGTCCTCAAAATCAATTTTCACATGCCCCCTCCTCTCTACTACTGTTTTATATTTTTTAATCCCTACTTGTTATCTAGTTAGTTGCTTGAGTAATTAACTAATTAAATAATAGTCCATCTCAACACTTTTGTCAAGCAGAATATTTAAAGGAGCTGCACACCATAGTGTGACAGCTCCTGACACATGTATATCCCGGTTTTCCATTATCCAGTTTAGAGCGGCTTACTCATAATCTGCCTCCCGGCAGTACTGCTGAGTCAATACAGAAGCTCCCAGGATTTGCTCTTTCCTTATTAGTTCAAAAAATGCTTCCGAACCCATGGGCCTGGCAAAGTAATACCCCTGCCCATATTCACAATGATACTGATGCAGCAGATCCAGCTGCTCCACAGTCTCAATTCCTTCCGCTAAAGAGCGTGTCTTCGGAAGTTCATGGCATATCTGCATGGTATTTTTCATAACAATACGGCTCTTCACATCGCTGCTCAATTTATCCACCAGGGATTTATCAAATTTAATCTCGTTAAAATCAAGTGTGGTCAAGATAGACAGATTAGAGTACTTAGATCCAAAATCATCCAGTGAAACAGAAAAACCCTCCCCAATGAGCTGCTCCATCAGTTCCAGCAATTGATGCGGTTCCAATTTGCTGATATTCTCTGTTACCTCTATGGTAATATTCTCAGCAGGGACTCCATATTCCTGGCAGATCTGTTTGATTTTCATTACAATATCGGAAGCCATCAGAGTCACACGTGAGAAATTTGAGGAAATATGGGTCTCGATGCCCTGCCTTTTCCACTTCTGCAGATCAGCACAGACAGTCTGAAGTACATACAGATCCAGATGACGGATCACTCGTTCTCTCTCATATTGGGGAATAAAATGATCCGGCAGTACCAGGTTTCCCCGTTTGTTCCATTTTCGCACCAGAGCTTCAGCGCCTATGATCCGTCCTGTTTTAAGACATATCTGGGGCTGATAGTAGACCTCAAAGCGGCGGTCTGCAATATCCTCCAGAAGCTCGGTGGCGATGCCGGCCCGCGCCCTTCTGTCACCCTGCAGAACTGCATGATAATACCGCTGCTTTTCTGCATACATTAAATCATCAGCTTTCAGTATCTCTTCATCAGCAGATATATTTCCTTCTTTCCAGGTGTGCCCAATTGATACGTCATACTCTTTATTCTTATTAAAATCCCGGACCAGTTTTTCCGTGAGTGCCCGGAATTCCTGTTCTTCTATATCCACACAGAGTACTGTAAACTCATCTCCGCCCACCCTGTATGCTTCAGGTCCAACGCGCAGCTTCAGGGTATCCGCCACCTTTTTGATCACCCTGTCCCCATATTCATGACCATTACTGTCGTTGATTTTCTTCATCCCGTTAATGTCAATATAGATAACACCAAGGGACTGCAGTGTTTGACCTGACAGCTTGTCCAGCATCTTTATGTAACTGTTCCTGTTCTGCAGGCCGGTGAGGAAGTCTGTATAGCTGGACAGCTCCAGATCCCGTATAAGCCTGCGCCGCTCCATCTCCTCCAGCACAAAGCTGCACACGCTGCGCAGCAGAGTCAGGTCATCCGTGCTTTCCCTTGGATTGTCTACGCCAAGGAACCCTATAATCTTCCCATTTTTTCTAAGCGGAGCGACGGCAAGGCTTTCAATCCCCTGATCCTTTAAGATACGGTACTCAGGTGTATCTATTTCCAGGTCTTTATCCAGCGAAGTAATAAAAAACTCTCCGTCAAGCTCAAATTTATAATTCCACTCTCTGACGTATTCTATTGGAATTTCCTGCAGGACCTTCATTTGATGCAGGATATCAGGAGCGCACCACTCAAATGTATTTTTGATATAATTTTTTTCATATTCAAAGATATATGCACGGTCCGCAGTGTAGAAATGGCCGATGATCTCCAAAAAGCGGTCCACCGCCGCATTAACATCTGCTTCACTGGAAAGCGTCTGAATGCAGTCCACCAATGTCTCTTCCACTGTAAGGCGGCTTGAAACACGGTCGAACCTTACTTTCTGGTCTGTGATATCCCGTGCTATCTCAAGCCTGCAGCTTTTTCCCTCAAACGTGACTAAGATGTCTGTAATATCAAACCATGTCTGAAGCTTTTCGTTATAATGCTGCCAATGATACGGCTTGTCCGGTATCAATTTACTGTTTGTACAGAATGGGCAGACCGTGTCCATGCCCTGAATCAGCTGGTAGCATTTTCTTCCGTAAGTCTCCTGCACATCCTTGAATCCGTAAAGGGTGGCTGCTGGTTGAGTCATATATATTATTTCATTGGTATCCGTATCTGTAGCATACGCCACCAAATTTTGCAGGTTAATAATAGATTGTTCAAAAAAAGCTTCTCTCACAGTATACCTCCCAAATAATCAAACCTCTGCATCTCTCCAATGTACGGATTCAGGTGCTAACATTCTGCAGAAGCCAAATACTTTTCAATTTCCAGGGCAAGAGTATCAAAACTCAATGGCTTTGCCATATGTCCGTTCATTCCAACAGCTTCTGCATTACGTATATCCTCAACAAAAGCATCAGCCGTCATTGCGATGATGGGGACTGTCCGGGCATCTGTACGGTCAAGCGCACGGATCGCACTGGCAGCCTCATAGCCATTCATCACCGGCATCTGTATATCCATTAATATCAGTGAATAGTAGCCGGGAGAGCTCTCCTGAAAGAGCCTCAGCGCTTCCCTGCCATTTACCGCCGCCTCCAGCCTGGCTCCAAAACCTCCCAGCAGCTCCATGGCAATTTCCCTGTTCAGTTCATTATCCTCTGCAAGCAGGATTGTTTTATCATGGAAATCGTATGCCGCTGTTTCATGGCTTGATATTTCTGCACCATTAATGTACTTCTGCATACAATTCTGAAATGTGGATTGGAAAAAGGGCTTTTCTATATATCCGTCAATACCTGCAGTCATCCCGTCCTTGATTTCGCTCCAGTCATAGGCTGATACAATCAGCAGCGGCAGCGCCCCCGCGTATTCCCTCCGGATTTGTTCTAATGCCCCCAACTCTTCCCGCCGGAGTATTTCCCAGTCTATGATTACCATCTGATACTTCTCGCCTGCCTGCCGCCTGCCACAGATATGTGCCGCTGCCTCACCAACGTTTTTTGCACAGTCCGCCTCAGCTCCGAGACTGCTCAGAGCTTCCTGCGCGTCCTTCAGGACAACCGGGTCTGAGTCAACCAGCAAAATTCTTTCTTTGTCACCAATATGCTCTGTTGGAATATCCAAGATATTGCTGTACTGCATGGGCAGTGTCACACAAAAGGTGGATCCATGCCCCGGCAGGCTGTCCAGTCTGATATCTCCGCCCATCAGCTCAGTGAGCCGCTTCACTATGGCAAGGCCAAGGCCGCTGCCTTCAATCCTGTCTGTACGGCTGTCACTTTCCCGGGCAAATGTCTCAAAAATATGTTCCTGAAAGTCCTCCTTTATGCCAGGACCCGTATCTGAGATTGTAAAGGAAAGGGCAGAGTTCCCCGGCAGCTGCTCCACTTCAAAAATGATCTCTCCGTATTCCGGTGTGAATTTTGATGCATTTGACAGCAGGTTCAATAAAATCTGACGCAGCCGCAGCTCATCGCTGTAAAAATGCTCCTGCCTTACATTCAGCAGATGAACCTTGAACGTCTGCTGCTTAGTACGGATATTTGGCAGGGTAATCATGATGATCTCCCTGATTAATTCCGGCAGTGAAAGAGAAGCCATATGAATAGAGACCTTGCCGCTTTCAATTTGTGACATATCCAGCACGTCATTGATCAGTCCCAGAAGGTGGTGGCTGGAAAGGCGTATTTTATCCAGGCAGTCCTTCACACGTTCTGGTTCCCGAAGGTGGGCATCGGCAATCTCCGTCATGCCGGCAATGGCATTCATGGGTGTCCGGATATCATGGCTCATCCGGGAGAGGAAATCCGACTTGGCTGCATTTGCCAGTTTAGCGGCCTTTAGAGCCGTATTGAGCATTTCCGTGCGCTCTTCCAGCTGATGCTGGAGCTTTCTCAGTTCAGTAATATCTGTAATATCTATATAAACCACCAGGTAAACAGGGTCATCCGCAACAGAATCAATACAGGTGCCGTGAAGCTGAAGCCAGCAGTCCCTGCCATATTTATCCCTGACCCGGATAGATTCATCCAGCTCCAGAGCTTCTCTATTCCGCAGTTTAGGCAGCCTGTCCTCAATGATATGACGGCTCTCAGGCTGTAAGACCCCCATGAAATCAGCTGCCGCCAGATTGTCCAGGTCCACATCAAAGAAATCCTTTATGCGGCTGCTTGCATCAATGATCACAATCCTGTCTGGCAGGATCCTGTATTTTACGATAAAACCAGGTACATGCTCATAAGCAACACTTTTATCCTGCTGAGCCTGCAGCAGTTCTGTGACGTCAATCATAGTAGTATAAGCCAGCTGTTTTCCGTCCTGATATTCATTTGTAAAGAAATCCACCAGTTTCACCCACCGGGAGGACCCGCCCGGAAGCTTCATGGGAAGATAAGCCTCAAAGCTGTCCTCCCCCGCTGCGTACATGTTATCTATTTTATTGCAGAGAATATCCCAGGACTCCGGATTGTCCGTGAAATACTCGTCACAATGATTATGAAACCGGGCCTCATATTCGGATTTCGTATACCCAATGAGCTGATAATAAAAATCATTGGCCCAGACAACTGAGAAATGCTCGTCCACCTTGTGCTTGCTGACGCTGACCTTCATTGCCTGCATCATCATTTCCAGCTCATTCTTGGTCTGCACAAGCTCTGTCACATCTGTCATAACGGTGTAGGAGGTGCGGTAGCCATCAACATACCGGTCTGTAAAAAAGCTGACAAGTTTTACCCAATAGCTGGAACCGTCCTCATATTTCATGGGGACGATCAATTCATATTTATCCTCCCCCTTTTCCAGGACGGATTCGACTTTTTTTGTAAGCAGCTCCCAGCCTTCCGGGTTATTACCATAGTACTCATCCGCATGGTTGTGGAACAAAGCCTCATACTTAGGCTTTGGATAACCAATCAGTTTGTAATAAAATTCATTGGCCCAGATGCAGGTATAGTGCTCATCCACCAGATGAGAACTGACACTGACATTGAGGGCGCTCATAAGCATTTCCTGCTCACGTGTCATCGTCTCATAGTTTTGCTGCGCGCGCAGCTGCTCCCTCTGTGCCTGCATCATATCTGTCACATCGATCATAGTAGTGTAGGCCACCCGGTACCCGTACATGTATTCATCAGTAAAGACAGCCTGCAGTTTGACCCAGAATGGGGAGCCGTCCGGATAGACCATGGGCAGATAAACGGAGTATCCCTTTTCTCCGCCCTCCAGGCTGGCCTTTATCTTTTCAGTAAGCAGCTTCCAGCCCTCCGGATTCGTTTCAAAATACCTGTCACATTGGTTTTGAAAACGGGCCTCATACTCGGACTTGGTATAACCGATCAGTTCGTAATAGTAGTTGTTGGCCCAGATGCATGTGAGATGTTCATCCATAAGATGTTTACTAACACTTGCACCTAATACCCCCATCAGCATGCTGTATTCGTTATTGAGCTGCTCATAGCTTAAATTGATTTCCACCAGTCTCTCCTCCATCGTATCGTTTACTGCAGATTGATGATATTGTAACAATAAAAATCATCCTAAATTTATTAGCTCTCGAAACTGTTCTAATTCAAATTTATTGTGCTCATTTAATATTTTTTATTATAAGCTATGTTTATAAATAAATCAATAAAATAGTACCCATAATGGTGTGAAGATGATAGAATATAATTATCTTTTTTATAAGTAATGGAATATGGTGAAAGATCTATGAGGACAGGAATTATTGTATGTGGTTTAAACGGCGCCGGTAAGAGCACTCTCGGAAAATGCCTTGCGGAAAAATTGAATTTCTATTTTTTAGATAATGAAGATCTGTATTTTTCCAGGACAGATCTTTCTTATGCCTACTCATCTCCACGCACACATGAAGAAGCTGAAAAGCTTTTTTTGAGTGAAATTTCTTTTCATGAAAATTTTGTTTTTGCTTCCGTGAAAGGAGACTTCAAAGCTTCGGTCTATAATTTCTTTCAGTATGCCGTATTGATCGAAGTTCCAAAAGATATTCGGATACAGCGAGTTAAAAATCGTTCTTTTCAGAAATTTGGTGACAGGATACTGCCGGGCGGTGATTTACATGAGCGGGAGGAAAGTTTTTTTCATTTTGTGAAATCCAGAGCAGAGAATACTGCTGAAGAATGGGTTCAATCCTTAAAATGCCCCCTCATACGGGTAGACGGAACAAAGCCCATTGAAGAAAATACAAGGCTCATTATAGAGCAGATACAAAACCAGATTTTTACTTGAAAGCTAGTCTGATCCACAGACCAGTCTGTATTGACAGAAAGGCGTTGAAATGTTTGTATTTTTACTTATTTGTTCATTATTAGTTCCTCTTTCTATGATTGTATTAGGAAAACAATGGGGGAAGAAACCTCCCGCAGATAGAAACGGAGTTTCAGGATACCGTACTGCCATGTCAAGGCTGAATCAGGATACATGGACTTATGCGCACAAATATTGGGGTAAAATGATTTTTTTGATTGGAATCGTACTGGCTGTGACTTCATTTGCATTTGTTGTGTATATTAAAGACCGTTCAAATTTTGAGACATTGATAGTTTATCTGGTATTTACACAAATAGGGATCATGGCGCTTACGATTATTCCAACAGAAATCAGACTGCATAAGGTTTTTACCAAAAAAGGGGATCGAAAAAATAAATGTCTTGGAGAGGATGAAAAACCTTGGATGAATTGAATTTATATAATATAGCTTACAAACACCTGTTTAACTGTATTCATTTTGGCTTGTACCCTACCGGTTCAAGTCTTCCTACTATACCTGAGCTATGCAGAACCTTTAATGTCTCAAGCGCCACGATTCACAGCGCTCTAAGGCTCCTGCAGGAAGAAAATTATGTGTCCCTGAGCCAGGGACGGAGTGCAATCGTAACTTATGACATCAATGAGGAGGAGTGCCGGGAGAAATACAGGATCTACAGCTATGCCACTAAAGACGCTTTGCTGGACTTGTGCAATACAATGCTGCTGATTTGGCCGGAGGCCATGCTGCAGGGTCTGAAGCTGTGCAGTGATAAGGATCTGAAAAAGCTGGACGAGATCTTTGAGCGCATGTCACCTTATAATGAGTATCCCTACTTCGAATTTTTCTTGCATATCCTGAAGTCCCTTGAAAACCCTCTGTTTCTCAACTTATATCAGAGTACAAATTTCTTTGGGCACTCCACGATCATGCATCTTGGGGATAATGCTTACATATATGGCTATATGACTTATTTAAAAAGGGAGGCCGCACAGATACTTTCTCTTCGCAGGGCATCTGATTATGTGCAGCTAAAGGATCTGCTGATCCGCCTTTACCAGAGACATATAGAAGGGGTACAGCGGTATCAGGATTCGCTGCTTCCGCCTGATCATCCAGTTGAACCTATCCCGTATGAATGGAATTATTTCTCGGAACGTCCTCTGGTCAATTTTAATCTGGCCATGAAACTGCTCCGGCAAATTTATTCTTCTTTTGGGAACCAGGAATATCTTCCATCATTTACTTCTCTGGCAAAACAGTATTCTGTGCCTTTAATAACGGTACGCCGCGCCATAAAAATCCTCAGCGACATTGGCATTGTAGAGACCATCCCCGGGAAAGGTACACGTGTGATGGTAGGTCTGGATAACCCGGCCCCGATCTCCAGCTTTACCACGCCCAATTTTAAAAAGGCTTTGCTGCAATATCTGCAGAGTGTACAGATAATTCTAGTAATTTGTAAAGATGTGGCCCTGTCTGTTTTTCCTGCGCTCGCCGATAGTTCCATTCAAAGCGCCATATCCTGGCTGCAGAATATCCTTATTTCCAAGGATTACTACATGACATTCGGCATCTGTTTTGGCCTGCTGAACGAGAAAGCACAGTCGCCGGCCTTAAAACAGATACTGGGCGGGCTGATGTACTTTCAGTATCTGGGTTACCCCTTGAATGATATGAAGCCTTATGCTTTTAGATTTGATTCCCGCTCAACAACAGCCCTGTTAAAAAGCCTCCAGGAAAAAGATGCAGAACTGTTTGCAGCAGAGCTGCAGCACCTGGCTCTTGAGGTATTTAAGGCCGGAAAAGAAAAACTTACCGCCGGAGGAATCCATGAGGCGGAAACAATTGCGCTGCCTGTGATTCTATGATCCTCTCTGGCTGGGAACAAAAGTGCGCTTTGCGCACCCCAGCAAGCCTGTATTTTGGACAGCGCAGCTTTTGTTCCCAGCGCGCAGCTTTTTCCTCTTCTTAAAAGAGCTCCTTCATCCTTCTGCAATAATATTGTACATTTTCCCATTTAGCTTCAGGAGGGATCCTGTGGTCCGGGCATGGTATAAAACCGCCCATCTCTATCATCGGCCTGAGCCTCTCAATTTCTTTGTCGATCTCTGCAGTGCCCAGGGCAAATATATTCTTATTCATCCCGCCTACGGCCCTGAGTCCTTTTCCGCAGCTTTCCCTCAAAGGTCCCAGTTCTCCCTTCCAGGTACCGTATTCCAGAGGAAACATGGTATTTACGCCATTCTCCAGCCAGATAGGCGCCAGGGAATCTATCACTCCGTCACAGTCCAGCGATACAATATCTATACCGTGCTCATTGAGCAGCTCTGTAATCCTCTTATAATGGTGTGCCACCTTTTCTTCAAATACAGAAGGAACCACAAGTGGTCCGCTCTTAAAGCAGATATCCTCCCAGAAATGTCCGAAATCAAATTTAAGCCCCTTATCCAGAACTGCTTTTGCTATCTTATACTCCAATTCCCCCACTGTATCTATGATCTCATCATAAAGCTCTTCATCATCCATATACAGAAAGCACACTGCCTCAAAGCCCATCCAGTCCCTGATCTGTCCGAAAAGGCTTCCGCAGTGAAGGCCTATGGGATCACTGCCGTGGAGCTGTCTCATCTTCTCATAATTTTCAAAATCGATCCTTTCAGGATCAAACTTCAGACGCCATTTAAAGTCTTCCTCCCATGTCTTCCTGTCCTTAAGCACATGGTCAAACTCGATGGGGATAGATTCTACCCCTTCCTTTTTCAGTATAATGACGCCGTTGGCATTTAAATACTTATAACCATCACCGCAGTGTTCCACAATCTTCTCCTCAAATCCCGGATAAAGACCGTAAGCCGGCGTAAAACATGTATACCAGTTAAAATCAAAGCCCAGCTTTTCCCCTATGCTCCTGTCATATTTATTTCCGTCACTCCAGCCCTCACATTCTTCCTCTGTGATATGTCCTTCCCTGTACCACTTATCAAGTGTCTCTTCCCAGAATCCAAAATGCACTACCGGCATCTTGTCATAAGGCTGATAATGTAAAATTGCTTTGACTCGTTCCGTATTATTCATATTTACCTCCTTGAGCGTATCCCGCTTGCCTTTCCCCATTTTATTGTATATACTTAATATTGCCGGATGAAATACCGGCTCCGCATATAAATATCATAACTCATATATACTGCTGTTTCATCCCAGAAAAGTGCCCAATAATAACAGAAAATTGCGGAGTATATGAATGAACATTACTGTTCACTCCGTGACCAGTAACACGCTTTGCGCGACGGTGACGTGTGAATAGTAACGAATGAACACACTATTATGCAGAAAGGAAGACCGGACAGCGGCTGCCTGCACGGTTATACCCATCATATGAAAGATTACCTGGAACGTAAATCCTGCAACTGGAGTGAGGATTCCACCACTCTTATCAACACCTGTCCCCTGCACATCAGGCAGGCTTTTCTGTTTATTCAGGAGGCCGGCTGTTTTATGACTTATCCTCCTTACTTTACAGAACGAGAGAACCTTGATAACTTTCTGTGTATCTACACACTGTCGGGACGCGGAAGGCTTATTTACAGAGGACAGGAATATGTCCTGGAAAAAGGGGATTTTTTCTTCATAAATTGTATGGAACGCCACCTCTACCAGTGCGACGGCCAAAAGTGGGACTTCCTCTGGTTCCACTTTAAGGGTGCAAACGCAGCGGGCTATTTTGAGGAAGCCACAAGAAGAAGTTTCCACGTTGTAAGATTTGAAGATACTGACGGGATAGAAGGCCGGATCCGGCAGATGTTCTCACTCCTCCGTGAGAAAGAAGCATTTTCAGATGTCCTGATATCCAGGATCATTACAGATATACTGACAGAGGTTATCATAAGGAATACTGAGACAGGCACTATACTCTCTCCCATGCCCCAGTTGATCCGTGACGTTATGAGGGCTATCGAAAAAAAATACAGGGATGAAATATCCCTGGATTTTCTTTCTGCATCATATAATATTAGTAAATACCATCTGTCCCGGGAATTCAAAAAATACACCGGGCAGAATATCCATGAATACCAGATCTCCCTGCGCCTGAATTATGCAAAAGAGCTGCTGAGGCGTTCCGACGAGACCGTGGAAGAGATCGCTTATTCCTGCGGCATGAATAATGTAAGCCACTTTATAAGCCTGTTCAAATCCCGTGAGCATAAGACTCCGCTTCAGTACAGGCGGGACTGGATGGGGGACCAGCAGCAGACAGGGCCGATTTAGATCTTAAACCTGTAACCTACCCCCCAGATCGTCTCAATATACTGGGGCTTTGCCGTATTCATTTCGATCTTTTCTCTTATTTTCTTGATATGCACGGTTACTGTCGCAATATCTCCTATAGATTCCATATCCCAGATCTTGCTGAACAGTTCCTCTTTTGTAAACACATGGTTGGGATTCTGGGCAAGGAATGTGAGCAGGTCAAATTCCTTTGTGGTAAATGTCTTCTCCTCACCGTTTACCCAGACTCTTCTGGCCGTCTTGTCAATCTTCAGCCCTCTTATCTCTATCACATCATTTTCCTGGACATTGCTGCTCACCAGCCTGTCATATCTGGAAAGATGTGCTTTTACGCGGGCTACAAGCTCACTTGGGGAGAAGGGCTTTGTCATGTAGTCGTCCGCTCCCAGACCCAGGCCCCTGATCTTATCGATATCATCCTTCTTGGCTGATACCATGATAATCGGCGTGTTCTTGTGATTTCTGATCTCCTTGCAGATCTCAAAGCCATCCATCTCCGGCAGCATCAGATCCAGTATAAAGAGGTCAAAGTCTTCAGAAAGTGCTCTTTTTAATCCCACATCACCTCTGTTCTCAATCTCCACCTCGAAACCGCTGAGCTCCAGATAATCCTTCTCCAGGTCTGCAATGCTCTCTTCATCTTCAATAATAAGAATCTTACTCATCAATAGGTACCTCCTGATATTTTCTAAGCACAAAATACATGATTGTTCCTGCGCCCAGTTTACTGCTTACCCAAATCTTACCTCCATGGTCCTCTATGATCTTCTTAACAATAGACAGCCCGATTCCGCTGCCGCCCTGAGAAGAATTCCTGGAGGCATCCGTGCGGTAAAAACGATCGAACACATTGGAAAGATCTTTCGTCGCAATTCCCTTTCCATTATCCTCGATCTCCACCTGAATGAAGTCGCCCACATCCTTTACCCGGATATTGATATAGCCTTTCGGCTTATCCATATATTTTACAGAATTACTTATAATATTATTAATTACCCTCTTCAGCTGCTCTGCATCTGCAATTACTATTGTATCCGCATCTGCATAATTAAAATAGGATAACTCAATATTTTTAGATTCAAGATCCAGTCCCACTTCCTCTATACAGTCATCAAAGTAATCCTTGATGTTGATTTTGTTAAATGTATACGGGATCCTGTTTGTATCTATCTTGGAGTAGAAGGTCAGCTCATTGATGAGCCTGTCCATGTCATTTGCCTTGTTGTAGATCGTCCTGATATACTTATCCATCTTCTCCGGGGTGTCTGCCACGCCGTCCATGATCCCTTCCACATATCCCTTTACAGCCGTGATCGGAGTCTTCAGGTCATGGGAAATATTGCTGATAAGCTCTTTATTCTCCCTGTCATACTGGACCTTTTCCTCAGCAGATTCCTTCAGCCGCCGCCTCATCTGCTCGAAGTCCCGGCACAGTCCGCTGATCTCATCATCTCCCTGGGCCTCCATGGTAAAGTCCAGATTTCCCTCTTTAATATTCTGGGTGGCCAGCTTCAGCTTCTTCAGGGGAGTGCTGATGCCATTATAGATCCACATAGTCAGAAATCCTGCTGTAAAGATCAGTATCACTATAATTGCAATGACCATATCCCTGACAAGGGATTTAATCTGGGGAAGAGTTGCACTTACGCTGGTGATAATAAATACGCTTCCCTCTGACCCGTCCGTAAAATCCACATCCATCTGCTTTACAAATGCCTGTACGTCCTTGCCGATATACACGCCGCTGTCCGATATTTTATTATAATCGCCATAGGGCGGAAGCTCCTCAAACAGAGCGTCAATATTTTCCTCCTTGCCTGAATAATACATCTCCCCGCCGCGGCGCACGATCAGATAAGAGGCTTTGCCTGACAGCTTCTCATTGAGAGTGTCCAGATAAGAACGGTCCAGAAACATATCCGGGTCACGCCCTGCCTGATCCTGCATCTCCTCAAATGATTTCTGTGTGAACTTGCTCACCATCTGGACAGAATTGGACAGGGTGTCATAGCTGGGATCCTTTATTCCATAAGTCTCTTCGATAGAATTCAGCTGGTATCTGCCAAACCCGAACAGCGCCAGGCTGGTCAGGAAAACAGGAACAAATATAATCACAAAAAAGGCTATAATAAGCCTTGTCTTTAACTTCATATAAAAAACTCCTCTATTACTTTACTTTAATAAGTATAGCATAGAGGAGTCTGATTTTCACCTAAACAATGTAGTTGATTTCTAAACTTTTTATAAATAAGCCTTTAATTCATCCACCTTGTCCAGCTTTTCCCAGGGCAGGTCCAGATCATTTCTTCCAAAATGCCCGTAAGCAGCTGTCTGCTTATAGATCGGACGGCGAAGCCCCAGCATCTTAATGATACCTGCCGGGCGCAGGTCGAAGTTTTCTCTGATAATATCTGTCAGCTTCTCATCTGAGAGCTTGCCTGTTCCAAATGTATCTACCATGACAGATGTTGGCTGAGCAACACCGATGGCATATGAGAGCTGGATCTCGCATTTTTCTGCAAGGCCTGCTGCCACCAGGTTCTTTGCCACATAACGTGCCGCATATGCCGCGCTTCTGTCAACCTTTGTGCAGTCCTTCCCTGAGAAAGCCCCGCCGCCGTGGCGCGCATAACCGCCGTATGTGTCCACAATGATCTTGCGCCCTGTCAATCCGCTGTCCCCATGGGGTCCGCCGATAACGAAACGGCCTGTGGGATTAATGAAGAACTTTGTATTTCCGTCTACCATACCGGACGGCAGGATAACGTCAAATACGTGTTTTTTAATATCCTCATGGATCTGCTCCTGTGTCACTTCCGGATCATGCTGAGTGGAAAGTACTACTGCATCCAGCCTTACCGGCTTGCCTGCCTCATCATACTCTACGGTGACCTGGGTCTTTCCATCCGGTCTCAGATAGGGAAGTGTCCCATCCTTTCTCACCTTTGTGAGCTGAAGCGCCAGCTTATGTGCCAGTGAGATAGGGTACGGCATAAACTCCTCTGTCTCATCAGTGGCATAGCCAAACATCATACCTTGGTCTCCTGCTCCTATGGCCTCGATCTCCTCATCAGTCATGGTGTTTTCCTTGGCTTCCAGAGCCTTATCCACACCCATGGCAATATCGCTTGACTGCTCATCGATAGCAGTGATAACGCCGCATGTATCTGCATCAAATCCATATTTTCCGCGTGTATATCCTATCTCCCTTACTGTATCGCGCACAAGCTTCTGAATATCCACATATGCCTGAGTGCTGATCTCTCCCATGACCATGACAAGACCTGTCGTGGTACATGTCTCACAAGCCACACGGCTCATGGGATCCTGTTCCAGCAAAGCGTCTAAGATGGCATCAGAGATCTGATCGCACATTTTATCCGGATGTCCTTCTGTTACTGATTCTGAAGTAAATAATCTTCTATCCATGATTTCCTCCTTAATGCTATACTATATTTTCCATATCCCTTTACCTTTTCTTCCATGCGCACAGCTGTGCATATCTACCGGAAATAAAAAAGCCCGCTATAAGCGGACTCACCATCGACTAGATAAGTAAATCCTCTTATTGTTCGATTACTCGCTCAGGTTGGCACCTTCCTCTGACGGGGTTGCCGTGACTTCACAGATCCTTTGTATCTCCATCACTCTGAATAAGAGAAAATATAATATATTCTATTTTGTTTTATGTTCACGCTATATAACATACATGGTTTTATAGCATTCGTCAAGAGGTTTTACGAAAATTATAAATCTTTTTATATTTCTTTATAAAAGATGAGGCGCTGCAAACCGCAGCGCCCCACCTGAATATTTACTTGATAAATCATTCCGTTTCTTGAATTACTTACCGCCCATATTCCTGTTTCTTCTGACCAGGAATAATACTGCTATCCCTGCTGCCAGCAGTGCTACACAGCCTAATACGATTGGAAGCACTGTATTACTTGTTGTGGCTGCTGTTTCTGCAGGAGCTTTTGCTAAGGGGACTTCTTCATCAGAGATTGTTGTTGTCTCCGGCTCAGATTTCGCTGCTGCCTTCTTCTCTGTTTCTGCCTTCTTTTCTGTCTCTGCCTTCTTTTCTGTCTCTGCCTTCTTTTCTGTCTCTACCTTCTTTTCTGTCTCTGCCTTCTTTTCTGTCTCTGCCTTCTTTTCTGTCTCTACCTTCTTTTCTGTCTCTGCTTTCTTTTCTGTCTCTGCCTTCTTTTCCGTCTCTACCTTCTTTTCTGTTTCTACCTTCTTTTCTGTTTCTGCTTTATTCTCTGTTTTTTTCTTAGTTCCGGTTCCAGCAGTGGTTCCTGTCTGGCCAGGTGTTCCTGCCAGGGGAGTTTCTTCGTCCGGTATTATAACATTTTCACTTTCATTATTTTGTACAGGTGTATTATTCTGAGGTTCTCCATTATTTTGTAATTCTTCATCATTCTGCGGCGCCTCATTTAATGCTACCGGCTCTTCAGGGATTTCCACTATATTATCTGGTTCCGTTACAACTGTTTCTACAACTTCTTCCTGATCTACAACTACCGGTATCACATTCGGAATATTAACTATCTCATCTTCTTCTGTAATGACCTCAGTCACCACCTTTTCCTCTACTGATGATGCAGCATTTGACTCATCATTCACATTTCTGTAATAAGTCACATAACTCTTTCTTGCATCATTATATGGATGGCTTATATCAGACCCCTGACCCGGAAGGATAATATAATCTTCCCCTTCAACTGTATACGTCTCCGGAACTGAAGCTGTGGCCGTCTCACCTGCTGCTACATCTATTGCCTCTGTATATAATACATCATTTGTCTTAACATCTACATATTCAATACTGATTGTGTATGGCTGCGCCTCTGCATCTGCCTCTGCAGTATTTTCAGGATTATAATATATCTCGTAAGTTCTGGAAGATTCCCCATATGCATGTGTCAGACGGCTTCCCTGTCCGCCTGCCAGGATATAATTCACACCATTTGCACTTACACTTGGCTCATAATCATATACTGCCACTGTATTTGCATCTACTGTTTCTGAAAAAGTATCAATTGCTGTGCCTGATTTCACATCTATAAGACTGATCGTTATATCATAGGATCCTGTCGCATCATATAACACAGAATATTCTCTGCTGCTGTCCTCAAATTTGTGGGTAATTTCCCGTGGCTGTCCTGCAGATAATGTATATGCACCCACAGACCAGGTTTCTGGTACCGTATAAATAAGTGTCTCACCACTATTGATAGGCTGAGAATCTGTTCCTATAACCTCTTTAGTCTCTGCATCTATAAATTTGAATTTTACTGAGTAAGACTTTGTCAAAACAGCTTTCTGTGCTTTATACTGAAAAGAATAGGAGGTCTTAGAACTTGCATATCCATGGGTAATGGACATGTCAGACACCAGATCATAAACCGTTCCGTTTGCGGAAATTTGTTCCGGCGCTTCATATATAACATTTTCATTCACTGATACAGTAAATTCATCTGTTCCTATAACATAACCGTTTGTATCAATAAAATTAACTCCAACCTTCTTGTCTGGCTGATCAACACTCTTGTACTGGAAAACTAAAGTGGATGCGTTTCCCGGACCATAATAAAGATACTGAGTTGCCGCGCTGACACATTCTAAAAGCTGTCCCCCGTCATTGACCTGCTGATCAACAGTATAACTGAAGGAACCATCTGACATACTTAATCTGTATTCTTCATCGCTTACGCAGTCATTATCATAATAGATCTCAACATTTACATAATAGTAGGTAAGACTGTTTGCATAATCCATTGCCGTCCCATCTGAATTTATAACAGTAAATAAGAAATAGTCATTCGTATCAAATGAGATTTCTTTATAACTCCCAGCTGGTACAACAATCGTGCCTGTTCCAAAATTTCCTGCATCCCAGCTGAACGTATCCTCTGCTGTACCATCATTGTACACATAAAATACTGTCTTTCCCGGCCCGAATACCTCCACCTGCTGTATAGCCGGTAAACCACCGCTCTGAGCTGCCGCTTCAGCTATATTTCCATTACTAAACATAAAACCGAAAAATGCCAGTAACGCAACAGCCAACATTTTTAACCCTTTCTTCATCTCTACCACTCCTCTTTCTATCTTCAACCCCTCATGGGTCTCTCGTTCTATAGTTTCATTATTAATCTCTTCTGTCACACGGGTGTCACAACAAATAGCTTTTTTATGACATGCGGGAGTTTTTTTCGTATTTCACCATAATAATATAATTATATTATAAAGATAAAAGCAGCAACACCGCCACTATGCAAATGCTGCCGCCTTACCTGATCACAATGCAATTACTCTTTTACTCTGCGTCTTTTCTTCTTTACTATAAATACAATAGCAGTTCCAGAAAGCAGGGCAAATAAGAGCCAAATCCGAATATCTGTATCATCTCCTGTTTTTGACGCTTTCCTCGTAGTCTTACGGGTCACAGTGCGTGTTGTCCCCCCTACTGTTCTTGTCACATTTCGGGTTACTTTACGTGTTACTGTTTTATACGTATCTGTCCGGTTAATAACTGTCTTGCCCGGTTCCCTCTTTATAACAGTAGTCGTCAAGTCTGTGACCTTATAGACTCCGGCATCCCAGGACAAATCCACTGGTTTTACATTTACATTAAGGTAGAAGCCTCTGCTGTAATACCAGCGTCCTGTAGCCTCTCTTGATGCATCTGAATCAAGTTCTTCATCTGTTCCCTGGTTATACAAGGTTATATAATACTCTTCCGGAATCTTAAACCTGACACGATAGTAACCGCTTGGCAGGTCATAGAATCTGTAATAACCATTGCTGTTTGTAGTGGTGGAGCCATATACTCCCCACCCGCTTTCATTACTCAGCGTCCCAGACTCATTCATTTCCAGTACAACCTCGATGCCGCCAATTCCTACTTCATCTTCATCCTGAATACCATTGCGGTTCTTATCATACCATACAAAATCACCTATAGTTCCTTTTGGTTCTACAGTTTCCACAATTCCGGCATCCCATGTCATATCTGA
This sequence comes from Murimonas intestini, assembly GCF_024622195.1. NCBI lineage: Bacteria > Bacillati > Bacillota > Clostridia > Lachnospirales > Lachnospiraceae > Murimonas > Murimonas intestini. The sequence continues at coordinate 47,104 of NZ_JANKBI010000013.1, forward strand.
AGTGCCATACTCTAAGATAGGAATCGGTGCTGTCACCCAGCCCAGGTCACGGATCCTGAAGAGTGCGTCAGAATCCAATCCTCTGTCTTTACCGCTCAGAGATGTGGTAACAGACACTCCTTCTTCAAAAACAAATACAACTCTGTACTGCTTACCATACCTCTTGCTGCTCTTTAACTGTGTGAATATATATTTGCCATTCTGATCTGTCTCTGTAGATGCTTCCGTTGTCCACTCGCTTCCATCGATCCTGCTCTGAAGGATTACCGTGACCCCTTCAATGCCTTTTTCATCCGGATCCTGAATACCATTTTTATTTGTATCCAGCCAGACATAGTCGCCGATACTGCTCAGTTTACAGGCGCCTGCATCCCATGTGCGGTCCACCGTATCTCTTCCAAGGTCTATGATCGTTGTAAAGCCCTGTGTCCGGTCATCACCCTCAAATTTTTCCGTATTGGAATCTGTTGTTCTGGTTCCCACGCCTGGCAGAACAGCGGTATAGCCTTCCGGATATTTAAAGTGGATCTGATACTGCCCTTCAAGCAATTTATCAAAGAAATATCTGCCGTCCTCACCCACTGTCGCGGTACACAAAGGCTCTGCCTCACGTTTTCCCTTCACTACGCGGTACAGCTCTACTTCTGTTCCGGGAAGCGGTATATAGAGATCCTGCATGTCTGTATAATTCTCATCATCAAAACAGAAACCTCCTATTGCGCTGTAGACAGTAAGACCTGCATCCCACCTGTCATCTGAATATGGATCAGGTATAACACCCAGCATTGCATCGTAGGACAGATGTACCACCTTTGTCTTCCTGATGCGGTCCTCATCTCCTTCATTGAGTTCAGGTGATTCCATTGCATCAGAATCCAGTTCTTCTCTGCCATCGCCGCTTACGTTTGCATCAGTAAACATATACTGGTAGGAATATCCGTCCTCTTTTCTGAACATGGAGATGTCAAATACAACCACATAATACCCCTCCGGCAGATTCCTGAACCAATATTCTCCATTCTGATCTGTTACTGTTGTCATGAGCGGGTTGTCAATGTCGCTGATCACACCGTTCTCATCCTCTACCTTGTACAGCTTAACACCTACATTTGGAACACCCGGTTCTTCTTTTTCTTCATCGGTTTCCTCATCAATATATGTGTTCTGCAGTCCGTCACGGTTAATATCCAGCCATACTCTGTTGCCCAGTTCGTATGGTTTGATATATCCTGCATCCAGAGACAAGTCTGTCTGCCCGGTCAGTTTGCCATCTTCACTGGAGACCATCAGACGTACATAATCCGTAAATCCATCCGGGTTAACATCTGAATCTTTTTCTCTGTCTTTTCCTGCTCCTTTTATTGTCGGTGCAAATCCTTCCGGAGCCTCGAATTCTACACGGTACTCATAGAATTCACCGCCAACATAATTTTCAGGATCATCCATATCTGAAGTATGATTTTTCTTCAGATAATTGCACGGCAGGCCGTCAAACCTGTAATTTCCGTTCCCGTCTGTCTCTGTCACTGCATACAGTACTTCCTGGCTGTCATGCGTCACCGAACTATAAGTCCTCTGATACAGCTTCACCGCTAATCCCTGTCCGGCTCTCTCATCATCCCCGCCTTCTTCCAGATCCTGGATTCCATTCTTATTGTGGTCATAGAATACCTGGTCGCCTATTGATCCTGTTGGAAGATTGAGCTTTGCTACTACCTCATTTGATTCTACCTTGTCAGCCAACCCCATTGCAGCTACGATGCCATCATCCTGTGCTCTTATAAGTGATGCTACTGAAGCATTGACCATCTTCCGTCCTGCATAATCTTCTATCTGGTCTGCCGTATATCCCGGCGTCTTCATTGTAATATGCAGATTCAGCGCATGCTCCCTGTCTAAGAGGGCATCCTGCTTAAATGTCACTTCTGCACCTACTGCTGTGACTCTTGACAGATCACTCGGCAGTTCTGTCGTCCACTTTCCCTGCCATGCTTCATAAACCGGTTGGGAATTTGCCACACTCTTTGTGTTTTCCAGGAAATCATTGATTGTGGCAACCGCTGCTGCCCTGTTATCACGCCATTCGTTCGCAGAGGAGCTGTCCTCTACAAAATAATACAATTTAATATTTTCAATGTTTCCATCCTGGTTTTCCCCTGTCACACTGTTCCTATAAGTAACATACATGGATTGGAAAAGCATTTCTTCAAATTCTTCCCCTGCTGGAATATCAGTGTACCGTCCAACATTATTAATGATATAGGTATCACCAGGGAATGGAAGAACGTCCGCTATACGCGCTGTTCTGCCTGGAACCTCTGAAAAATTGTAAAGTGTCAGATTATAGTAGATTTCATCTGTAGGATTCACATTTGCTGTATCAACAGAACTGAAATATACATCATCTTTACTTATACTCTTCTGAAGCTGCAGACCTGTACCATCAATTGTATATACAACTACCGGTTCAGACACATATTCATTCTTTTTGCTTCCTCCATTCAGAGTACTATCAATCTGGTCCTCCGTCACTATAGCTGATTTTGACAGAAAACTTGTTCCATACGGATTCTCCAGAGTGGAAAGAATATTATAGTTACTTCCCAAATATGCGGGTGAGTCAAATCTTATGTCACCGCTGGGCTTAGTATAGGAAATAATACCCTGAAGTTCAATAACTATACTATCTCCTGGCTTTAACACAAAATCATCACTAAACTTAAATGCATACCGTGAAGTTTTAAGCCCTTCCGGGTTCAGTGCATCTGTGCTGCCAAGGAACGGAACATCTTTTTCTTCCACAATCGTGTAAGCAGAAGCCGGTATCTCCTGTGTGCTGGTCATCTCTCCCTGTGAGGTTGATGATTTACTCTGCAGCATAACCCTGAATCCCTTGTTACCATTCAGGCCTACCGTACCAAAGTTTGTATTTAGCACTGTATATGGCGCAAGGTCAAAAGTAACCATCGGTGCCTTAAAGTCTGCCTTACTGTCCTGGACATTTGAGGCAGTCAGCCGGTATGCTACTGTTGAACCGGATGCAAACCTGTTATTTCCCGGATTATTCGTTACCACGTTAGTCAGAGTTACCGTTGGAAGCTCTGTCTTATATGTTGGTATGAATGCCTCCACTGTATTGGACTTAAGGCTGATCTGCGGCCCTGTTGTCTCTTTACCCTGGCTGTTCTTGTACCGTTCCTTCAGGGTGACATTTGCCTGGTTTGTAACTTTTCTTACTTCGGGCATTTGATCATTTGTGATAGTATCCCTGCGGTTCAACACCGCATTTATTGATATCCCCTGCCCGGCAGAATCTAATGTAAATCCTGCCTGAACATTGTGATAATAAACACGGATACCTGTCACCGGAAGCTGCAGTCCGCTGATGCTGCTTAAATCAAATTTCTGTTCTGCTGTCAGCGGATACTTAGTTCCTCCGTTATAGTCCCTCCAGGTGCTCTCCCCATACAGTTTATACTGCATGGATACTGACACTGTCTGGGACTGGTCCTTATTATGGGCTTTGTGGACAGTCACGGAGGTATACTTATAATCCTCCTGCCTCTTATCCATCAGTTTATAATCAGGTACTCCAACGGCATATCCGGCGTCATAGTAAAGCTGTACCTGATCATCTGTTACATAGAATTCTTCAGCCGGCAGAGTATTCTTGCCGTCTGCATATCCTCCGAGCGTAAAGTCCACAGCATATTCGGAATCAATAAGGCTTTTTTCTGCCGTAACACTCTCCTTCTGCTTCTCATCACTGTCAGATATTTTCTTAGTAATCGATGTCGGGAATTTTCCAAAGCCCTGCTCTATCTTCTTATTCGTGAAGGTCACTGAATTCACTTTATCCAGCTGCGGTGCTGAAAGAGGATACACAGTAACCTCCTGCTCAATCTTAACACCCTCTGACTCAAATGCATTATCCAGAGTATAATTATCCGGAGCTTTTGTCTCCTTCACCAGATATTTGGTTCCCCCACGCTCCGCCGGGAGATTCTTGAACGTTACCTGCCCATCACTGGAGGTCACTGTAGCTTTATCTTTTAAAATGGTATATTTCCCTTTGGCGTCTTTTGCATAGACCTCAAACTGAGCGCCCGTCAGAGGATTCTTCTGCTGATCCTGCTTTTTGATCAGGAGCGAACCGACATTAGCATCATTAACGATTACCCCGTCATTCTCCATGATGTCCTGATTATCAGATACCGCCGGTTCAAAGACAAGCTTATCCTCCACGCCGAGTCCCGCTGGTATGACTACCTTGAAAAATTCCTCTCTCACACTATAGCCTGGTGTATTTACTGACTCCTCATGAATATAATATGTTCCGGGATCCACATTGTCCATCCGGTAAACGCCATTGCTTGCTGTAAAAACTCTGTCCTTGGTATTTCCGCTTTGATCCGTTTCCTGAACAGCAGTGTATACCTTGCCAGCTTTTGTATAAAGCTTAAAGATACATTTATTGAGCACTGTATTATCTGTAACTGGTTTGTCATTCTGATCATACTGGGATGCTTTCTTTGTAAATACAATAGATCCCTTTGGATTATTCTTTATGTCGATCTTTACAGTTGTGCCTGCAGTTATGTTAAAGAACACATCCTCTTTAGGCATCTGGAACTGGACATCCGTACCGTCTTTACGCTGATAACTGGGCGATTTGATCTCCCTTAGCTTATACTCTCCCGCTGCAAGAAGACCTGACTCATAAGTCTTGTCAGTCATTACTATCTTTTTTTCTGCATCGCCGGAAGATGTCTGGGGCTTACTTTGAACTAAATCCCATCCTCCCTTATCATTCTTTTTATACAATTCAAATTCAGCGCCTGATAACATCTCTGTCTTTCCATCGTACTTTGTTATGATGAAACTGCCTCGCACTGACTCGTTATAAATTGAGCCTTTTGAACCTTCCTTGCTGTAGTCGCTGTTCACTTTTGCATCTTTAACCTGGATCCATACAGTCACCGGATTATATCCATAATCCTTAAGAGGCTTTCCATTGACAGACGTCTCCACAACCGCATACCAGCCGGCGGGCAGCTGACCGCTCTCGGCCACTGCTGTCTGTTCGCCCAGATCCGGATTTCCGGTGGTGATCTCTTTTACAAAAGTTTCTGAATCTGCTGATGTATCAGGATTTGTTTTGTTGTCTGCCACACTGTAGATTTTGAACGTAACGTTGCCCAGCGGCATCTCTTTATTCTGAGTGCTGCCCGCTGAATCTTTTTCCGTCCACCTGAACATTTTGTTGATCTCAAAGCTGCCCATCTTATAGTTTGTGAACTCAACAGACTCTTTGGCATCTGTTGAATTATATTTGACCGTCACTTCCTGAATCGTGTTCTCACCCATGGTATATGCTACACCATTAATTGTCTGGCACGGCTTATTATCCCAGGTCTTTGAATTTGGCACTTCACGGATATAGTATGTCTTCTGTGCGCTTTTGCCATCCTCCGTCGGAAGCGTCAATTTTTCAAAGGTTAGCTTTCCATTAGCCCCAGTTAACGCTGTTGTCAAAGATGACTCCGTATATCCAACTGTTTCTCCATCCAGATCCAGAGCCTGGTCTTTTTCGGCTGCTTCCATGCTATCATAGAGGGCGAATTTAATGCCGGATAATGGGGATTTGGTTTCCTGCTCACTGTCGCCTGTACTCGTGTACCCGGTAACTGCATATTTTGTAACCTCTATCTTAAACAGTTTTTTATCCCGGATCCATGATATCTTGTTTGTTTCTCCTTCCGCCTTGTACGCATCAACTGAGTAATCTGTCAGCGTATTGGAGGTTACCGTATACGGGCCATAAATGGTTTCATTTTTTTGATAGCCGCTTGGTGCTTCCGTTTCCTTTATATAATATTCGCCTGCGTCAAGCAGTTTTGATGTTGCCGTACCGTCAGCGTTGATAGTCAAAGTATCCACCTTGGTGCCTGTGCAGTCTGCAGTTTTATATACTCCAAACTTCGCACCCTCCATCTCCAAAGTTACGGCATCATCGTTGGCGTCTGTCTTGCGGATTTTGAATTTGCCCTGGATCGTAATATTCCTTACTGCATTGTTTCCCGTCAGGCTTGTTGTTTCAGCTGGTTCGATCTTTATCTCTCTTGCCCACTTAGCTTGTTCTTCAGTACTCCACTTATCAGGGGTTTCTGTAGGCGGCGTCTCATAAGTCTTGTTTCCTTCGCCGATACTCGTCTCAACCAGCCAATAGTTACCTGCGTCTAATTCAAATTTTCCGTTTGTTGGTATCTTTCCGTCTTTATCAGTCATCCCTGTTGCAACAGAGGCGGCTTGACAATCACTACTAAATGAACCATTCTCTGTTTTGAGGTAGATTTCAAAGGTTACTCCAGCCAGCGCCTTTTCATCTTCTTTTTTAACATTGCCTTGATCTGTGAACAAGCCAATCTTTTTAAGTTCCAGATAACCCTTGTGGATATTTTTAACCACAATAGGAGTATTTAGGCCTACGGTAGGTATACTTACACTATCTTGCTGCGGCACAGTCCCTCCTGTCAGCTTTCCTCCTTCAATTGTAAACTCTATGTCTTCACACTTTGTATACCCTGTATGAGATTCTTCAACCAGCTTATATGTTCCGGCCGGAAGATAATCCGAGAGATATATGCCGTCTTCACCTACACCGGATGCCCCTTTATTAACAGCGAAGACTCCCTCATTTCCGTAGGATTTGTAAGGGTTATAGTTACCATCATCATCCTTACGGTAGATTTCAAATGTAATCTTTGAAGTGATCAATTTGTCAGCCTGATCCACCTTCTTGAGTTTGAACCTTCCCCAGATAGCCCCATTATAGAATTTGTTATCTGCTACCAGGTTTCCGTCCTTATCTTCCGCTGCATTTACCGCCCCAGATGTCACCTGCAGAATTACATATTTGGGATCCGATGTCTTCTCATCAGTCGACTTTTTCGCAACTGAGATAAATTCCGGTACCTTGCGGTCATTATCATACTCTTCTGCAGCAGCCTCTTCAACAATGTAAAATTTATCGGGAGCCAGCTTAATTGAAGTGTAGATTCCGTTGCTGTCTGTATATCCGGACGCAACTGGTTTATCTGAAGCCTTCTTATATTTTGTACTGTCCTTTTCATATGGCCCGGATCCATCTTTTACAGCTTCATACACATTGAACTTGACGCCCTCAACCCTGTATTCCTCATTTCCAGTATTGTCAAATGATAGTTTCGTAGTTTTCGAAACCTGAAGCTGGCCATATCTGGCATCTACAAAGTCCAAACCAAGCGTTTCTGAGATCTTACCATCTTCTGGTACCGTTATTGATTTTACAGTAGTATCGTATTTATAATTGCCGCCTGCCTCTGCTGATTCCGGTTCTGGCGGAAGCAGTTCTGTAAGCCAATACGTCTGTCCAGCCTTTAAATTTTCAAATTTAAAAGTCCCCTTATCCGTCACTGCTATCTTTTGGATCTTATTTAAAACCGTATATGTTTTATCCGTTTTGTAATCCCCGTTACCCAGCAGTTTCTTAATCTCGGCACGTTTTGTCATATCTGTTTCCAAATTTTGGTCTATGACAAACTGGACAAATGCATTTGCATCTGCTTCGGAATCGAAGAGTCCGATATACGCGCCACTAATACCCTGACCACTATCATCCTTTTTCGTTCCGGTAGCTTCATTTACCTTATAGTTTGTGATTACTGCCGTGATTTCCTCACCCGCAAGAATCGTATATGGACCCGACCATGCGTCATCAAAGAAATATGTGTCCGGGGCTGATATCTCCTTCAGATAATATGTGTCTCCCGGCTTTAAATCATTTGTTACCGCTTCCCCATTTCCAGCCGTACCTGTCTGCATCATGGAACCTTCTGCATCGGAAGATGCCGGGGCGCCATTTGCCTTTATAAGGTAGATTATTATTCCGTTCGCGTCTGAAATTGTCTCCCTGTCATCAGGTGCAGTTTCATTATAGACGGCTTCTTTTACCTCCTTATATATGGTAAATTCTGCCGGTAACTCTATTATATTCCCCTGAGAATCCACCTTCCTAACCCGAAGTTTACCATATTCAGCCTCGTTATCAATTGTAACAGCGGCATCCTCCTCCGGTGTTGTCTGACCTGCTGTCACAGTAACAAGATAAGCATTTGCTGCGTTACCGCCCTCATTCAGCTTGTAATTCTCAGGTGCTTCTGTCTCAACTACCCAATACTTCCCGGCCGGAAGATAATCTGAAATGAACTCATATTTAATGGTTGTTTTTTCCAGTACCAAGTTGTCAGCAATCAAATCCTTCTCTATATTTTCAGAAGTAGTTGTTGAATCTGCGGTATCAGAGGCTTTGTAAATCTCTATCTCAGCACCGCTCAGAGGATAATATACGCTGCTCTTATCCTCACCATTCACCTTAAATGCCGCTCTCTTATTTACCTTGAGTTTACCCATCAGTTCATTCTCAATAGCCCCTGAATTTAAACTGCCTGTTTCAGCAGGATCACCAGTATAAATCTTGTTTGTTTGGGCCGCTGTGATTGTAAAGTCAAACTCTTCACCGCTGCTGTAGTAGGGTACTCCATCCTTTTTGAGAACATTATCCTTCTCATCCACCGCCTGATGCTTATCATTCGACCTCTCAACCATATAATAATCGCCTGGTTCAAGCCAGCCTGATTTTGCAATGCCATTATTGTTCGTTATGATCGATGCTACAGGTGTGTCAGATGGATCGTTCTTTTTGTAAATGTCAAATACAGCACCAGCAACTTTAGTTGTATAATCACCGTCCTGAATCTTTTCAATCTCTATTTTTCCTTTATTGGCTGTGTTCTTAATGACATGGACAATTTTTGTATAACTGTCTCCTTCCTTATTCTCTCCGGGGTCCACAGTAACTGATACGGGGGGCTTATCTTCATACCCATCCGGTGTAACCTCCACGAGCCAATAATTCCCCGGTTTCAGGTCGCTGAAGGTCACCTCGCCCTTTTGATCCGTCTTCCCTTCTGCTATAAGCTTCTTCGAATCTGCTGTATCAACAGAGGAATCCTCTGTTTCTTTCAAATAAAGCTTAAAAGTAATCTCTTCATCTGTGAGCGGAACACCTTCCTGCTCAGTCGTATCCATGTTTGTATATTTCTGAATTTTCAGATCTCCGAGCATGTCATTTTTAACTGATGTCGTTATTTCATAGATAAGCTCATTACTTATCTCCTCGCTGTCTATCCCCGGAATTGTAAAAGATCCAACCTCATCTGTCAGCACATATCCAGTTGGGGCAGAAGTTTCCTTATAATAATAAGTACTTCCCGCTTTAAGCCCTTCAAAAGTTGCCACACCATCTTGATCCGTGGTCACCGCTGCGCCAATAGGCTTTTGGGCTTCTGGATCTTCATAGAGCTGGAATTGAGCGCCCTGTAACTTTTTATTTAAATCTTTTGAATCCACTTTCGTCAGCTGTGCTTTCACAAGCGGGTTGTTCTTGACCGTTACTACAGTCTGTGTATTCTTTTCGACACTGATGCCGTCACCTTCCAAGATGCCATAGCCATCGCTATCGATACCTCGGATAACATCTATTGTGGAAACATATCCATTCGGTACGCCAGTTTCTTTGATATAGTATTTTGTATTCTCATCACTGACTGGAAGAAGGGGCGTCAGTACCACACCCTTGTCATTCGTGGTCAGTTTTCCTACAGGGTTACCATTTAACTCAACCTCATTCTGGCAATCTTCATCACTAAATATCTTAAATTCAGCGCCCGCAATAGGTCCTCCTGTCTTGGAGTTCTCTTTCACGATCTTAATCTGTCCCCAAGCAGCGGAATTTGTACATGTAACGCGACATACATTACCCTCCGAAGTCGCTTCTACCGTAAAGCCTACGCGTCCAATACTTGGTGTATAGCCTTCGGGGGCTTTGGTCTCTTCGTACCAGTATGTCGCACCTGCATTCAGATAAACAGGGTTTGATGTTTCCTTTCCTGTGGCATCTGTGGTAGTCACCCAATAGCCTACTACATTTCCTCCTTCTTTTGCATCGTAAATTTCAAACTTTGCACCTGCAAGAGATGGACCAGCGATCTGCTCTTTTCCAATTGTTCCCGCCTTTTTAATATATACTGCTATCTTCTTTTTATTTTCAAATTTAGATTCTGCAACAGTATTTTGGCCGACCTGAATCCATTTTCCTTTTTCCGTTGCGACATAGTTCTCCGGAGCTTTTATTTCCTTTACATAATACCATCCCGGCATTAAAGGTTTTGAAACAGCCTTTCCGGATTCCTGTTCCGTCTTCATCACATAGGCGGACTCTCCCTCCATAACGAGGTTGCTTTCACTATACGAAGATTCGCTTTTCCCAAAAGGTCCGTAGAGGTTAAACTCGGCACCTTCCAGTTTCTTAGCATTATCGTCAACGTCAACCTTTTCTATGGACAGGCACCCCTTGTTAGATGTATTCCTGTAGATCCCCTCACTGCCCTCCACATTTAACTGAGGCTTTACGATTTTATTAGCTTCTACAGTAATCTCTATGGACTCAACTCCATCTAAAGAATATTCATCCTGAAAGCTTTCCGGTATGGATATCTCTTTTAATTCATATGTGCCCGCTGCAACATTTTCAAATCTGACTTTTCCATCGCTGTCGCTTACTGCCTCATATTTAATTTCGCTATCATCTTTATTTGTCAGACTAAATCCGAATCCGGCAAGCATCCTTGTGTCTTCTTCTCCCGCAGATGTTGTCCCTTGCTTTTCGAATTCTACAATAGATTTTTGTTCAGATTTGTTGACGATCTTAACTGCATTGTTCTCCAGCCCTGTAGAATCAGAAGTTTCCACAGTCACCTGCCCACTGGCATCTATGCTTACCTTTTGGACATCTGCTGCCTTAAATCCGTCAATCCCTGATTCTTCCTTCAAGTAATAAGTTCCCGGCCTCAGTGCGCTGAAGGTTACGGTTCCGTTGTCGCCTGTCTCCTGCTTAGCCCCTGCCGCTTGTTGGCCCGTGACATCCGTGGCCACATTCTGGCAGCTGCTGTCTTTATATAGTCCAAAAGAAACAGTTCCGTAAAATGCCTGCGTTTCTTTATCCAGCAGAATTTCACTTTCAGCTATTTGTATATATTTCTTTACTACAAGGCTGACACCTGCACCTGCCTCTTCCTTTTCTCCTAATGTAACATTTGCCTTTGACTCTCTTTGCGATGTCTCCTGACCGATCAGTTTATAAGTGAGCTGAGCCGTATTTTCCAATGTATACGATTTCAGTTCCTCATTTGAAGGAGTGACATATGGTGCACGGGGATAGCGGACAACTACCGTATATTCGGTCTTGATTGGCGTTCCCGCCTTAACAAATGGATAATTTTTTGCACTCTCTGCTGTGAGCATTTCCAGATATTTAATCGTCAATGACTCCACAACGGTTTTGCCATTAACGGTTTTCGTATTAACGGTGTATTCACTGCCGTTTGTCAGATCTTTTCCGGCCTCATTTATTACAGACGATGCTTTCACACTCTGAATACTTACGGCCTCTCCGCCTGTTGGTACGCCTGCTGTCGGCAGAATATCCGTTAAAGAAAATGTCTGAGCCATATTATCCATATCAAGCCGCCCCAGACGGTTCCACCCGGTCTCCTGATTCGGATTGGCTTTATAATCAGATTGACTCTGATTATAAACAGTAAGTTTATATGTAACATCATAATACTGCCCATCACCTGTAAGGACAGTCTCTCCGACCCGTTCCTTTTTTACATTCCAGCCGTCGTCTGCGGTTACTGTCAAATCCGCTGTCTTTGTAATATTGATTCCTACTCCCACTGAAGTTGATGATTCTGTATAAGTAAGCTTCAATGTTGAAGGAATATTTAAAGTCGTATTATCTGCAAATATAAAATTATCTACTTGCAGTGACAAGTCAATTGACCTTCCAGTTCCTGTATCAAGATCGTTCTTCAACTGGAAAACCAGTATAGTGCTTCCATCTTGCAGAATCGTCTTGCTTTCTGACAGAATATCATCTCCGCCAGACCGTGCCACATATGACACACCCTTCGGAAGCGTGACTGAAATAGTGGGAGATTCATATTTTCCTCCACCGGGTACCGTATACTGCAGATGATAATTCACAGCATCGCCTGCCACTACAGTAGACTGGCTCAATTCGGCCGTCAGATCAAAACCATGGGTATCACCTGCCGCACGTGAACTCCCCAGCGCCCTGTTTGCCGCCTTTGGAACCTCTGTCTCTGATTCTGACTCTGACTCTGATTCCGTCTGACTCTCACTCTGTATCTCTTCTGTCTGGGCCTGTGTCTCTGATTCATTTGTCTGAGGCTGTGTCTCCGGTGCATTTGTCTGAGGCTGCGTCTCCGGTGCACTTGTCTGAGGCTGCGTCTCTGGTGCACTTGTCTGAGGCTGTGTCTCCGGTGCATTTGTCTGAGGCTGCGTCTCTGGTGCACTTGTCTGAGGCTGCGTCTCTGGTGCACTTGTCTGAGACTGCGTCTCTGGCGCGTTTGTCTGGGCCTGTGTTTCTGGCACAGCTGCCTGCGTCTGTATCTCTGCCACAGGCGCGGCGTTCCCTTCATTCTCTCCTGTATTTTCCGTCACAGCTTCTGTATCAGCCGCACTTGCCAGTACCTGCGGCAGTGATGTTATGCCATCTGAGCTGACCAGCAAAAGTACTGCCAGCGTCATGGCCACCAGTCTTTTCCATATTGAAAAAACTGATCTTCTGTTCTTGTTTTCCATATACTTACCTCCATAGTCTCCTATTGTTAGCTGCTGCCCTATAAATATTGCAGCCTGGCAGTCCGGGCTGCATAGAATTAATTTTATTGCCTCTCTGTATCACAGGCTTTTCCGTTGTACATTTTTATGCCTCCGGCAATAGAGGCCGGGAGGACACTTACCCATGATGTTGCTACCATTATACACCAGAATGGTCACACAGCAATCACACAGTTTCCCTAAAACCCCACATTTTCAAATATTTTCTTTGAAAATGTACGTAAGATACGGATAATCTTTTCAGAAATTTTCAAACTCCCTGTCGCCCTCACTGTATCCTCCCCTCACCCTTCCTGTCACCACAGGAAACAGACAGTCGTAATTGACAATTCCCCTTATTTTCTTTATACTTAAAATCAGAGTATTCTTCAGACAAGCTCTATTATACGGAGGTAAGCATGGATATTAAATCAATCAGTATGGACTGTACACGTCCTGAATTCGTGGGAACAGCAGTCCTTGATACAATAGGCCTTGTGATTCCCGGGGTGGACGATGCCCTCCTGAATCAGATGGATGTGGGTACAAGATACCGTTCTCTGGGTGTCTTCAGCTCCCGGACAGGGGCGGCCGGACAGCTCACGGCTATCGATGAGGCAGTGAAGGCCACTAATACAGAAGTCCTGTCCATCGAGCTACCACGAGACACGAAGGGATGGGGCGGCCACGGAAATTATGTGGTACTTGGAGGCCAGGACGTATCTGATGTCAGGCAGGCCATCTCCACTGCTCTGGAACTGACAAATAAATACGCCGGCGAGCTTTATATCAGCGAAGCGGGGCATCTGGAATTTGCCTTTTCTGCAAATGCCGGCCATGTCCTTGAAAAGGCGTTCAACGCAGTCTATGGTCAGGCATTTGGGTTCCTGTGCGGTTCTCCTGCTGCCATAGGCCTTGTCATGGCAGACACTGCCGTAAAGTCCGCAGATGTGGATATTATAAGCTATATGACTCCCAACAAAGGGACAAGCCATTCCAATGAAGTCATTCTGGCTCTGTCAGGTTCAGCCAGTTCTGTAAAAGAGGCTGTCCTGTCAGCCCGCCAGATTGGGCTGGAGCTCTTGATTTCCATGGGAAGTTATCCCAATATCCCTGGCAAACCCTATTTATAATATCTTAACGTGAAAAACCCAGAGAATAAAAACTCTCTGGGTTTCTAAATTCCTGTTTATCTAAAACATATCATTCATCATCGTTCCTGTAAGATCGATCTTCCACTTCCCTTTTTCCTTTATAAGCGGAATTTCCATATCTTCTTTCTCCGCCCCGCTGTCACTGCGGATGACTGACCGCACCTCAACAGTACACTTATTTTCACCTTCATATGTAATATCTTTAACTGTAAGCTCCATAGTAAAGCTGCCGTACTCATCAAGGGCTCTTTCCAGGAGGCCATCTCCTCCTGCCTTGACATAAACCCCCAAAAGTCCTGCGCTTGTACTGTCACAAAGATCAATCAGTGCGTCAACGTCTTTGTTGTTGACTGCATCTTCAAGCTTGCTGATCGTCTTCTCCGGAGTGCTCTTTCCTCCTGTGAAGCTCCAGACCAGAAATCCGATTCCACCGCATATGAGAATTGCACCTATAATGATCAGGGCCAGCACTCCGCCTTTCATGCCTTTCCGCGGCTTATCATCCTGCGGCATATATTCCTGTGCATTTTCCTGACTTTTACGCTTTCCGTGGCCTTTTTTCTGATCTCCCGGCTGGCCATAGGCACCAGGCTGACTGTAGGCATTCTGCTGTGCATACTGACCCCTCTGGCCATTTTGCCCATATGTCTCCTGACCTCCATAGACATTACCCTGGCCATAAACGCCCTGCTGGCCATAGGCATTACTCTGTCCATAAGAACCCTGCCGGTTATACTGCCCTGACTGGTCATAGGTTCCTGACTGGCTGTATTCGTTACCCCGGCCATATGCTCCCGCCTGGCTGTATTCATTTCCCTGACCGTATATCCCGGACTGGCCGTATTCATTTCCCTGACCATATGCCCCTGGCTGGCCATACTGACTTCCCTGGCCATATACTCCGGGACCGTACTGTTCTCCCTGACCGTATGCACCAGGCTGAACATACTGTCCTGCCTGATCATAGGACCCTGGCTGACCGTACTGCCCTGCCTGACCATATGTCCCTGACTGGCCGTACTGTCCCTGATCATAGGCCCCAGACTGACCATACTGTCCTGCCTGATCATAGGACCCTGGCTGAACATACTGTCCTGCCTGATCATAGGACCCTGGCTGGCCATAAGTCCCGGCCTGAACATACTGCCCTGACTGATCATAGGCTCCTGGCTGGCCGTATGTCCCCGGCTGTGTATACATGTCCTGACTCACCGCAGGATCTCCCGCCATACCCGGAGTATACGCCGGATCTCCGGCATAAATGCGTTCCGGTTTGGAAGCCTCCTCTGTATTCACATGCTCCACTCTGTCTGTATCTTCACTGCTCCGGCGGGGCAGCTGGCCAATGATCTTTGTCTCTTCTGCTTCTTCTCCATCCTCTTCCTGACAAACAGAAGCTGCCATCCCGGCCATATCTTCCGCCTGCCAGGGCTCCGCCTCCACCGCCGGAGCTTCACCTGTCTGGGGCTCTTCCTCCACTTTTGTACCGCAGCTGGTGCAGAACCTGGCATCATCATCCAGCTTTTCTCCACACTTATAACAATACATCTCTTTCCCTCCTTTGTCCTCTTTCCAAAAAAGATCATCGTCTCCAGTAAATCAGGTCAACGATGATCTTTTGTTTGCTCTTTAGCCGACGCGCAGCTTAAACTTCCTTATATCTTTCTCAGTGGCCACACGCTCTATCTCAGCGCCGAGACCTCTCAGCTTTTCTTCAAAAGCCTCATAGCCTCTCTGGATATATACGATATCATCCACAATCGTGATTCCTTCCGCTGCAAGCCCTGCAATTACCAAAGCCGCTCCCGCGCGGAGATCCGGTGCACTCACACGGGCACCCGTCAGCTTGTCCACGCCTGTAATGATCGCTGTATTTCCTTCTACCTTAACACTTGCGCCCATTCTGGCCAGTTCATCCACGTATTTGAATCTGTTTTCAAAAATACTCTCTGTCACAATGCTGGTGCCTGAGGCTATAGCAAGTGTGACTCCTATCTGCGGCTGCATATCCGTAGGATATCCGGGATAGGGCAGAGTCTTGATATTCGTATTGCGGAGACGTTTAGAAGCCACAACACGCACTGCATCATCAAATTCCTCGACTTCACAGCCGATCTCCACGAGTTTAGCCGTAGTTGCCTCCAGATGCTTGGGAATAACATTCTTAACCATGACATCGCCTTTAGTAGCCGCTGCCGCAAACATAAATGTACCTGCTTCTATCTGATCCGGAATAATGGAGTACTCTGTCCTGTGAAGGCTCTCCACACCGCGGATACGGATAACGTCAGTTCCTGCGCCTTTTATATTCGCGCCCATACTGTTCAGGAAATTTGCCACATCAACAACATGGGGTTCTCTGGCTGCATTCTCAAGGGTAGTGCGTCCCTCCGCCATAGCAGCTGCCATCATGATATTGATGGTCGCTCCCACTGAAACTGTATCCAGGAAAATATGATTGCCCACCAGACGGTCAGCCTCTGCAATGATAGATCCGTTGCGGATACTAACCTTTGCTCCTAATGCCTTAAATCCCTTCAGATGAAGATCGATCGGCCTGCTGCCGATATTACAGCCGCCCGGAAGCGGTACTTCTGCTCTCTTATATTTTCCCAGCAGAGCTCCCAGCAGATAATAGGAAGCCCTTATCTTCTTGATAAATTCATAATCAACACTGAAGTCTCCGATCATGGAGCCATTTATCTTTACCTTATTTCTGTTTACCCGTTCTACTTTAGCGCCGATCTGGCTGATGGCTTCCAGCAGAACATTGATATCCTGCACATCCGGCAGATTCTCAATCACAATAGTTTCGTCAGTCATGATAGCAGCAGCCAGAATACCAAGCGCCGCATTTTTTGCACCGCCGATTTCCACCTCTCCTACCAGTGGGTTACCGCCTTTGATAATATACTGTTCCATAGGACACCTCGATATTTTTTTATACTCTCCACATCCAATATCTGTCACAAATCTTCAAGTCCGCTCTTGTTGATATTTACCCCTAATGACATACTCCCACCACTTGAATCCTGCGATTCTGAAGCGGGTGTTTCCTACTCAGCAGCCCTTACAGGCTAAGTATCCGTAGGCTATCCCCGTGTGCCCCACGGTTCTGTGTCTGCCCGGTTCCAGGTCTATGCCCTGTGCAGCTATGCACTTAACATCCTGCGCCCTTCCTCACGGATATTAATCCCGGCTTTATATTCCCTGCCGATCCTGCTGCCACACTCATACGTTAAAATACCTAAGCTCTATTATAACCATAATCACTTCTTTTGTAAACAAAAATTAAAATCTTTGTTACAATTTCACATATTTTCCAGTTATGTAAATGTCTTCTTTTTATCTGAATGACTTGTATTTTCCGGCTGTCTCTCTTACAGTCTCTTCTATGCTCAGATCATCCTCCTGAATGGTAATATGAGCATATTTCTCATACAGCGGAACCCTCTCCTGATACAGTTCTCTAAGGGTCTGGCCCTCCCTTAACACCACTCCCCTGTCCTTCAGATTTCCCAGGCGCTTTGTCAGATGCCCATACTCCAGCTTGAGGTAGATCACTGTACCGATCTCCCTTAAATGTTCCATGGCTTCTTTCCCGTAAACCACGCTGCCGCCTGTGGCAATAATGCTTCTCTCCGCCTCTATATGTGCATTTACATCATTCTCTATCTGTATAAAACGGTCTATTCCATCCTGCTCCATAATCTCGTGCAGCAGCCTGCCTTCCCTCTCCTGGATCAAAAGGTCAGAATCTATAAATTTATATCCCAGTACCTTAGCAAGCACTACTCCTACCGTACTCTTGCCCGACCCGGGCATTCCAATCAAAACAATATTCCCCATACCGGCCTCCTTATATCGTATCAACGGATTTATTCTACCATTCACAGCTGTTTTTTTCCATATAATATTTCACAAAATTATCCCGGTACCTCTAAGATTTCTTGTCCGTTTTTCGAACATATGTTATACTTATAAAAAAAACTGGAGCGTGATGGAATGGACCGCATTATATTTCATATTGATGTGAACTCTGCCTATCTTAGCTGGACCTCCGTGCACAATCTGAGAACAGGCAGCGGGCCGGATTACCGCCAGATCCCGGCTATCATCGGAGGCGACAGAGAAAGCCGCCACGGGGTAGTACTGGCCAAATCCCTGCCTGCCAAAGCATACGGAATACATACAGGGGAACCCGTGGCTTCTGCGCTTCGCAAGTGCCCCGGCCTTGTCATAGCTTTGCCTGACCACTCCATGTACAGGCAGTTCAGCCGGGAGCTGTTTGAACTTCTGTATACATATACCCCTGACCTGGAACAGGTCAGTATCGATGAATGTTATATGGAGTTTACCGGAATCTCCCATCTGTATGAATCTCCTGTGGCTGCCGCCCGCCTGATAAAAGACAACATCCGCAATTCCTTCGGCTTTACAGTAAATGTAGGCATATCCTGCAATAAGCTGCTTGCCAAGATGGCCTCAGACTTTGAGAAACCTGATAAAGTACATACGCTTTTTCCGGATGAGATACCTCTGAAAATGTGGCCTCTGCCTGTGGAGGAGCTGTACATGGCCGGGCATTCCTCTGTGGAGACTCTGCACAAGCTGGGCATCCGGACCATAGGTGAACTGGCAGCCACAGATCCTGATCTTCTGGCCGCTCACTTGAAGAGCCACGGGCATACTCTGTGGGAGTATGCAAATGGCATTGACGACAGTCCGGTTGATTCCGGGCCCGGTGAAGCTAAGGGCATCGGAAATTCCACCACTCTGTCAAATGATGTGACTGACAGGGCCGATGCTTTCCTCATTCTTCACACCCTGGCGGAGAGCGTAGCCAGACGCCTGCGCAATGCGCACCAGATAGCCGGCAGCGTATGTGTAGAGATCAAGTACAATACTTTCCAGAGTACATCCAAGCAGATGCAGCTCCCTTCCCCCTTAAATACTGCTGACGGCATATACAAGTCCTCCTGCCTCCTGTTTGACAGGCTGTGGGATGGTTCTCCCATACGCCTTCTGGGGATCAGGTCCTCTAAGCTGCTGGAAGATACTGCTCCGGTGCAGATGAGCCTCTTTGACTATGGCCTGGATCTTTCCAATAGTGACCCGTCCTGCGGCCGTGAGCCGAAGGATAAAAAATCAGCCAAGGACAGCCTTTTAAAGGATGTTCTCCTGGAGGGCAGCCTGAAAAATGAAAAACAGAAAAAGCTGGACAGCGCCCTGGACTCCATCCGAAAACGTTATGGCAGTGATGCAGTAATAAGAGGCAGCCTGCTCCAGGAAGAGAATGAGGAGGCTCAGAAGAAAGAGCGGGGGAAATAGAACTATTTCCTCCGCTTCTGCTTTCTGTGTATGCTTTTAGACTGACCGGCTTTTTTGACCGAATATCCAAAGGTTCCGATCTTTT
Organism: Murimonas intestini; assembly: GCF_024622195.1. Lineage (NCBI taxonomy): Bacteria > Bacillati > Bacillota > Clostridia > Lachnospirales > Lachnospiraceae > Murimonas > Murimonas intestini. The sequence goes on from NZ_JANKBI010000013.1 coordinate 66,460, forward strand.
TGCCCAGTTCCCTGTATTCCCCGTGGGAATACGCCATCAGGCCTGTGGCATTCAGATCGAACCTGCCTTTTTCATCCATATATGCCTCATCTGCATGGACTGCCAGCACTTCCGCCAGAAACATATGGTGTGAGCCCAGCTTTTTTATATCTGTGACCCTGCACTCAACATTTACAGGACATTCCCCTATAAGGGGAGCCTTTACCTTATCTCCCGGCACTGGCGTGAGCTTCATCTCCTTAAACTTATCCACGTCCCGGCCCGATCTCACTCCGCAGTAATCTGTAGCCGCGGCCAGGTCTTTTGTTGTGAGGTTTATCACAAACTCCTTTGTCTCCTCAATAATAGCATAAGAATACCTCTCGGGGCGCACGGATATATACACCATGGGAGGCGCAGTGCAGACCGTCCCTGTCCACGCCACCGTAATTATATTCGGTTTCTCCCCCGGCCTCCCGCAGCTGACCATCACTGCCGGAAGCGGATATATCATGTTGCCTGGTTTCCAGACCTGTTTTCCCATTTGAGCCCTCCTCTACTGCTGCAGCGCATTCATAAATGCAGGTATCAGCTGCTTTTTTCTCGAAACTACTCCCGGCAGTACAACTGAACAGTCCTGAGGTGCTTTGTGGAAAGCCTCTTCCACCAGTTCCTCTGACTCCCCGCCGTAGCACAGCAGCTCCGTGGACTCGTGAATGATATCTGTCAGCATAAAAAACAGCATGGATTCACCGTGGGTACCCAGCGCCTTCTCCAGATAGGGGATGAGCCTCTCCTTTATTTCTGTCAGTTCAGCAGGATTCATGGAATTTATCTGCCCCACTCCGAAGCTGGCTTTATTAAGCTCAAATTTCTTAAAATCCTGATAGAATATCTCCTCGGGGGATTTATCCTTCAGCTTGCTGCCCGCCGCAAACATATCAGTTGCAAAGCTCTCGCACTCTATACCCGCTATCCTGGCCAGATCTGCTGCAGCTGCCCTGTCAGCCGGAGTGCAGGTGGGCGAACGGAACATCAGCGTGTCTGAGATAATAGCAGCGCAGAGCAGCCCTGCGATATTTTCCGGTATCTCAAGCTGCTTTTCCCCATAGATCTGGTACATGATAGTAGCGGTACAGCCGACAGGCTGATTCCGGAAATACACAGGCGCCATAGTCTCAAGAGACCCCAGCCTGTGATGGTCTATGATCTCCAGAATCTCCGCACTCTCAATATTATCCACCGCCTGAGAGGCCTCGTTGTGGTCCACCAGGATGACCCTCCTGCGCTTCATTCCCAGCAGGTTCCGCCTGGATACCATCCCTACATATTTTCCGTGCTTATCCAGGATAGGGAAATCCCTGTACCTCTTCTTGGCCATTATATCTTTGATGGAATCCGTGTAATCATCCAGTTCAAATGTAAGCAGCCTCTCCTTCTTCATGAAGAACTTGACCGGCATACTCTGATTGATAAGGCGCGCCACCGTGTATGTATCATGAGGCGTACTGATGACAGCACAGTCCTTATCAGCGGCCAGCCTGCGTATTGTCTTGGAGACAGGAGCCCCCTCACACACGATGATGCAGCCTGCATTCATCTCAATGGCACACAGCTGTGACTCATACCTGTTCCCCAGGATGACAAGATCATCCTGCTCAATATAATTTTCCATAAGGTCAGGATTTGCGGCTGCCACTACCACCTTCCCCTTCACGAAATACCCATGCTCGTTTCCCTCTACCATGACCCCGTCCAGAGTCTCCAGAATGTTTTTATACTGGGTCCTGGCTGTCGCCAGAATGGCATTGTCATAGACATCCATGTAGGACTGGGCAATGTCACTGATCGTGATAAGCCCTTCCAGGATATTATCTTCCCTTACGATGGGAAGGGTGTTCACATTTTCATTGCGCATAAGATTCCACGCCTTTTTGAGGGAAATACTGTGACTCACCCCCGCTATCCGGCGGATATCCATATCCTTAACTCTTGTCCCTACATTTGGCACATAGCCCGGCGCTTCCATCCCGAACCTGCCCAGCACATACTGCGTCTCTTCACTGATCTGTCCTGCCCGCTTTGCAACGAACCTGCCTTCCTCAGTCCTGCTTTTAATGTCTGCATAGGCGATCGCCGAACAGATTGAATCTGTATCCGGGTTCTTATGTCCGATTATATATACCTTTACTTTTGCGGTTTCTTCCATCTGCCGTCTCCTCTGTCTGCTCTGTTCTAATAACCCCTGGCTTCCTTTCCCTTAACCAGCTCTATAGCTGAGCTGGTGCCAAGACGTGACACTCCCGCATCCAGAAACGCTTCCATATCTTCCACGCTTCTTATGCCTCCTGCAGCTTTTATCTTCACATCAGGTCCTATATTCTCTTTAAACAGACGGACATCCTCAAGTGTCGCTCCCCCGGTGCCAAATCCTGTAGATGTCTTGATAAAGTCTGCCTTTGCATTTGTCACTGCACGGCACATGGCTATTTTTTCATCCTCTGTCAGATAACATGTTTCTATAATAACCTTCAGCACATGTCCGTCTGCCGCTTCCTTAAGCGCAGCGATCTCTTTTTCCACTTTATCAAAGTCTTTATTCTTCACATCACTTATATTTACTACCATATCTATCTCATCGGCGCCGTCAGCAACCGCCTGCCTTGTTTCAGCCACCTTTGCCTCCGTCACACTGTACCCCAGGGGAAATCCCACAACAGTGCATATCTTCAGGCTGTCCTTAAATGCCTCCTTTACCCTGCTTATATAGCAGGGCGGGATGCACACAGATGCAGTCTCATATTCTACTGCCTCCCGGCAGAGTTTCTCTATATCTTCCCAGGTGGCATACGCTTTCAGCTGTGTATGGTCAACATGGTGCAGCATTTCCTTCATCGTCATCATAACATATTTCCTTTCTACTAAATAATCCTGTCCATCCAGTTTCCAGACAAGTATAGCATATCTGCTGCAGGTTTCAAGTCAAAGACTTTTACGGTTACTATTCCCAGAAACACATTTTTGCGGGGTTGAGTACAGTAATCTTTTACGCCTTTATCTCACCCCAGAAGCTGATGCCGCAGATATCTCCTTCTACCCCGAACATATCAAGAACCGTTGCAGCTATATCAGAAAATGACCCTCTTGTTCCAATAGAAACACCTTCCCTAACAGACTTCCCATATGCAAGCATTGGAACGTATTCTCTGGAGTGGTCCGTGCTGGAGGTCCCCGGGTCACACCCATGGTCAGCCGTAATGATGAGCACATCCCCTTCCTTCATCCTCTCCAGAAAAGTCCCCAGCTGTCCGTCAAATTCAGTGGCCGCCCCTGCATATCCGTCAATATCATTCCGGTGCCCGTATACCATATCAAAATCAACCAGATTTACAAAACAGAGTCCTCTAAAATCCACATCCTGCATCTCTATCGTTTTCTCCATGCCGTCACGGTTGCAGGAGATAGGCTCTGTATGAGCAATTCCCTTTCCTGCAAAAATATCATAGATCTTTCCTATCCCAAAAGTATCATAGCCGGCTTCCTGCAGACAGTCCATCATAGTCTGCCCGGTGGGAACCAGTGAAAAATCATGCCTGTTCCTGGTTCTCACAAAATCCGGCCATTCCCCTGTAAACGGCCTGGCGATCACTCTGCCTACTGCATGCTTTCCCTGCAGGATATTCCTGGCTATCCTGCAGTACCTGTATAATTCCTCCACAGGCACGATCTCCTCGTGGGCAGCTATCTGGAATACACTGTCTGCAGACGTGTATACGATCAGACCGCCTGTCTCCATATGCTCCTTCCCATAATCCCTTATCACATCTGTACCGGAATATGGTTTATTGCAGAGAACACCTCTGCCTGTCTGTTCCCTGAACGGCTCCAGCACTTCCTCAGGGAAGCCTTCCGGGTAAGTGGGCATAGGCTCAGGCGAAATGATCCCGGCTATCTCCCAGTGCCCTATGGTAGTATCCTTTCCCATGGAGGATTCCCTAAGTCTCCCATAAGACCCCTTTGGGCTGTCTGTACCCTGTGCGCAAGTCACGCCTTCAATATTAAACAGACCCAGCTCTTTCATATTGGGGGTATCATATCTGTCTGATTTCACTATGGTGGCCAGAGTATTGCTCCCCTCGTCGCCAAAGCTGGCTGCATCAGGAGCCTCGCCGATCCCGAAACTGTCCAGAACAATAATAAAAACTCTGCTTATATCCATTTTCCCATCTCCTTTTAGTTACTACTCACTCTGTGACCAGTAACACGCTCCGCGATGCACAGAAACGGCAAAAAACGCCGTTTCGCGCTGCAAAACTCGGGATTTTCGTGCAAAATGCGCACGAAAACACCTCGCGGGATATTGACGTGTGAATAGTAACCCTTTTTATCTATATCACGTTATAGTTATTTTAGCATGATTTCAGAGGATTATGTAAAAAAATCGTAACTATTCAGCATGACTGTGCATTTACTGCACAGACCGTGAGAACATGATTCAAGAGTGCAGAAATTCCATCGCCGTAAGCTTGTGTGTTTATACCGTGCATGATAGAATGAGTTTAACCAGTCAGGCAAATTTAACTTTGGCACGCTGACCCAGGCATAAATTGCAGGTAACTGCAAAGGTACTGAACAGTTATGGTACTTTTTACAGAGCGGAAAATATGGAGGAAAATAAGATGGAAGTATATGAAAAAAGCTTAGCCGCCTTAAATGAGTTATTTGGCAAAGATTGCTGCTTTGTCCTGGCAACATCAAACGGAAACTGTCCGTCCCAGAGGGTTGTTGACACTTACTGCAGCGAGGGCATATTTTGGATCGTTACTCATGCCCTGTCAAATAAGGTCAAAGATATAAAGGTAAATCCCAATGTATCCCTGTGTAATAATTTTCATATATTCAGTGGAAAAGCCTATTATGCCGGACATCCTCTGGCAGCGGAAAACAAAGAGATACGCCAAAAGCTGATCCATGAATTTGAACCCTGGTATTTTGCACATAATAATGAGGAAGATGAAAATATGTGCTATGTAAAAATTGAATTAGAGGAAGGTTTCTTCCATAAAGACGGAACAGGATATAAAGTCAGTTTTACAAAAAAGGAAGCGAAAGAATTTCCCTTTTCCCCTCAGATTGAAATGACAAATGTAAATTAAAACGCATTCCACTGGATGTACAAAAAGAAAAATACGAGGAGATTAAGGCTGCCGCCAACGCTGCTGGTGAGAAAGTCAATGGTTATATTAAAAAGGCTATTGACGAACGAATGGAGCGAGATTTCAAATAATACAATAAAGTTTTTAATTTCGGCTGGACTTACAAGCTTCACAATCTCCACGCGCATGTAACTGTTAAACTGCTATCATGAAAGGACGTGTTATAATGCCACTGCCACAGGAAAAAATTTACACCATTGATGATATCTATGCACTGCCAGAGGGGGAACGTGCCGAACTGATTGACGGCCGGATTTACTATATGGCACCGCCCAGCAGGACTCAGCAACGTATTATCAGCAAATTAAACCAACTTATAGCTAATCATATTGATATCAAAAAAGGTGATTGTGAAGTATACCCCGCCCCCTTTGCCGTATATCTAGATAAAAATACCCACACTTATGTTGAGCCTGACATATCTGTTATCTGTGACAAAAATAAATTGGATGATAAAGGCTGTAAGGGTGCCCCTGACTGGGTGATAGAGATTGTATCCCCTGGCAGCAGACGCATGGACTACGCAATCAAATTATTCCAGTATCGCTCTGCAGGAGTCCGGGAATACTGGATTGTCGATCCTGAAAAAAATAGAATTATGGTCTGGAGCTTTCAACCAGAAGACACCACAGAATATACATTTTCTGATTCTGTAAAAGCGGGTATCTATGATGACTTATTTATCGACTTCTCGCAACTGAATATCTAACACATAGCCCTGCATTCAATTGCGGGGCTTTAAAGTGCAGAGAATCCATTTCACCGCCTCAGGCATACATTTCTTATAGGATTTTAAATGGTCCGCTCCCGATCTGCCCTGTTAAATCCGCAACACCCAATATCCCAATCATAAAAATTGCATTTCATGTCATGCGGTGTCAGCGCATACAGTAATTGATTCTTCCCGGACAATACACTGTGGATCGTATCCAGTGAATACCGCTTTAAGGGTATCCCTTCTTTTTGGGCAAGCTTCACCATCCTGTGCGTGATATAATCATCACTTCCCACTGCTACGTTCTTAATGCTTCTGTATACTGGCAGAGGGTAGCAATTCCTGCAGATCAGCCCGTCACGGTATATATGCTTTTCCAGTCTATTTAACGCCATAAAAAAAGAGCCTGCGAAAATCCCGCAAACCCTTATTATCCCTATAAATGAGGAGTGCCCCGGCGTCTGGTACACCGAGGCTATTATGAAAAAATTTATCTATATGTGTAATGAAAACATTACGCCATAAACCTTATTTAATTGTTATCTTCTCTCTTTGAAGATGTTTAAAGTATAACAACCATTTGTGAACATTTCGTGAACTCTAAGTTAATTTATTGTGAAATTAACGAAAAACAGGTCTGAATCGGACCTGTTTTTGTCAATTTACACCTATACTTCTATAATCTCCCTGGTCTGGCCTGTAACCAGCTGCGCCTCAGGATCAAAGCTTGATCTTTGCAAATAAGGAACCCAGATTTGTGGAGATGCTCTCTGACTCAGGAAGATCATACACCTCTTCCTGGATCTCCTCAGAAGCCACATCGTTTAATGCCTTCATGCTCAGGCTGAGCTTACCGTCCTTGACAGCAATGACCTTTACCTTCACCTTATCTCCCACTGTGAGGACAGAAGCAGGAGTCTTGATCCTCTTCTCACTGATCTGTGAAATATGTACAAGACCGGATAATCCATTCCCCAGATTAATAAATGCTCCGTAAGGCTGGATGCTCTCTACCACACCCTCTGTAACAAGGCCAACCTCCACATTTGAGATTTTTGCCTTGCGCTCCTCATTGGCTTTCGCCCTGAGGATCTCTCTGGCTGAGAGCACGAGTTTTTTATCTTCCTCATCTGCTGTGATAACCTGTACCTGTATCTCTTTTTCAAGCCAGTCTTCCAGCTCTTCCACATACTCCAGTGAAAGCTTGGAAGCAGGAATAAACCCTCTGATTCCTTCCAGATAAGCCACTACTCCGCTTTTAACTACTCCGCCGACTTTGACATTCAGAACAGTCTTTTCTTCCATATATTTCTTCAGCCTGTCCCAAGCCAGTATATCATTTGCCTCTTTTGCAGACATAAGTATATGTCCTTCACCGTCATCCCTTTTAATGACAGTAGCTGTGATCTCATCACCCACATGTACATCTTCCTTCAGGTTAAAGGACGGATCACTTGAATAATCCTCCAGGCGGATGATACCGTCTGTGTAATACTTCAGGTCAAGGATGACGGATGACTCAGTCACGCCAATGACTGTACCTGTCATAATATCTCCTTCGCTGATTTTCTTAAAGGATGCTTCCAGCTCATCCTTAAAGTCTTCCATTGTCTCTTCCTTTTCCTGAACAGGTTCCGCCGCAGCCTCACTTACTTCCTGTACTGCTTCTGCTTCATTTACTTCTGTTTCATTTAATTCTGTTTCCTGGCCTTCCAGCATTTCTTTTACTTCTTCTGACATCTTTCTACCTCCTATTTTTCAATCCCATTTCTTGCAGGCTGTCCCTGTGAATATGGGTGTTTTATCTTTTTAATCTCAGACACATAATCAGCCGCCTCTATCAGTCTGGCATCCGGTGTATTACCCGTAAGTATGACTTCCAGATCCTCCGGTTTCTCTTTCAAAAAATCCAGTACCAGATCTTCATCCAGAAGCCCTGCGCTGATCGTATATATCGTCTCATCTAAAAATAAGACCTGATAATGCTCACGGACCGCCATTTCGGTGACCATTTTAAACTGCCCGGCGTAAAACTTCTTTCTCTCCTGTTTTTCATCCGCTGTGAGCTGAAAGCTGAACTTCTCGGACTCAAGCCCGTCCACCAGAGTTATGTTCTCCACCTTCTCAAGAACATTGCGCTCACTTGTCTTATTATTCTTCATAAACTGATAGATCAGGACCTTATAGCCGAATCCTGCCGCCCGGATACAAAGACCCATTCCCGTGGTTGTCTTGCCTTTGCCGTCCCCATAATAGATATGGACCAGCCCCGTTCCTTTTTTCATGTCCCCCTCCTGCTGCGCCTGCTCAAAATTTTTACATTTCCTATTATAACCTATGAACGCCCGTTTTGCACAATAAATTTCTTATAAAATTCTGATTTTTTGCATCTTAACACGCTTTATGTTTCGATGCAAATTTTTATATTTTGATGTTTCAAAGTTTCTGTGCTATAGTAAAAAGTTCGCCTGTCATACAAAGAAACTCCGTTCATGTCTTTATGACAATCCCCGAGTCTCTAATAAGCGATTCTGTTTGGTTTTGTTACCTCATTATCCACAGCAGTCTTTGTTTTAGAACAATTTTTCCACCACAGATTTAGACGTAGCCTCATTATTGAGTTTACACATCTTGAAATTTCGTTCATAGAACTCCTGATACAGCAGATCTATCAGATACAGCTGGCTCATCTTTGCCTTCATGGAACCGCCCTCCAGAGGGCCTTCATCTGAACCGCACAGCAGGATCGCATCTGAATACACCGTCAGGGGCGATTTCTTAAAGTGTGTGATACAGGCTATCTTTGCTCCTGCCTCTTTCGCCACCTTTGCCACATGGATATTATCCTTTGTGGCGCCTGAATAAGATATGATTATAATAAAATCATCTGCATTTGTCATAGAAGCTGCCATTGCCTGCATATGAGGATCGGTAATGCACGTTACTTTATTTGTAACACGGAGAAATTTATTTCTCGCCTCCTCCGCCGTAAGAAGGCTGTCCCCGATCCCAAAAAAGTATACACGCTTGGCAGAGTCGAACATATCAAGGACTTTGTCAAAATTGTCACGGCTGAGAAGCATATATGTCTCTTTTATCGCTCCCAGATGCAGCTCCATCACCTTCTCCGCCATAATGCCAAAGCTGTCAAGATCGCCGGGGCTTGACGTCACAGCCTGTTTATTCTGAGGGCCGCTGGCTCCCTGGCTGAGAAACATCCTCATCTTAAATTCCTGATAGCCCTGCAGCTTCATGGTCCTGCAAAAGCGGTATACACTGGTATCACCCACTTTACATGCATCGGCCAGATCTGTTATTGACATATACAGAACCTTACTTTGATTCTTGATCACAAAGTCCGCCACCTTTTTTTCAGCCTTCGTGAATTGATTATAGGAAGCCTGGATCTGCAGTATGAAGTTATCACTATCCACCCTATCACCTCTTTATTCGTGATTTTTTTCCCACACTTTCTCCGCTATCTTTACTGCGCCTAAAATTCCTGCCTTATTCTCCAGTGCCGCCTGCTTTACAACAACATTATGATAGCTTTTCATTATATGATTATACAGGATTTCACGTATTTTATCCAGTATATATTTCTGGGACATTACGCCGCCTCCCAGTATGACACAGGAGGGATTAAAAATATGTATCAGGGTGGAGAGTCCATATACCACCTCCAGTATCCAGGCATCCACCACACTCTTTACCTTTTCTTCTTCCAGCCGGGCAAATATCTTCCTCCCTGAATCCAGAGCCGGGTCCAGCTCTGCTGCCCTTCTTACAAGAGCTGTCGCTGATGCGTACCGCTCATAGCAGCCGCTGAAGATGTCCTCCCCAGGCCTGCGTTCTCCTGCCCGGACAATCATTGCCCCGAATTCTCCTGCGGAAAAGCTGCTTCCTCTATATATTTCCCTGTCTATGACCACAGCTCCCCCCACACCTGTACCGTAGGTGAGGCACAAAAAGTCTTTTTCTTCCCTTCCTGCCCCAAACCATGCTTCACCCAGGGCCGCCGCATTTACATCATTCTCCACAGCGGCTGGAACTTTAAATTCCTTTTCAAATATCTCCTTAACCTTCATTCCTGTGTAGCCCGGTATATTTTCATTAGCATAGCGTATGACTCCCTTTTGGGAATCTACCTGGCCTGCCGTGCTGATCCCTATACAGTCTATCCCCCGGAAGCTGCCCGTGATTTCCAGAGCCTTCTCTATCACATGAGCTCCGCCTCTTTCTGCATGGGTTTCAAACTCTTTTACCTCTGACAGGACTCCATTATTATATTCAGCGGCCTTGATTGACGTGCCGCCAATATCCAGTGCTGCTATCTTCATTAAGACTCCTCCTCACTGCCCTCCCGGCAGGCAGATACTTTTATGACACATTTCTTCAGATGACGGTCAGGGAGTGCTGCCACTCCCGGCATATGCGGCTCCCCGGCCATACAGATAATAAAACGCCCCTCCCCCATTATACAGGAGGAAGCCTCCTCACACTCAATTGTCCCAAAATCCGTCTCCGCGTTGAACTCCCCCGCGGCTCCCTTTAAAGGACTCCCTATCCTAATGATTTCCGTGCCTTCTATATCAATCTGGATATCCATATATCTCTTATGTATTTCGTAACTGCCTGCGCCCCCGCCTGCCTCTGCCTCCATCACATTGGCAAAGACATCATCGCCTGAAATAGCTGTTCTCCCGTCGGGAAGCCCTGCTAGGTCATTTTCTTCAATAAACGCGACTGCAATATCCAGCCAGTGGGATATCCCCTTATAACGCCCTATATTTGTAATTTTATCATAGATCATAAACTTTTCCTCCAATTTTACAAAAAGAGACTACCGCTATGCAATAGTCCCCTTTGTTTTTTCTTTTTAGCCCTTTACAGCCCCCATGGTGATACCCTGGGTAAAATACTTCTGGAATAACAGGAATACTGTAACAATAGGAACCGCCGCCAGCGCCGCGCCGGCCATTATAAGGCCGTAGTTGGTGGACAGCTCTGCCTGAAGCGTGGCAACTCCAAGTGCAATTGTCAGGTTCTTCCTTGATGAGAGCATGACCAGCTGCATGAAGTATTCGTTCCATGTATTGATAAAAGTAAAAATTGCGAGAGCCGCAAATCCCGGCTTGACGATGGGGAATGCAATGCTGGCAAATGTACGGAACTCACCACATCCGTCAATTCTGGCAGATTCCAGCAGCTCTCCCGGGATATTTTCACTGAACTGTTTCATCAGGAAAATACCAAAAGGCCATCCGATCAGAGGCATGATCACAGCCGCCAGAGTGTCATGGAGATTCATCATGCTGATAAGCCGCACCAGAGGTACAAGTATGACCTGCTTTGGCAGTGCCATCGCCATAATAAATACGCCAAACAATATCTTCTGCCCATAGAATCTCTTCTTCGCAAGGACATACCCGGCCAGAGAGGATATGAAACAGACTGCCAGCATAGTGATCAGACTGATCAATACACTGTTTAACAGCCACTGGAGCGCCGGATTCTGCACGATCAGCCTCTCAAACTGCTCTATCGTGGGCGCTGAAGGGAACCACTGGGGCGGTATGGATACGGCATCTGCCTGGGTTTTAAAGGCGCCCGTCATAATCCAGTAAAAAGGAAAGACAAAGATTACTGTCAGGACAGCCAATATAATAGTTGAAACAACGCTAAACGGAGTCAGTTTCTTCTTCATGTTTTGTCTCCCCTTTCTAATATTCTACATCGCTTCCCAGACACTTAAACTGGACGAAGCTGATGATACCTATTACAACTGCAAGAAATACTCCCATGGCATTTGCATAACCGTAATCTGACAGATTAAATGCCTTCTGGTACAGATAGAACATGATGGTCGTTGTTTCATGGTTGGGGCCGCCCGATGTCAGCAGCTGTATCAGTGAGAAGCACTGGAAGGAATTAATTGTTGTTATAACTACAATGTACAGGGTCGTGGGCAGAAGACTTGGCCATTTGATCTTCCAGAACACCTGGAATTTGTTTGCCCCGTCCACCTCAGCCGCCTCCACCAGGGATTTGTCAATATTTCCCATGGCAGCTATGTATAAGATAATTGGCTGGCCTACTGCTGTGGTCAGCAGGATAATGATGATAGCCATAAGTGCATACCGCTTATCGCCCAGCCACATAATATTCGAATTAATAAGGCCGCCTGCCTTCATAACATAGTTTAGAATGCCGGAAAGCGGATCGTATACCCATTTCCATACCACAGCAACTGCTACGGTACCTGTGACAACCGGCAGAAAAAATACACAGCGGAAAAAAGATCTTGTAAATGCACTGCGCTCATATGTCTGGGAAGCTACAAACAGCGCAAAGATAACTACGATGGGGACTGACCCGACTACAATAATGAGAGTGTTCCTGAGAGCTTTTAAAAAGACGGCATCCTGAAACATCTTCACATAATTGTCCACCCCGATAAAGTCGAACTCAGTCATGCTATATTTAAATAAGCTGGTAAATATCCCCATCCCCATGGGAACCAATACAAATACGATAAAAAACAGTAGGGCCGGAGCCAGAAACATGTAGGAAACCATCGTCTCCCTCAAGGCCAGCTTATGTGATGTCTTTTTCATATTTTCCCTCCAATTCTATGATTATGTCTGCTCTCTTTAAAGCAGGGTGCTCCCGAAGGAACACCCCTCAACCCTTAAATACTCTGGTTTTTATTTAGCAGCATTTTTGATGGCTTCGTCTGATTTCTGTACAAAATCATCTGCTGCCTCCTGCGGCTCCTGGTCACCGTTCATGATTGACTGAAGCATCGGGAACCAGTATGTCCTCATCTCTGCAAATCCATCGATAGTGTTGTAATACGGTGAGTAGTATTTTGTCCAGGAAGCAAGTGTTGCCATCCTCTCGTCACCATAGAGATCGCCAAAGGATTCACGTACAGGGAAGGATCCGCTTCTGACAACATCCTTCGGTCCCCATTCCGGATCATCACAGAGGAACTGGAGGAATTTCTTGGATGCATCGATTTTAGCCTGGTCGCCATTATCAAAGATGCAGAATCCATTTACAAGGTACTCTAATTCAGGAACACCATCATCTGACGGGAACGGAACTTCAATAAATTCTACCTTGCTGGCTTCTAAAAGAGCTGCCTGTGTACCTGGCTGTGCCGGGGACCATAACAGTGTGAATGATGTCTGGCCGTTTGCAAAGTTCTGGATATCATCACCGCCGTTGTATGCGGAACCGTTCATAAGAAGCCCATTGTCAACAGCATCTTTAATATATTCAAGTGCTTTCACGCCTTTTTCGTCATTAACTGTATACTTTGTAACCTCCGGGTCCGTGATGGAGCCGCTGTATAAGTTGGCAACAAATGCTCTTGTACCCTGGTCTCCGCCCTGGCCGCTGGCAAATACAGAGCCGGGATTATAGCCTTTGTCATGAAGTGCTGTAATAACAGTTGTGAAGTCATCTGTTGTCCATCCTTCTTTGATCAGGTCAGCCACGCCTGCATCCTCTGCCATTTGTTTGTTAAATGCCATATAGAAAGGAGCGGAGCTTAACGGATACATATATGCCGTATCCCCTGCCTTGCAGGACTGCAGCAGTGTGTCATTATTTACATCTTTCACAAGCTCATCTGTGAACATGTCACTGATATCTACAAGTTTTCCTGATTTTCCATACTCGATGATACGGCCGGGAGCGTCAAATAATACATCACAGATCGTGCCTCCCTCGATGGCAGCTATGATCTTTTCCGGTCCTGATGTGAAGTCGATAGTTTCCAGCTTAACTGTGATATCCGGATTCTTCTCTTCAAAAGCAGCGATTACCTTCTGCTCATATGTTCCGGCGCCATCGCTAGCATTTTCCTGTGTAAATGTGGGGAATGCCCACCAGGTGATCTCTACGGCGTCTCCTGATGAACCGGCCGCATCGGCTTTCACCACTGCTGATGTGAGTGATAACGCCATTGTACAGGCAAGCATCGTAGCAATAACTTTTTTCTTCATACTTCTTTCCTCCTGAAATTATATTATTATTTTTTAATTGCTTCTACGTAACGTTTCGTAATATCCATAGGCCTTGTAATGGCCGTACCTACCACTGCTGCCAGCGCGCCTGTATCAAGAGCCTTTTTCAAATCCTCAGGGCACCAGATCCCGCCCTCTGCAATGACAGGCTTTCTGCACTCTCTGGCCAGTGTTTCCATCATATGAAAATTTGGTAACTGAACACCACATGTATAAGGCGTATATCCGCTCATAGTTGTGCCTATGAAATCAAACCCTATCTCTGCTGCATGCATTCCTTCTTCTATAGTAGAGCAGTCTGCCATAAACAGCTGGCCGGGATACTTCTGCCTCACTTCTCCAAAAAAATCATCCACTGTCTTTCCCTGAGTCCGTTTCCGGTCTGTGCAGTCGGCAGCTATGATTTCACAGCCGCATTCCACCAGGGCATCTACTTCTTCTATCGTGGGTGTAATATAAACATCACTGTCTTCATATACTTTTTTTATGATTCCGATTACAGGAAGGTCTACCAGTTTTTTGATTTCTGTGATATCCTCTACTGTATTGGCCCTGATTCCGGATGCTCCGCCTAACATTGCCGCATATGCCATTCTGGACATGATAAACGAACTGTAAAGCGGCTCTTCCTCCAGCGCCTGACAGGAGACGATCAGCCCTCCCCTGATTTGTTCAATTACCTGCTGGTTTGTCATCCATTTCCCTCCCTTCTCTGGAAATTAACCAAATTTCCTTTATTATTGATTTGTTTTTTGTAATTTTTAACTATACTAACCATATCACATTCGGATATTTTTTTCAATATCTTTTTTAGAAAAAAAATTTTTTTCATTAATACTTGTTTCTATTGGTCAAAAATGGTATAATTCTCTCTATAGAAATGGAAACTCTGTAGACATTATACAAATAACCAAAAAGGAGAAAGAAAATGTCAAAATATGATGTGAATCGCTTTCGGAATGTAACTGTAGCCCTAAATACTCCGTTTACCGCTTCAGGCGACCTGGATCTTGCTGCAGCCAAAAAGCTTACCCGCTATTACATAAACAAGGGGATCAAAAGTCTTTACGTCTGCGGAAGTACAGGGGAAGGTTTCCTTCTTGACAATGAAGAACGCATGAAGCTTGTGGAAGCTGTTGTGGATGAAGCCGGAGACGACCTGTCTGTGATCGTACATGTGGGATGCCCTTCCACAAGACACGCCGTCATGCTTGCAGCCCATGCACAGAAGGCCGGCGCTGCCGCCACCTCTGCTGTACCCTGTGTCTATTATCACCTGGGGGAGGAAAGTGTTTACCAGCACTGGACAAAGATAACAGAGGCCGCAGATCTTCCATTCTTTATCTACAATATTCCGCAGCTGACAGGCTTTAACCTGTCCATGCCGCTGTTTAACCGCATGCTGGAAAATGAACGGGTTGCCGGTATCAAATGCTCCTCTGATCCCTGCCACGATATTCTCCGTTTCAAGCAGGCCGGAGGCAAAGATTTTATTGTATTTAATGGTCCTGATGAACAATTTCTGGCAGGCCGCCTGATGGGCGCTGATGCGGCTATCGGCGGTACATACGGCGCCATGCCCGAGCTGTATCTGAAGCTGGACGAGCTGATCCGCCGGGGTGAGATAGCCAAAGCACAGGAAATGCAGGTGAAAGTGACGCTATTCATTTACCGTCTCTGCTCTTTCCCGTCTATGTACGGAGCCTGCAAGACCATAATCAGGATGGACGGCGTCAATATCGGGGACCCGCGTCTCCCGTTTTTGCCTGTTGATGAGCACGACCCTGAGATCATAAAGCTGTATCAGGATATCCGCAGCGCTGTAGAAGAGACTAAAAACTGGTGACACACAGGAGTAAAAAATATGGAAAAAACAATTGTTTGTTTTGGGGATTCTAATACACATGGATATAAATCAGAGGACGGAGGCCGCTTTACAAGAGAAGAACGCTGGCCCTGCCTTCTGGAAAAATATCTGGGAGATGGGTACTATGTGACAGAAGAAGGCTTGAGCGGCAGGACTACTGTCTTTGAAGACCCGCTGTTTGAAGGACTAAATGGAATGTCTTCCATTTTTTCATGTCTCATGAGCCATGAACCCGTAGATCTGCTTATCATAATGCTTGGAACAAATGATACAAAGGACCGTTTCCACGTAAACGCGGAAAATATAGGAAAAGGCCTGGAACGGCTGGTAAATAAAGCTATTTCTGTAAAGGATGCATGGAGGAACAGGCCAAATATTCTCATTATCACCCCTGCCCCCATTGGAAGCGGCTATGAAAAAACCGCTGTCGCAGGAGAGATGGGCACAGACTGTATTGAAAAGTCAGAAAACCTCCACATATGGTTTAAAGATGTGGCAGGACGCCTTGGCTGCCATTATCTGAACGCCGGGGAGATAGACGGTATCAGTATGCATCCCAATGACTACATGCACCTGGATAAAGACAGCCATGAACGCCTGGCCCGCCGTCTGACAGATATTATTCCTGAAATTGTCTGACCCCGCTCGGCGGCATATATTAAAATTTAAATATACTCCAGGCTGCCGGTATTTCTTCATAATTATGTTAAAAGCCGCTGTGAGAGAACTGTTATTTCTCTCACAGCGGCTTTTTCTAAAACAGATGTAATTATATCTCTGATATTACAGATCCAGCTTCATTTCCCCAAACTTAATCAGGCCCTTTTTCCTCATGAATTCTGATATCAGCAGTGTAACGATCGCCGGAAGTATAAAGTGGATCAGGCTCATTTTCAGAAGGACTACTGTGGCTCCTTCTGCAGGGACCATGGTCTGGAAGGTCATGATCTGTCCCACAAGTCCGGCTGTTCCCATCCCTGATCCGGTGGCATTGTTCGTCATCTTAAACAGCATAGTCCCCACAGGCCCCAGTATCGCACTTGAGAGGATGGCAGGCAGCCATATCAGCGGCCTCCTTACAATATTAGGCACCTGGAGCATAGATGTGCCGATCCCCTGTGCCAGCAGACCGCCGATCTTATTCTCTCTGTAGCTGGCAACGGCAAATCCTATCATGTTGCAGCAGCAGCCCACTGTGGCAGCGCCCGCGGCAAGTCCCGACAGGTTCATGATGATTCCCAGAGCAGCCGAACTGATTGGGAGTGTCAGGATCATTCCCATGACAACGGATACAACTATTCCCATGAGGAATGGCTGCTGCTCTGTCCCCCAGTTGATAATAGCGCCCAGCCCTGTCATAAAGCTGGATATGGGCGGCCCTGCAAGAAGCCCTACTGCCGAGCCGGCCATGATGGTTACTATTGGTGTCACCAGAATATCTATCTTCGTCTTTCCTGATACGAGATGGCCCACTTCAATGGCTATGTATGCTGCAATAAAAGCTCCCAGAGGTTCCCCTGGTCCGGCAAGCAGCACATTGCCCTCTGTGATCAGGGTTCCTGCCAGTATCTTGCTGGCATAGCCTCCCACTGTTCCTGCTGTTGCTGCCGACAGGACTACAAGGGGGCTCTCCTTAAACCTATATGCCACACCCACGCCTATGCCCGCGCTGGTCATGGCCGCAGCCACTTTTCCCAGCTGGAAGATAATGGCCCCTGCTTCCCCGCCTATGAGATTTCCCAGCTGCTGGATGATCGTGCCCACGATCAATGTGGCAAACAGCCCCTGGGCCATACCGGTCAGGCCGTCAATAAAAATCCTGTTCAGATATTTCTTTATCAGTTTCATCTTCTCCTCCTCTTCTCTCCTTCGCTCCATGCTGACCGTCCATTGTTTGACAGCTGTCATGTCACCCTAGTAAAGTATCATAATTTTACAGAATTATCAAGAGGTTTCATACGAAAATCCGGGAGTTACAGCGCCAAAATAATATAAACAGCATATCTCCCCCCACAGAATATTCTTTACTTTGCAAATGGAATATTGTATTATTTCCTATAGGTAACTGATCATATATTGAATGGTTACTCCTATAGGTTCGATCAAAGTCAAATACGAGAAGGAATTTATCATGAGACAAACACGGCGCTTCTTACTTGCCGTCTCTCTGGCAGCTGCCATCACCTTGAGCGGCTGCAGTTTATTCGGAGATTCTGCAAGTGATGTTACCGAAAAGGAAACTGCAGAAAAAGTTATACAGAATACAGAAGCTGACACTGCCTCCGGGCAGGATAATACAGAAACAGAGAGTCCTGATTCTTGGGAGACACAGCCAGTAACAGAAACAGAAAAACTTCAGGAGACGAACGCGCCCGTGCAGGCCGATTCCGCCAGGGAGCAGGCACAGCACATTCTGCTGGGTATGACTCTGGAAGAAAAGGTTGGCCAGATGTTTTTGGTAACTCCTGAAATGATCGACATGTACACTGACGGAAGTGTTATATCCTGCAATGACTCAATCACAGAGAACATACAGAAATACCATCTGGGCGGCATTGTTCTTTTCGAAGGGAACATATTAAACCGTACACAGACAGCTGAAATGATAGCTGAATTTCAAAGCGCCAGCGATACAGGGCTTTTTATCGGCGTAGATGAAGAAGGCGGTATCGTCTCCAGGATAGGGCGTAACCCTGAGATGGACTGCACCTGGTTTCCCAATATGAGGGAGATAGGAGATACAAATGATACCTCAAAGGCCTACGAGGCTGGGGATACCATCGGCCGGGAAATACGGGAGCTGGGATTTAATCTGGACTTTGCACCTGTGGCTGATGTGGCTACCAATCCGGAAAATACAGTGATCGGTGACAGAGCTTTTTCTTCTGATCCCCAGGTGGCTGCTGCAATGGTCGCACAGGAGATCTACGGGCTTCACAACAATAACGTAGCCAGCAGCATCAAGCATTTTCCCGGACACGGAGATACTTCCACAGATTCCCACACGGGATTTTCTGCCACAGACCAGGACCTGGAAGGGCTGCGCAGTACAGAGTTTGTGCCGTTTAAGGCCGGCATCGGAGCCGGGACTGATATGGTCATGGTCTCTCACATTGCCGCGCCTGCCGTAACCGGAAATAATGACCCAGCGTCCCTTTCATTTGAGATGATCACCGGGCTTCTCAGAGATGAACTGGGCTATGACGGTGTAGTGATCACCGATTCACTTCAGATGGGCGCTATAACAGAATACTACACAGCCTCAGAAGCTGTCCTGGCTTCTCTGAATGCCGGAGCTGACATATTTCTCATGCCGGCATATCTGGGGGAATCTTATAACGCTGTATTAAACGCTGTGCAGGACGGAAGCATTCCCGAAAGCCGGATAGATGAGTCCGTAATGCGAATATTACAAGTAAAAATAAACAGGAATATTTTATCTTAAAGGGGAGCATTATCTATATGTTAAAAAAATACAGAGAATATATAAAACCGGTCCTGCAGGGCTGCGCTGTCCTGTTCTTCGCTGTCCTGCTGGGCATCTGGGCCGGATCTGATCCGGCCATCCCCGCTTCTGTCCCTGAGGCAGAAACGGAATCCGGGGCCTGGCGCCCCGGCAGCAGCCGGACGGAGTCTGAAACTCAAGTCCCCCCTGCTCCCGGCAGTTCTGAAATGGCGTCTGGATCTGATACAGAAGCCCCAGCCGGATCAGGCGCAGCTGCAGTAGTCGAATCTGATGCAGAAACAGAGGCTGAATCCGATACAGATGCTGCGGCTGAATCAAATGCAGGCGCCAAGTCAGAAGAAGAGACGGAAACAGACAGCAGGAAAGGAACTGGAAATGTCACCGGGAACGGCTCTGAAAATACTACGGAAAAAGACTCTGAAAATACCACAAAGAACAGCTCTGAAAGCGGAACGGAGACAGAGATAGAGACAGAAGGGCATATGGATGTGGACCGCCTGTACAAACCGGGTGATATCCTCCGGACAGACAGTGAAAATCCTCTTCTTCCGTACTCACAGTACAAAATATCTGATGAGCAGGCAGACTGGTTCATAATTCCTGAGGATTTTATCGAAGCGTATCTCAAAAAATATAAGCTTATAACTTCAGATATAAAGATAGAGATCACAGAAGCCCCTCTCTCCTGGACAGACCTGGAGACTATATTGACATATATGACAGACAGATACGAAGGAAGGTGGAGCATTTATGTAAAGGATCTGAAAAATGACAGATCTATCATCATCAATGACCAGCCCATGGAAGCTGCCAGCCTGATCAAGCTCTACATTATGGGGGCAGTATATGAACAGATGGGAATGAATGCCATCGATGACAATCTGACAATCTCCGACGCTCTGTATAATATGATCACTGTCAGCGACAACGAGTCAGCGAACACTCTTGTGCGTGCGCTGGACCCTGACGGCGATCATTCCAAAGGAATGGTAATTGTCAACAATTTCATCCGGGAATACGGTTTTACAAACACTGAACAGGTCAACGGGCTGGCTGATCCCAGTCTCTGGTCTGATGACGGACGCCTGAACCAAACCTCCGCCAAGGACTGCGGTATGTTCCTGGAATATGTCTACAGGGGGGAAATGGTCTCCCATCTGGCTTCCAGGGAAATGGAATCCCTGCTTCTGGGCCAGGAGATCGACTATAAAATACCGGACAGCCTGCCGTCTGAAGTAGTTTCAGCAAGTAAGACAGGGGAGGTAGAAGGGTGCGAAAATGACACGGCTATCGTCTATTCACCGGGAGGAGACTATATCATCTGCATTATGTCAAATGGCTGGTCAGATGACGCACAAGCCGTCAGCAGGATCCATTCCTTAAGTGAAGCTGTGTATGCCTTTTTCAATCCTGATTCCGGATATACTATCACGCTTCCTGAAGGACAGCTGGAAGAAAGTGCACCTCTGACAGAATACGATATACTGGAGGAGACTGAATAATATGCAGATGTCAGATCATAAAATAAATAATACATCAGCTGCCTGTGCAGATAATATTACAATACGCACTGCATCAGAAAAAGATGCCCCGGAATTGTTGTCCATATATGCACATTATGTGAAGAATACGGGAATTACCTTTGAGTATGAAGTCCCGTCCGAAGATGAATTTGCAGGCAGAATACGTGGTATATTGTCAAAATATCCTTACCTTGCGGCAGTTTCAGAGGGCAGAATACTGGGGTATGCGTATGCCTCAGCTTTTAAAGACAGGGCAGCCTATGCCTGGTCTGTGGAAACTTCTATCTACATCCGTGAAGGCTGCCATGGCAGAGGTACGGGCACCCAGCTGTACCGCGCTCTGGAAAATGCTTTAAGCAGACAGAACATATTAAATCTGAATGCATGCATTGCATACCCCAATCCTGAGAGCATAAGCTTCCACGAAAATCTGGGATATACCACCGTGGCACATTTTACAAAATGCGGGTATAAAGCAGGACAGTGGTATGATATGATCTGGATGGAAAAAATGCTGGGATGCCATCCTGATCCCCCCAGCCCCTTTATTCCCTTTCCAGAACTGCCGGAATCCATAAATTAATCAGGATTATCAGGAGATTTCGACATTTAGTTTCAATTTATTCACAATTAGTTCCTATTTCCTTAATGATTTCTTGGTAAACTTAAGATAATCATAATATTATCTGTTTTTTATCAGAAGCAAGCTTAATCATACGGGGGGATGGGAATGGCTGATAACAGTAGGACAAAATATTCAAAATTCAGAAGACCTGCAGCAAAAGGGATTATCAGTGTGATCCTTTTATCCGCAAGCACACTTTTGCTTTTTATTGCCGATAAAAGCGCCGTATTTGCCCAGTGGTACTGTGACTATGTCTACAGATACCTGGTGGAAATATTCGGGCGCTTTTTTTCATTATTTCCTTTCTCTGTGTCAGAAATTGCCCTGTATACCCTGCTGCTGGGACTGTGCGGGGGATTTTTAGTGTTCCTGTACAGGATAGCGTTCAAAAAATCCAGGCTGGTGACCCTGGCCAAATCAGGTACCTCACTGCTGCTTATCCTCTCAGTGCTGCTCTTTACTTATACACTGGGCTGCGGCATCAATTACAAAAAGGCTTCATTCTCCCGGCAGAATAATTTGTTTACCCGGGAGTACACAAAAAATGAGCTTGCAGACCTCTGCCGTAAGCTCACTGAAGATGTTAATTACTGGGCCCCCATGGTTGCCAGAAATGAAGACGGAGTAGCTGTTGAAGGTTCCGGGCTGAAAAAAGAGGCGGTGAATGCCATGAAGTCTTTAAGCCAGTCTTATAAAGACCTCCAGGGCTACTATCCAAGGCCAAAAAAACTGCTGGTGTCAGATATCCTCTCTGTACAGAAGACAAGCGGCATCTACTCCCCGTTTACCATAGAGGCAAACTATAACAGTGATATGACAGCCTTCAATCTTCCTTTCACAGCATGCCATGAGCTCTCTCATCTCAGAGGGTATATGCAGGAGGATGAAGCCAATTTTATAGCTTATCTGGCATGTATGAGCTCTGACTCTCCTGATTTTAAGTACAGCGGCAGTCTCCTCGCATGGATCTATACTACAAATGTACTTTACAGGACAGATGCAGACCTTTACAGCCAGGTGCGCAGCAGCCTCCTTCCCGACGTAGAAGCCGACTTAAATGCCAACACCATGTTCTGGCGCCAGTATGACGGGCAGATAGCAAAGGCTGCTTCCAAGGTAAATGATACATATCTGAAAGCCAACGGAGACAGCGACGGTGTCAGCAGCTATAACAGGATGGTAGACCTGCTTGTGGCATATGACACTGCCACCCTAGCCGCCGCGGACAGATAGCGGCGGGCGGGCTCATGCCCGGGTTTTGCAGCGCGAAACGGCGTTTCTTGCCGTTTCTGTGCATCGCGGAGCGTGTTACTGGTGACGAAGTGAGCAGTAACCTATAATTGTTTTTTCCTGAACACTGCACAGGAAAGCCCCAAAAACAGGGCAGTAAGCAGCACTGCCGTAAGCAGAGGCCTCATAAAACCTGCCAATCCCATATTTCCTTCAAGCAGGCTCATATTATTGGAGATCAGTCCTGTTGGCATCCACCGTCCAAGATCCGGGATGATACCAAGCAGAAACTGTATGACTACAATTCCTCCCATGAACAGCAGGCTTCCGTACATACTGGCAAAAAGTGAGCCGCCCAGCAAAGCCGCCGCTATCAGAAGCAGGCCAAATATCCATACTCCTGATACAGCTCCTGCCAAAAGAACAGAATCAGCTGAATCTTCCCAATAGTAATTTGTATACAGGAGGGTGATGATAAAGCTTAGAGCATAGCTGCATGTCCACATGATGCCCCAGGCAGTAAACTTAGCCAGAACTACTGTATTTCTTGAGAGTCCCTTTGTCAGCAGATTTATGAGCGTGCCTTTGGATATCTCGTTTCCCAGGATACCGCCAAAAAGTACGGCAGCCACGATCAGCCCCATCTGAGGTATGTTTTTAAAAAACTGCATCCAGGAGTTCATAACTGACGGTTCCCCCAACTCGATCGTCATGCCTGCCGGCATTAAAGCAGCCAGCAGATCTGGTGTGAATTTAGCTGTAAGAGGGTTCATCAGTCCCAGAACGCCAAAAATGATACCCATTATCAGAAGCTTATATGTCCTGCTCATCTCCAGAAATTCCTTTTTTACAAAAGCTGCATATGCCCTCATTCCACCACCTCCATAAAAAGGTTCTCAAGAGAAGGCTCCAGCACTTCTATCTTCAGAGGCATATCATCCATACCAGCCAGTCCGCACAGAATGGCCTTCTGTACTTCTCTCGTATTGCCTGAGCAAAGGATCACTTTTCTTCCCTCTCTCTTGACATCCGCCCCTGTCTTTTTAACAAAATCCATAGCTTCAAACCCGGCAGCCTCTTTTTCTGTTCCGAACTCCGCCAGCAATTTCCCGCTCCTGTGCTTTTTCTTGATCTCATCCAGCGGCCCTTCCAGGCGCAGACGCCCCTGATCCAGCACTGCTATCCTGTCGCAGACGCGCTCTACGTCGGAGAGGATATGTGTGGAGAAAATAACTGTAGTCTTTCCCTTAATGTTCTCTAAAATATCCAGTATCTCCTTCCTTCCCACAGGGTCCAGAGCCGATGTGGGTTCGTCACATAACAGAAGTCTTGGCTCATTTAAAAGTGCCTGGGCAAACCCCAGGCGCTGCTTCATACCCCGTGAAAAGCCGCCGATCTTTTTATTTACATTCTTCAGCCCCACCAGTTCAAGAAGCTCCCCGCTCTTCTGTTTCAGGCTACCGGACGGACACCCGGTTATTTCACCGCAGAGCCTGAGATATTCTGCCGGACGCATATAATTGTAAAATTCGGGAACATCAGGCAGATATCCTATATACCTGTTGGTATCTGTCTGCCCGTATCTGACCTGTTCATTGTATACCCTGATACTGCCCTCATCCGGCTTTAACAGCCCCAAAATCATTTTCATAGTAGTGGTCTTCCCTGCCCCGTTCTGTCCAATAAATCCATAGACACAATTCTCGGGAACTTCAAACGACAATCCCTCTATCACTGTATGGCTTCCAAACCTTTTTACTAATCCTTTGATTTCAAGAGCATTCATTCTTCTTCACCCCTGCCTGCCGCAAAGTAAACTATCGGCCCTATAAATTGCACAATGACTACAAAAATACACCAGAAAACTTTATTGCCAAATCTATAATTCGGATGCCTCAGCACATGGATCAGGGCTGTCAGTGCCAAGGCAACCTCCAATACGATAAGCGGTATTAAAACCGGCAGATATTCTATTAACACATCCATCCTATTCCCCTCCCAATTTGAATTGTAAGCTTTCAGCCATTTTTATGAATTCCTCCTTCTTGGCCAGCCTGGGCAAAGAAGGGTTGTTTGTCAAGCCTGCAAGCAGAGACTGCCTGATCGTTCTGGCATCCTTTGGCGCTTTGTTCCCCGGTTCAAAATTATTGATCCAGGCATCCACTCTGTCAAAATATTCATCCCCGTGCAGTGAATACAGATCCGGAGATGTAGTGCAGACCCTCACATACTCCTTCAGCATGCCAAGAGCTTTTTCATCCATCTCTGCACCGCAGTACGCCTGTGCACATACCATATAAAAGTTAAGTGTGGCGCAGGGATGCATACTTTCTATGTGATACAGATCTATCACGCCCCTTATCCTTTGTATTGTTTCCTCCACCTTCTCCATATCATCCTGCTTTAAATATACAAATGCAACAGCATCGCTTATCAGGGACAGAAGGTATTGATACATGTTTGTCTGGAGTACCTCCTCTGCCTTCTGAGACTTTCCCATAGCCAGGTAAACCTGGGCAAGCATTGCCCTTTCCTGGTTCAGAGGATTTATGTCCTCCCCCAGGATCTCCAGAGCCTTCTCCGGCTTCTGCTGTGTCAGATAACAGCAGGCTCGCATAAATGCTGCCTGCCTTACGTCTTCCATGTCTTCTCCCTCTTTTTCCACCCGGAGGCAGAGACTGACAACCATTTGCAGAATCCTGTCCATATCCCCGCTCTCTGAAACATGGTTTAACAGCAGCAGCGCCATCTGGCGAAGGAGCGGAAAGCAGGAATAATATTTCCTGATGATCTCCTCACATTCTTTTAATACTTCCTCAAAGGGCCTGCTGGCAAATTCTGACGACAGCCTGTAATAGAGCTTTCTTATATCTTCCTTTAGCATCTGCGGCTCATATCCGATCAGCTCATCTGTGCTGATATTAAAAAACGCAGCCAGCTGCGGAAGAAGCGTAATATCAGGATAAGACTGCCCTGTCTCCCATTTTGACACTGCTGCCTTTGATACTCCCATGGCAAAAGCCAGCTCATCCTGCGTGACACCCCGCTCATGCCTCTTTCTCATAATAACTCTGCCCAGATTAATCTCTTTCATATCTTCACCTCTTTTATACCATTATAAAGGAACCTGCCGGAAACACAATGGAGTAAAAGTTAATTAATCTTCAAAAAAATCAACCGGCAGTGTACCTGCCGATAATTTCCCCTTCCCTGTACGGCAAATCTGTAGTAAAATTCTAAAGAAGCGGGAATGTTACTATCATCTCCCAAGACAGCACAAAATATAAAATTGTAAGTAACTGTTCCATGACAGGGCAGTTGCAATAGTACAGAAGGGATACTGCCATATGAGAATTTGGGGTAAGATTATTAAAGATAACCACCTGGTGCGTGATGCTGTCATCACAGACACCGGAAACGACACAAGGACACATAAGGTGTTCCATGCATTAGATGAGCTCTGCTATGAGTTTGACCTTGGCAAGCCAATCTGGCTGGATGCCACTGCATCAGAATTCAAACGTCACAGCAAAGCCCGTTTTTATCAGGATAACTTTATTGAACAGATTGATTTTGACTATTTAGAGCTTCAGGTGATTGAAGAGGACTGATAATTGAAAAGGACTGACACAGACTTTAGATCAGGTTCCTCTTTTCACCTTCTAAAAATGCTTTTACATTCAGATATACTTCATCCACGAGCCGCTGCCTGGCCTCTCTTGTCGCCCAGGCCACATGAGGCGTGACGATCAGTTTCCGGCTGTCCTTTATCTGCAGCAGGGGATTATCCGCCCTCATGGGCTCCACAGAGATCACATCCAGCCCCGCGCCGGCGATCATGCCCTCATTTAACGCCGTTACAAGATCCTGCTCATTCACAATAGGGCCTCTGCCCACATTGATCAGGATTGCCGTCTTTTTCATCTGCTTAAAGGCCTCCAGATTCATCATTCCCTCAGTTTTGTCATTTAACGGCGCATGGATGGAGATGATATCAGACTCCTTCAGGAGCGTCTGCCAGTCTGCCTGTTCATAATCAGGATTCTTATTTTTTCCCGAAGTGGAATAATAGATCACCCGGCATCCAAAAGCCTCCGCCGCCTGTGCCACGCTTTTTCCTATATCACCCAGTCCGATGATTCCCCAGGTCATTCCCTTCAGTTCATGGATGGGTGTGCCAAAGTGTGTAAATATATCACTTTTTACATACTCACCGTCTTTTACATACTTGTCATAATAGGCCAGCTGCTGCGTCAGAAACAGGGCCAGAGCAAATGTGTGCTGTGTGACTGAATCTGTAGAATATCCCCCCACATTCGCCACGGCTATGCCTCTTTCTTTCATATATTCTCTGTCAATCATATTAGTGCCCGTAGCCGTCACTGCTATCATCTTTAAATGTGCAGCTTTCTGGAGTGTGTGCGCATTCATAGGCACCTTATTGTCTATGATGATGTCTGCATCCGCCACACGGTCGATCACCTGATCCTCCCAGTCCGTCTGTCCAAATTTTGTCACATGTCCCAGCTTATCAAACACGGACAGGTCTATATCTTTTCCCAGAGCATTTGCTTCCAAAATTACGATTTTCATTGAAGTGTCCATAATCTTATTCATCCTCCCGGCCCTTTACAGGGTAATATAAATATTCCAGTATTTATAATAGTTCATAGGTTTCTATATAAGATTATATTTGATTATATCCTGATTTACAAGAACAACAGTAATAGTCTTACTTCCGGTTACCGCCTTTTCTTCTATATAACATAAGTTCTGCACAGAGTGCGGCGGCGGCTGCCATAAGAACCAAATACCACACGACAGGCGTATTATCTGCCGTCTTTGCGGCCTCCCCTCCTGATGGCGCTTTTGTTTCCGGCGTCTGCGCCTTAGCTGGCGCCTCAGTGCCCGGCTTGTCTGTGGAAGGCTCCTCTGTCTTTGGTTTCTCTGTGGACGGTGCTTCTGTAGATGGCGCCTCTGTCTGCAGCCCTTCTGTTGACGGTTCCTCTGTCTGCGGCCCTTCTGTAGATGGTTCCTCTGTCTGCGGTCCCTCTGTCTCTGACTCTTCTGTCTCCGGCTCCTGTTTCTCATCCGTCATGACAATTTCCTGTACCGCATTTTCATTTGGCCCTGTGGGTGAAGCTTCCACAGTAAATATTACAGGCTCCGCTTCAGCATACCCTTGCGGGGCAGCAGTTTCCACCAGTTTATATTGGTTTCCTGCCACTATTTTTCCATCCATTTTGTCACCATAGATAATATGTCGCTCTGTATCGGAGGATATCCATTCGTCAACCACATTTCCCTGCATATCCTGCAGCTGGAGCACTGCCCCGGCAAGAGCATCTCCATCAGTATTACGTTTCCAGAATCCCAGCATGATCGGAGGTTCCCTCCACACAATCTCTCCTGTCTCAAGATCCACCTCAGCTGTCTGATTCCCGTCTTTTACCTCAGCGACTCTTACCTTTCCGTTTTTGTCCGCTGTAAACTGTATTGAGACAGGATTCGCAGAGACCTGGCTGCCATCCGGCGCCTTTAACTCTCTGATCATGTATTCCGTATCCATGAGCACTCCCTTAAAGGCGAGTATGCCCTTCTCATCTGTGACAGCCCTGGCAATCAGGGTCCATTCTTCCTCCTGAGCAGCCAGCGGCAGCTGTGCACCTGAAAGCATCATAGCAGCCTTCATCTGCGGTTTTGGTATCATGTCTGTTTTCTTGTACAATCCGTATTCAGAACCCGGCAGTACCAGATCCAGATCCTGTTCAGAGACTTTCCTCAGGGTAATGTCAGTCCTTGCCACATCATTGACGATGGTAATATCCGTGACTTCCTTTTCATCCCCGGTATACAGGCCTCCATACATACCGTTTTTATCCAGGGCTGCCTTATAAACTGTATCATCTCTCAGACAGCCTGCCGGAGCCTTTGTTTCTTTAATATAGTAAGTACCCTCCGGCAGCCCTGTAAATTCCACACGTCCGTCCCCGCGGCTGATACCTTTCTCTATTTCCTCTGAGCACTGCCCGTCCTTGTAAATGGTAAATTCTGCACCGGCTTTTGGAACTGCATACCCAGGTTCAGGTACTCCCTCTAATCCCGGATCTGCGCAGTCTTCCATGACTCTTCCATATTTATAGAAAAAGATATTTGTCTTTTCATTTGTAATGCTTCCCTGGTCGGCTCTGAGTATGATCTCACCATTCAGTTTGCCAATGGTAAATTCAAATTTACTGTCATTTAACTGGTAACCCTCCAGAGATCTTGTCTCCTGAATATAGTAATTGCCCCAGTCCAGGCCTTTCACCTTCAGTTTTCCTTCTTCATATTCCTGTCCGGTAAACTGGCCATCCGTATACACATACTGGTTTCCTGTGATAAAGGAGCCTGCCTTCTCATACCGTCCTCCATCATCTTCCCTGAATAATGTAAATTCCACCCCGTTTAGCAGTTTTTGGGCCTCCCGGTCTGTCTTTGTCAGTTCCAGTATCCCAAGCTCTCTTAAATTGGCCACACTGCCGTCCTTGTATATGGCGTTCTTCTGTACAGGCGCAAATGCATCTGCTTCTTCCTGCCCTATTACTTCCTGCAGCGCCAGTGTCATTCCATATGAGGAGTCATCTGCCGTAAACTCTGCAGTATACGGAGCATCTTCATCCAGCTGGTAACCATATGCTGCTTTTGTCTCTGCAAGGCTGTATCTGCCTTTTACCTGCAGGTCAAAGAAAACTTCTCCATTTACATCTGTCCTTTGGGCTTCTGTCCTTTCCCACTGCCCCTCCTTCTCAACAAACAATGTGAACTCTGCACCTGATACAGGAGAGTTATCCACGCAGTCTACTTTCTTTAAGGATACATGGGAGATATATGCTGCATTTACAGCATTTACCTCTACAACAGTCCCATGGTCTTTCTCCTCTATCTCAAAAGCAAAGATACGGGTCTCAGGATCCAGCCATGTATTACTGCCTGTCTCTGTCTCGTAAAAATAATACTTTCCAGTCCTCAGTCCTTCTGACAAAGGCTGGCCATTATCTGTACGGACAGCCGCATTTCCCTCAGTGGTCCAGCTGCCTGAAGCATTTGTGAGTATATCTGCTGACACAAGTATATCTTCTGTAATATCGGCATTCTCTCCTTTTTGCATATAGAGGTTAAAGGCAGCACCTTCCAAAGGCTCCCGCCCTGTTTCACTCTGCCTCATTTTCACAAGTTTTACATGGCTGCTGACTACTGTATCCGTCATTTGGAGTACCTGGATGCCGTCATCTCCTGTTGTGACCTTGCCAGGACCTGACAGGACTTCTATTGTATTGTTATCATTCAGCCGGAAAACAACCGGATCGGCAGTACAATAGCCATAAGGCGCCTCTGTCTCCACCACCTGGTACGAGCCGGCCGGCAGCTCCAGGATCATATGGGGAGCTGCACCATCGCTGGTCCAGACAGCTGCGGGACTTAAGAGACTGCCATTTTCATCACGTATCTCCAGCACGGCCCCGGTGACCCGTTCCACATCCTGGCTGTCAGGCTGGCTCTTGCCTGCCTCATTGCTTACCTTATCCACTCCAAATTTAAGCGGCTGGTCAGTAATCTTAAGCAATGCTCCTGTGGTGCCTGCAGCATCATTGTCTGTCAGCGCCCCCTGGCCGGAGTCAGGATCAAGTGCAAGTGTGCCGTCACTGTTTACACAGATGGTGTATTTACATTCCGGACGGATATACCCCGCCGGCGCTTTTATTTCTTTTACCTGATAACTGTTTCCTGCAATCAGCCTGCCCTCCGGCAGTTCAGGGCTGCTGTCAGATACCTTAATGGTACTCTGTGAACCTGCAGTCTTACCCTTACCTTCAGCAAATATGCCTGTGACAGAAAACTCCCATCCAGTCAGTTCATCACCTTCGGGCGAGAGCTTTCTGATACCTGCCTTTACAGCTGCATCTGCAAAAATGAGTGCTTCTGTTTTATCCCCTGTGATGCTGTCATTTCCTGGTGTATTCTCAGTCTTTATAAAGGACACACTTCCATCAGCTTCTACTGTAAATTCCACTGAGGGATGGAGGTCACTCAGAATATAGCCTGCGGGGGCTTTTGTTTCCTCAAGGCGGTAGCTTCTGCCGCTTACAATACCGGGCAGTATTACCATCCCGTTTTCCCCTGTTTCTACTGTCTGTTCAGATGACCCTGCCAGGTCCGTCAGTGTAAATTCAGCTCCTTCCAGCATCTCCCCGCTTTTACTGTCAACCTTCTGAAGCTTCACCTCAATAGGTTCATTCTCAATATTAAGTCTGACCTGCGGCTCTTCTCCTTCTGGAATATCAGTAAAATTCTTCTGTGTAATCTCAAATTTTTGTGGTGTCTGATCCAGCTTATGCCTTTCGCCGCAGCTTATCTCTACAAAATAATAGCTGCCAGGACACAGGCCGTCTGTGAGACTGCCTTTTGTAACCGGATTGTCCACACCACCTGCAGACGAGGAATCCCATCTGCCTTCCGGGCCGGTGGCAAGGCCGCCGGCAATCAGTATATCCCTGTCTGTGTCCGGTTCCTCTCCTGTCTGCTTATACAGGCTGAATACAACATCCGGCATGCCTGCTTTGCTGACGGAATCTGTCTTAACCAACTCTACCTGTGCCAGATAATAATAATCCTTAAGTGTCAGGACGCCTTCAGAATAAGAATATTCATTAGTATCACCGCCTGTCATATGAACAGAACCATCACTTTCTACCGTAAACTGTACAGGCGAAATCATTCTGTACAGGCCGGAGTCCGGAGCGGACACTTCTGTCAGCGTATAGCTCTCTCCTACGATCAGGTTCTGGGATATATCTTTCTGTCCCCCGTCTGTCGTCCAGCTAATGCCTGTCCTTGTCAGCTCCTCATCAGCAAACTTTCCTGTCAGCTTTAACACGGCCCCTGTGACTGCCTGCCCAAACTGATCCTGCTTTTCAACAGAGAGTGATGTAGGGTCATCACTTACATCTGCCAGAGCGTGGGCAAACTCATTCTTATTCGCAGACAGCCCATCTTTCAGCATTTCTTTTGTTATCTGAACCGGCACAGGATCCAGCTGATATCCGCTGGGCGCTTTTGTTTCCGCCAGCTCATAGTTTCCATATTCAATATTTTCAAACTCTATAATCCCGTCATCTTTTGATGTTCCCGTAATGGGAGAAAGGGCGCTGTTTTTCTGAATCTGCTCATCATCAGCCCTGACTCCTCCCACCAGCCTGTATAATGTATATTCAGCGCCTTTCAGTCCTTTTGTGGAATCTTTGGCACTTACCTTTTTGAATTCCAGACTGCCTTTTACAGGCGTATTCTTAATTTCATAAGGAGTGTCAGGATCCAGGACTGCTGCCTCTCCGGTATCCTCACTGCCTGATGCGTCCAGAGGCACTATCCTGATCTCCGCCTCATTGTCTATGTCCGCTCCAGTCCCTTTGTTGACAGATTTTACATAAATATGGTACTCTGCCGGCTCCACGTAACCGTCAGGCCGGACTTCCGACAGCAGATAAGGCTTTATGGCTCCCGATACATCTTCCCGATCTCCTACGGGTATCTGGTCAAAAGAAATGCTCCCTTCCGCATTGCTGGTCTCCTCAAATAATATTTCCTCACCATAGGCGTTTGTGCCTGTGAGCTTAAATATTACATCCTTTAACGGTTCCTCCGTAGCGCCGTCAGTTTTTATCAGGCTGAAGGAGCCTTTAATAAGTGTATTTATTACCGGGTCAGCCACTTGCACATGAAAAATGTTATTATTGTCCTGATCCGCATCTTCCCTGTTTGCCTTAAGGCTGTCCGCCATCGCGCTGCGCAGGGTGAAGTCTTTTGCGTATTCCTGGTAAATATCGCCTTCTGATGTTACCTCCACCAGCCTGTAGTTGCCATATGGTATATCTGTAAAAGTTACTGTTCCAGTACCATCCGCCTCAGCAGTGCCGCCAGCCTCTGTCCCTTTTGTCCACCCGTTATAACCGTCACTGTCATTGTACAGAAGCTTAAACTGACGCCCGGACAGTGCCTCCGGAATTTGGGCATCGTTTTTCTTTGTAAAGGATACAGAGCCTTTTGTCCGGGTATTTCTCTGCCAGTTCGCCTTTTCCGCCTCAGAAGATAAATCAACAGTAAATGTCTTTGCCTTTCCCTCACTGTTTGACTCTGCTGCCAGTGCAGCCTTCATAGCAGTATCTGAAACCGTAACCTGCTGTAATGCTCCCGGTTCCTCATATCCGTCAGGAGATACTGTCTCTGTCAGAATGTAGCCGCCCGGTCTGTAGGAGATATTTTCAAAGCGGAGGATTCCATCTGCACTGCTGGCTGCTGTTATATTCTCTCCCTTTACATTCTTCACAGGTATCCCCTTGTCATCACACAGCGTGTATACAGCACCGGCCAAAGGGATCTGATGAGCCTCCACAGAATCTGTCTTTTTGAGCAGGATCGTACCCCTGGCATAATCATTTGAAACTATGCTGACCTGGGATGCGTCAGTTGTTACGGATGCATTCCCGCTGGCAAGTGTGATTGTATATGTTTTATCTGCCTTTAGTGTGACGTCAAAGGATACCCCCTGGTCATAGGGATCAGGAGACTTGATTTCTGTCAGTGTATAATCCCCCGGATCCACGTCCCCGAAGCTGACAATGCCATTTTCATCTGTGACAGCGCTTTTTGTTACAAGCTGGCCCTTTTTATCTTTCAGTTCAAATTTAACTTCATCGCTGCCTGCCGTGGTGCCATCCGGATATTTTTTTATAAATTTTATTTCCAGATCAGCGTCAGGTTTATTATGGATCACCAGGTTTGCCTCTGCAAACTCCCCATTACCCCCGCCAACCGCAGTTCCTCCGGTCATACAGATAACATTCTTTGTGCTGCCATTTACATTAAGCTGTATATTCTGGTCATCAGAAGCTTTTTTAAATATGTAATACCTGTCTTCTGCCGTGAGCTGATAACCTTCTGCTGCTTCCGTCTCTGTTATATGATACACTGTATCCCATTTCAGGTTCACAAACGCCAGTTTTCCGTCCATCCCTGTAGTCCCTGCTTTATCATAACGGGTGTCCGGAGTGTATATTCCGTCTCCATCAGTGTCCATATATGCTTCCAGCCTGAACCTGGCGCCGGCCAGCGGAAGCTTGCTGCTGTTCCTGTCATCATTAGAACTTGTCTTCAGTATCTGGAATACAGGCTTTTTGGCAGACTGCACATAGGCATCCATGTCAAAGTCACCTGTATAGCCCCCGTTTGAATCATTGGACTCCTGATATACTGCATCCCGGTCCATCAGGCTGGCCCTGTTGCTGATCTGGTCCGCCGTTGCACTCTCTGTCAGTACTGTATCAAATTCCAGCAGAAGTGTCTCTGTTCCATAGTCTGCAGGTATTGTGTATGATATCTCCTGCGGGCTTACAGCCAGTCCGCCTTTAAATCCACCATCGCCTGTACTGCCGTCTCTCCTGCTGGCCAGCAGTTCAGCATTGCCGCCGTCTACCTTTGACAGGGTGACAGATTCATCGTCGATCTCAAGGGGCTGGTCTCCCATCTTATCTACAATCCTCATGCCCTGCAGGTCTGCCCTGCTCTCATTGACCATGATCTGCCAGTGTATTAGTCCCTCATCACTGTCATATGTTCCATTTTTACTGATTTTATTATTCTTGATATACAGGGCTGCGGCCGCCGCTGCTCCGGCTTTAACATCTGTCCCCCTGACTTTTCCGGTGAGCACAGCCTCATTTAATACCTTGACCTGCGTATCATTCTGAAATATATTCCTCAGATATGCTTCATCAGTAAATCTGGTCTTATACTCAATCACAAAACTGTGCCGGCTTTCCATTTCTGCACCAAGCTGATCCGTAAATTTAAATACTGCTGTATCCTGGGTATAGCTTCCATCCTCCGTTTTTCCCTCTGTGATATTAAGCGTAATCCTGATGCCGCTGTCAAACTCAACTGTACTTCCATCTGCTGAACCGTTAACTTTCCCTTCCTCTGTGTTTCCGTCTTTATCCACCAGGGCCACCCGGGAAAGCTCAGAGAAGGAGCTGCCCACCGGCAGTATGTCCGTCAATACCATACCTGTGACAGGGGTATAGTTCATGTCCACAGTAGTCTTCCACGCTATTTCACGTGTACTGTAGTCATAGCCGCCCACAGCTTCTTTAGCTATCAGAGTATTCGGGACTGTCTTTTCAGCCGTCAGCTGATTTTCTTTATCTTTCCCATTTACATTTGCCTTAAGTACTGCTGTGTTGGAAAGTGTCCCTGCGTTATCCCCCTGGGTAGACATAATTTCCGGATCCATGACCACCGCATCCAAAAATATCTCGTAGTACTCCTGCTGGCTGACATCCCCTAATTGTATGCTTATATTTCCTGTGGATGTATCCAGGCTGAAATAGGGTTTCTGTCCCCCGCTGTCCTGTCCCATGGTTTCTACTGCGGATGAACTGCCGTCACGGAGATATTTCCTATAGCTGATCTCTACACTGTCCAGTTCATACTTATCAGGCGGAAGGATATCTGCAACAGACATATTGTTTAAATTAGCGCCATAGCCGTTCACAGTAAACTTCCACTGCATCCTGCGGGTAGTTTCATCGTAATTTCCCGCTGATTTCGTGCCAAGTGTCACTTGATCTGATATTTCTTTATTTAAGTCCGCACTGTACTCGAAATCATCCCATCCCGGTCCGACTCCGTATATATATCTGTTCCAGATGAATTTTGCATTATTTGTCAGTTTCTTGACTCCATTGCTGTTTTCTTCCTGCCACTGGTCAACAGGTATACCGCCAATATTAACTTCCGTATAATATTTCAGCTTCAGCTTCTGGTTCTGCAATTCACTTCCAAAGGGAATTATCAAAACTGCATATGTACTTCCCCCTTCTGAGTATTTGTAATAGAAGGGATCTGTCTCTCCCCCGGCAAGCCCCTCAATATTTTCTTTTGTAACAGAGGCGTATGCAATAGGGTCAGCAGGTATTTTTTCTGATATAGGGAGGCTTTTAACAAGCCTGCCCTTTTCATTATAGACCTGCAGACCGGAAACGGCGTCATACATATGGTCATCCCAGCGGATTGTATCCACAATATACGCCCCCACAAGCTCTGAAAACTGCGTATTCACATCAAGTGTCCAGGAATAGCGCAGGCCGTTAAGTCCATCCTTGCGTCCGTCCTTCTCAAGAAGATGTATATTCATGGATGTGGACACTTCTTCTGAGTGAGCCGCCTCTGTCTGCCCATCCTTTTGTCTCAGGTATACAGTGTTATCAACAGACCTGGCCATGTCGCCCCCTGATGCCCTAAAAGACTCCCCAGTAAGAGCCAGCCTTACTGTAAACTGTGCACTTACAGGCTCCTGTCCTTCCTTCGCGGCCGGAAACTGGTACTGCAGCTCTCCTGCATCTGTTACCAGATATGTATCTTCTGAAAATTTCTCACCTTTTGTTAATTCCCTGCCATCCCTGATGACGGATATTACCTCCATATCGGCCGGGATGACATCCACCAGGATCATTTCTGCCAGCGTCCTGCCTTCCTTTTTGGCATCTGCTGATATCACATAGTCAATATATGGGGAAGTTACAGAATCCGGCGCTTCCTTTGTGACAGAATATTCCGGCGCCTGTGGTTTGTCAGGATCATCCGGCGTCAGGCTCCCCATGGTCCCTACTTTTGGAAGGGCGCCATCCCAGCCCACATAGACAGGTTCATTTATATCCAGCTTATCCTCTGCCACCTGCAGGTCAAGTGTCTTGCCCGCTGTGACAGATTCCCTGTTGTAAACCTTTTTATCAAAAATAACAGACGCCGTCCAGTTCCCGCCGCTCTGCTTCTCTACCGTTAACTTGCCCAGGTTCTCCGGCGCCCCTGGACCTCCTGTCTCATATACCAGGTCCACCTCCTGCTTTGCGGCCTCTCCCGGAAGGACAAAATCTGTGCCCAGATTAAACGTATAAACAACAGATGGCAGCTCTTCCTCACTCAGCCCTTCCAGGTACTCGTCAACCCTGGCATTATATGCATCTATATCCCCTCCAAAGGCCGGATAACCTGCATCCCCTTCATGTAAGCTGTGCTGCAGGTACAGATATTCATCGTCCAGGACTATGTCAATGCTGAATATTACTCCTAAATCACTGTCTGCCTGATAGCCGTCATCCGAACCCACAAGTGTGATTTTAACTTTACTCACGCCATCGGCCGGGTTTTTAAACGTCTTGGCTGACGCCCTGGGATTCTGGATGCTGTATTCCTCTGCCGTCTCCGAGAAAAACATCACTGATCTTCTGAAGGAGCTAAGATCCAGGCCGTTCTCCCCGCCATCTTCTGTTTCCTCCTGTACAAGACTGGTCTCTGGTTCTGACTCCACTCCTTTTTCTGGTCCTTTTTCAGATTCTTGCTCCGATCCAGATTCTGACTCTGATTCCGGTTCTGAGTCTGTTTCTGTCTCCTCCTGCTTGGCCGGCAGCATTATCTGCACATTCCTGCCCTCCTGCAGGATCATCTCACATACTGCACCCTGGTTTTCTAAAGATGCTTCCGCATCCGCTTCAAACGGAACGCTGATCACGCCAAATGTCTCACTGCCTGAGATCTCTTCCACATTTTCATTAAATGTAACTGTCACTAAACTGTCCGTGACAAAGTATGTGCCTATGGCAGTTTCGCCATCCGCCATGCCAGTTCCTGAGGCCTTGTACTCTGCCTTATCATAAAGCCTCACCTCCCCGGCTGCCCCGTCCACCGGCGTCCATTCGCCCAGAGACATATTTACAGAAAAACTATCCCCGGCAATTATTTTGTTTTCTTCTGTTATATCTGTAAAATCAAAGCTTAATTCAAATGATAAGCTGCTCATCTCATCCAGGACTGCCTTTGACAGATCAATACTTCCGCTTTTATTTGCAGCAGTAAATCTCTCCTGATTTTTATTCATGTATACAGCTTTTTCTAATTCTAGAATAAGGTGTCCTGTGTCCTGCGTCCACTCTATTACATCCCGGCCGTTCTCATAGCCTTCTGAACCAGCATCTGTCTCACTTTCCCTCTCAGACGCCCATGTTTCTTCTGTCAGAGGCTCCCCGCCCTCATCTGCCAGTGCCTTGTTCTCATCTGTCTGTGGCTCTCCTGCTCCATTTCCTGGTGTCTGGCTCTCCGGGGGCTGCATTTCCCCGTCTCCATTTCCTGGTGTCTGCCCCTCTGTGGTCTGTGCGTCCCCGCTTCCACTATCTTCAGTCCGTATCTCCTCACTTATTTCCTGAGCGGGTTCCGTCTGATCCCCTGTCACTTCTGTCTGGCCCTCTGTTTCCTGCTCATCTGCCGCAAGCACGATCCCGGTTTGCAGCAGAAGCTGAGGTACGCACATGGCAAACACCAATATTATACATATCAGACTTTTTATCCGGGTTCCTTTATTATTTCTGTTCATAATCGATTCTCCACCTTTCATCCGTGCAGGGCGTACATAGTGCGTCTCACTCTTAGAAAACCTGCCCGCCGGAGCCATTAAACGGCCTTATTTTAATAAATAATAGCATGATTTTCCACATTCTAACGTTTAGGTGGTGAATCTTAAATAATTATTAAACAGTGTCATATCTTCGTCACGCGGACACTTTTATACCGCGCGCAGCTGCGCATACTCCCGGGGCGCTCTTTATCACGGGAATTAAGTTTCCCTGAAATAATAAAGAGACGCTTCTCCAGTTGGAAAAACGCCCCTTAAATCAAATAAATGTGGGCTGCCCTAAGGCAGCCCTAAATCGGATATTATGATCTCATGCAACTGTCCGGTTCCACAGTTACAATCTCTTCATTAATTCTTCTCTTTCCTTTTCATAACCCGGCTTCCCGAGCAGCGCAAACATATTCCTCTTATAGCTCTCAACACCCGGCTGGTTAAATGGATTCACTCCCAGAGTATATCCGCTGACACCACATGCAAACTCGAAGAAATAGAACAGCTCACCTAATGAAAACTCGTCCTGCCTCGGGATGTTGACCATGAGATTTGGCACATTTCCATCCGTATGGGCAAGAATTGTTCCGTTCATAGCACTCTTATTTACAAAATCCACAGTTTTCCCTGCAAGATAGTTCAGTCCGTCCAGATCAACCGGCTCTTCCCCAATTTTAAGCTCACACTTTGACTCTTCTACATTCAATACTGTTTCAAACATGATACGGCTTCCGTCCTGGATAAACTGGCCCATGGAGTGCAGATCTGTTGTAAGGTCTACAGATGCAGGGAATATTCCCTTCTGGTCTTTTCCTTCGGACTCGCCATATAACTGTTTCCACCATTCGGAGACATAGTGCAGGCTTGGCTCATAATTGGCTAATATTTCGACTGTTTTACCTTTTCTTAACAGGATATTGCGGACTGCTGCATACTTAAGTGCATCATTATCCTCAAAATCAGCTTCCAGCGCGCGCT
This sequence comes from Murimonas intestini, assembly GCF_024622195.1. Lineage (NCBI taxonomy): Bacteria > Bacillati > Bacillota > Clostridia > Lachnospirales > Lachnospiraceae > Murimonas > Murimonas intestini. The sequence continues at coordinate 105,588 of NZ_JANKBI010000013.1, forward strand.
TCCTTCCGGCAGCTGCCCCATCCATAAGCTTCTGGATGTCCGCACCGCTGACTGCGATTGGCAAAAGGCCGACCGCTGTGAGTACAGAGTAGCGTCCTCCAACATCATCCGGAACGACGAAGGTCTCATAGCCTTCCTCAGTAGCCAGGTTTTTAAGAGCTCCTCTGGCCTTGTCTGTCGTTGCGTAGATTCTTTTCGCTGCTTCTGCCTTACCATATTTCTTTTCCAGCATCTCTTTAAAAATGCGGAATGCGATTGCCGGTTCAGTAGTGGTCCCTGATTTTGAAATAATATTAACGGAGAAATCTCTGTCTCCCACAACATCGATCAAGTGTTTTAAGTAGGTACTGCTGATACTGTTTCCTACGTAGTAGATTTCCGGAGTCTTGCGGATTTCTTTAGATACATTGTTATAGAAGCTGTGGCGCAAAAATTCAATTGCTGCCCTGGCGCCCAGGTAAGATCCGCCAATACCAATGACCAGCAACACTTCACTGTCGCCCTGAATTTTCTGCGCTGATTCCTGTATCCTTGCAAACTCTTCCTTATCATAATCCACGGGCAGGTCGATCCATCCTAAAAAGTCATTACCTGCACCGCTCTTACTAACCAGTTCTTCCTTGGCTGCGGCTACGATCTTTTTCATTGCCTCTACTTCATTGTCGCCAACGAAACAAGATGCCTTTGAATAGTCAAACGTTACTCTTTCACTCATAATATCCGCTCCTTTAATCAAAGTATTTTTTGATTTCTTTCGTCACTGTTCAGCCATCGTAAGAAAAATTTTCCTTTCCTGATCTGCATAACTGAATAGTCACCCTTTCTTCACAATTCTATCAAAATTATACTACTTTATCAAGATAAAAATTCTTTGAGCACCTCCCTGATAATCCGCTCCTGTTCAGCAGGCTGCATCTGCTTTAAGATTTCCGTGTTGCGCTGCTTTTCCTTTTCCCGTTCCGCCGCACTTTCACTTACCCCTTCCTTTAACCTGGATAGATTTTCCTTCAGTTCACGCTTGTCCCGCTGGGCCTTTGTCTCAGCTTGCTTTCTGGCCCTCCTGGACATGACAGTCACATTCTTAGACTGCGCTGCCGCCACCTCTTCTTTCGGCGCCTTACGGGGGACGGCCTCCTCCGGTGCCGGTTCTTCTTTGAAGGCAAAGTCCTCCTCACTCAAAGAAGATTTTCTCATAAACAGTCCTTCCCGCAGGGACGGACCCTTTTGGACAAGCGGTATCTCTTCCTCCCTGGCTGCTTCCTTTACAGCAGCCGTCTCTTTTAAGACAGGATCCGCATTCTTTCCTTTATTCAAAACAGGGTTGGTCACTTCGACCTCCTGGTGGCGATTAGAAATGCCGGAATTCTCCAGATAGTCTTCCAGCTCAGTAATAAGAAATCTTTCTTTATATCTTACATCAGAAAGCCCGTAGATAACGGCCAGCAGAAGACAGGTGGCTGCTGCTCCCCACAAATAATTCTGCTGTATCTGTGCCGCATAATTCATAGTACCGCTGAGATAATAGCCGGCTATGCCAAGCGCTGCACATATTATAAAAGAGGCTCCCCCGATCCTTTTATAACTGTGAAGGCTCATACCCATGCATTGGTATTCAATAAGGCTCTTCTGAATAAATGCCCTTGCGTTCATCTCCCCGCTGTTCATCCGCCGTACCGTTCCAAACCGCTGTCGGAATTGCTTTATGAATTTCCCCCGCGGCAGTTCAGTGCTCTGGGCGTCTCGTATCATCCTATCATATAGGTTGTTCAGCACCAGCTGGCTGATCACCCCTAATAAACAGATAACTCCCATTGCGTAAAGAAACATGTTTTGTTGCAGAATTGTTTGTAACATATGAATCCCCCTTCTTGGATTTAGTTTTTCGATTCGCCATCATTATAGCGGATTACCTGGGGTTTGAAAAGCAGATTTGTTCGACAAAAAAAGCCCGCAAGTGGCTTATTTACGGGCTTTTTTAACGATGAGGCTCTTCACGTAAACCTCTTTTAGATTTTCCTAAACATCCTTCTCCAGAAGGCCTTTTACCAGCCTGACACTATGCCTTACAGCCAGCTTCTCGAACTCGGGATAGTCCATATTTGCGCTGTCATCGGCCTTATCAGAAATTGCCCGAAGCACTACAAAAGGCACTCCGTTTAAGTATGCTGCCTGGGCAATCGCTGCCCCCTCCATCTCGGTACAGCAGCCGTTAAAATTTGTCGCAATCTTTTTCTTGATTTCTTTGTCACAGATGAACTGGTCACCGCTTACGATTCTACCTGAGATGGCCTTAATATCAGGATTAACCTCTTCACAAACCTTCTTGGCCAGCTCCGCAAGGCCTTTATCTGCCTCAATAGAGAAGATTTCCATCTGCGGAACCTGTCCCAGCGGATACCCAAAGGCTGTACAATCCACATCATGCTGTACCAGATCTGTAGATACAACAACATCTCCGATATTGATAGACGCCTGAAGAGAACCTGCGATTCCTGTATTGATGATCGCATCCACATGGAAATCATCTGCCAGTATCTGGGTGCACACAGCTGCATTCACCTTTCCTATGCCGCTTTTTACCACTACAGCGTTTCTTCCATATAGAGTACCTTCCACAAATTCCATTCCGGCTTTCTTAACCCTGCGCTCTACAGCCATATCCTTTTTAAGGATCTCCACTTCCACTTCCATGGCTCCGATAATTCCAAATTTATTCATCCTTGTCTTCCTCCAACCTTATGTTTACTGACTTATTTTATCCCATTTGCAGTAAAATCACAAGGGAAAGACTTATTGTTACTGTTCACACTTCACCATCCCGAGGGCCGCAGCGCGAAACGGCGGTTTTTGCCGTTTCTGTGCATCGCGGAGCGTGTTACTGGTCACGGAGTAAACAGTAACCTTTCTTTTAAGAGCGGCATAAACAGCCCTCCCTGTACGCTTCTGTTCTGGAAGCTGATCTCATCACCTGAACAGGAATCATACCAGTCTGAAAACGGAACACGGCTCTTTGTCTCTCTTAAGTATCTGGCTACAGGGGCAGCCAGCTCCCTCATCTCTTCCTTATCCGATGTAAGGCAGGCAGTCCAGAGTATCCAGTCTGATTTCGTATATGTCTGCCTGTTGTCCAGGGGCATTCCGAATTTATTCATTTTTTCTTTATACCAGCTGACTTCCCCGGCAAATATATCCTCAGAAAACAGATGGCTGCCAAAAAGCAGGTCCCAGACAAGATTATACTTCAGCCCCCAGCTCTCAGGGCTTCCAAAAGCAAGAACAGTATGGTTTCCCTGTACGGCCCGTTTTGTCCAGCTCTCTGACATCTCCTTCGCCCTCTTCTCATACCATTTGGCTTCCTCACCCCTGCCTGACATACTCAGCAGAATGGACCATGCCTGTACTCCCAGGATAGCTTTTGCCGCCAGATTAGCATTGTGGGCCAGATGCCCGGCAAAGTCATCTGTACAGAGCTGTTCTCCCGGGTCTTCCCCGAATCGCAGAAGATAGGACACCCATTTTTCCAGCAGGTCCATTTCTGCCTCCACAAATCCTGTATTCCCGTCCATAATGCTGACTGCTGCCGCCATTATAAGCATATCCCCGCACTCTTCCACGGGCATCTGCATATCCAGGCTGTAGATGTCCTCTCCTTTTGGATAATTATAGTACATGGGAAATACAAGCCCTTCGTGCGGCTCCCTGTACCCGTATTCTTCCTTAACGCCGTATACCTGTCCGGAGGCATATGGATAACGCCCTACATCGTGCGGTGCAAAATCAAATTTCCACACAGGCATTCTGGCAAACTTAAATACAGGTCGCATCATTCCTTTCACATATTCTGTATTATATAGAAGAAACAGCGGCATAGATGGATAGCTCACGTCCACAGTGCCGATACACCCATTAGAGAAGCATTCTTTAGACAGAAACAGGACATTTCCCTGAGTGTCCTCCACCAGCTTGTGAGCGGCGATGGCCTGACGGTAGGCAAGAGCACAGATCCGTACATAATCCTCACCTATAGCCGACTCTGCCTGCTCCATCAATCTGTCCTCAAACAGGCTGCATTTCTGGGCTGCTGCTCCATGCTCCTGTATTGATATGCCTATCACATCCAGGATCGTCCTGCCGCCTTTCGTCCATATGCCCCTCAATACATCGCCAAAATACATAACAGATGCCATATCATCATATGCAGCTGCAAAAAAACTCTCTGTCCCTGCCGTGTCTGCTTTTAGCTCAAAGGATACCTTTAGTGTACTTCTGTCATCTTCATTATTATATGTAACTTCTCCGCCAGGCTGAGCTGCCATATACAAATATCCCCAGTCAATAGTCACATCATCTCCGCTGTGTCCAAGAGGCGTCTGGCGTATCTGCCCCATCCAGGCGGCGTTAAAGCCGGCCGCTCTGTGGACTCCTCCTGTCATATCTTTTTTAAGAGGGCCATCATAGCAGAATCCCTCATCCATTGTAAATACCAGAACGCATCCATGATCAGCTCCGTCTGTGGATCTTACAGCTGCCTCTACATATGTACAGGGCCTTGATACAAGTTCCATATCAGTGAGCAGTAAGGGAGACAAAAACCTGATTTCCAGCTGTATCCCCTCTCCCTCAAATCTGTAAACAGAAGACGTGGGCCTGATCTCAAGACCAGTCTGTTCCAGATGTGGACAAGTCTCATCTCTGCCCATGAATACCCTCTTCACACCGTCTATTGTTATATATCCCATCATCTTCTTCACTTTGCCTGTCCAGTGGCAGGTATCCGCGCTGTACAGCTCATCAGCCGGTGACCACAGTGAAAAATAAGGATCACTTGTAATCAGCGGGACGCTGGGAACTCTCTCCATTTTCATTCCGTATTATCTCCTTTATCAGATATTGTAACTGTTTTGTATAACCAGCCTGTCTCTTTCCTCCAACACCAGCTCACCATCAAAAGAGCAGACTCCTCCCGCTTCTAAACATACAGGAATGTCTTCCAGGCCTTTTCTGCCATCCTGGTACCTGCCTGCCGATATGCTCTCTTTCTCCAGGAAAGGAAGGATCATCTTCTTAAGCTTAAGGCCTCCCCACAGCACCTGGATACTGCAGCCCTCTGCAGTTTTTTCAAATATTCCCCAGGCTGAGTCCACACTCCAGAAGGAAGTAAATTCTTCTCCCGGCTGCTTTGGATCAAACCCGATAGTTTTTCCGTACATATCATATGTAAAGCCGCTGATAGAAGGAATCAGTGCAAAGCTGGCCATTGATCTGGCGTAATTGCTGCCGCACTCAAATTCATTCCATGGGTTCCTCTTTTCTCCGTCAAACCGTTCTCTCACCGCCCTGACGATCTCAAACCCTTCCTCCAGAAGCCCTTCCTGTATCATATGGCTGGCCGCCTGGTATTCCATGCCGCACATGACTTCATTGCTGTATGTCATGGGTATTGCCGGCTGCCTCTTATTCCCTGGCCAGGCACATACACGTACACCGCCCTCATCATTCATACAGTAGATCCTTGCTGCATTAAATTCATTTCTGGCGCTCTTCTTAAAATTATATTTATAGACTGCGCCAAGCGCCTGCTTCACCTGTCTCCTGTCAAAGACATCCCCAAGCCCGCAGAGATTGGCATGCCATTGTCCGATCACCTGATCCACTGAAGAGCCGTTTGCAATCTGGTACTTGATCTCCTCAGACTCCTGATTCCAATAAGCATCCACAGAATCTTTCCCCACAAGCGGCTTTCCTTCATTATATTTCTCAAGGATGGACTTATCCTTCAGATCCACCTGCTGCTGATAATATTCACCGTTAAACAGATGCGTATCCGACCAGGCCATACCTTTTTTAAACAGTTCCTCATACAGCTGCGCCTCCTCCTCGTGCCCAAGGATATGAGCGATCCTGGAACCTGCTTTCAGCGCCGCCTGATAAAAACCATTCAGCCATGAACTGGGGCCGAACATTTCCATGTCAAGTGTGTGGTGCTGCCTGCCCTCCATGACACCGTCCATGTCGGCATCCCACTTATCTTCATTTGACGGCGCCCAGGCAAATTCCAGCGACTTTTTGACAGCCTCCCATTTTCCCTCCAGCCATTTAATATCCCCGCACAGCCTGAAGTCCCGGTAAACCTTGATCACTCCGCCCATCTGCCCGTCAACGCAGGCCCTGAAATCATATCTGGAGCGTCCCAGAGGCAGCATCAGCCTGAAAGAGACACTTCCATCCTCTCTCTGGCTGTACTTGTATTCCAGGTCACGCATGGACCTCTCCAGCTTCGGAAACAAAAAAGGCAGGGCATATGCATAATTCCATACATGGGAGCATGAGCCTTCACAGCAGCCGCTGTCCGGGCTGCAGCCCTCAAATCCATAAAAAGAACCATCTTCCAGCCTCAGGCATGTAGCAGTCTTTAGTATAGACATATTGGCGCTAACGGCTTCCAGACAGTAGTCCGGCAGGCTTGTCTTATACAGTGTATCCTTAAAAAGCTTAGTCTGCCCGTACAGCCTTTTCCAGTTCTCCAGAGAATATCTGCTGCATTCATATGCATTTTCAAACATAGACGCATAATAATTTTTCCACTGCCTCTGTTCTTCTCTGACCTCACTGGGATTCCAGTAATTACAGCAGTTGGGGAAGTACCAGCTGAACACAAATCGTACAGCCCCGCTCTGTCCCCCCTCAAGCTTCAGGTGAGCAGCCAGCGTTGCCATATCTTCCCCATCCAGCCGGGCCTTGGCACTCCTCTCCCTGTCATCCTCACTGTAATGCCTGTTTTTCAGCGGGCCCGGCCTGTGAATGTCGTCCCAGAAGGTCTGCAGGCTGTCGAACCACTGGGCTCTGTACCAGTATTCCTGGCAGCTTACCTCTCCGGCATCCGTGGCCAGACAGAAGTTTCCAAAGAGCAGGTCATCCTTTTTTGCCGTATCAGATGTCATCTCCACTGATTTTAACTTCCCCTCCTCCCTGAACCTGTTTCTTGTGGTCCCAAATGGAAGAAGGTTATTTACAGAGAAATATGCTGTATAGTCCAGCACTTTATCTGTGGTATTCTCAAATTCAATTTCAAAAAATGCTGCCGGAAGGGAGGAGTCCCTGTCATTTTGCGGTATAAACGGATTAAATGCACGCAGCTTCACATGTCCCGGAAAATACTCATCCCGAAAATCCATCTCCGCAAATGGAAATTCTCCCGCAAATTCTGTATCCTTAAAGTGGGGAACTCCGGCCATCAGCCCCCTGTAAGGGCCAAACCCATAACCAAATCCGCCGTTCCCCCGCTCTATATTAACAGTCTCACCTCCTATGGCGCTGCCAATATAATCCCCCTGCAGAACTCTTACATCCCGCACACTTCCATTCTCCTCTGCCCTGACGCAGATATTTGTAAAGCCGTTCACGGAGCCCTTAAAAGGCCTGTTAAAGATTTCCCAGTCTACAAGGCTTCCGTTTCCCGCAAGTCCGATGGAACCTGTCCCTATACCGCCCAGCGGGAAAGAGATCAGTTTTGTCTTATTTCCTTTATATGTCTTCATTCTGTCCTCCTGTTTACTTAATATCCTATCCATACAAAGCGCACATGTTTTATCCCTTGACACCTGCACTCAGGGACATTGACTGCAGAAAGTATTTCTGTGCAAACAGGTATAAAAGGAATGTAGGGATCATGGCTATACATGCGGCGGCCAGGATAGGCCCCAGCTGGAACCCTCCATAAGCTCCCTGGAGCAGCTGCAGGCCCGCAGTGAGGGGCATCTTTTCCACATCATTGAATACAATTGTCGGCCACAGAAAATCATTCCACACACTTGTAAAGCTGAAAAGGGCTACAACAGTCAGGACCGGCTTTAACATGGGCAGTATCACCATTGTGAATATCCTCCACTCGCCGGCTCCGTCTATTCTGGCGGCCTCATCAAACTCCTTTGGGATTCCCAGTGAAAACTGGCGTACCAGGAATATATTTGTCACGGCGCCCAGGCCGGGTATAATCATCGCCATTGCATTATTCACCCAGTCAAATACAGATATGATCTTGTAGAGAGGAATAATATTTATGACACTGGGGAACAGTGAAATAGCCATGATTGTATAGAAAAGCTGGTCCCTGTATTTAAATTTGAGTCTGGAATATCCATACGCTGTCAGGGAGACAATAATGATGGATAAAACAGCTACCGTAACGGCCATGAACATGGAATTCAGAAACCATCTCACAATAGGGGCGTTATCCGTGTTCTGCAGGATATTTATATAGTTCTCCGTTGTCCACACCTTTGGCAGAAAACCGAATCCCTTTGTCTTGATCTCTGTTTCTGTCTTAAACGAGGTAAAAACTGCCCAGACGATGGGCAGAACCCATACCGCCGCAACCAGGGTCAGAATTGTACATGATGCCCATCTTGATGCCCTTGTCTTTTTCTTCATGATCTTCTCCCCCTATTCGTCTTTAGAAACTAACCTGAACTGTATAAATGAAACTACAAGTATGAATGCCCCGAGGATGATAGCCATGGCAGAAGCCATGCCCGCTATGGACTGACCGGAACCAAATGCCAGATTTTTTATATACATAATGAGCACATTGACCTTGGGAGCTCCTCCCACCCCCTGCTGCGTCAGCATCAATGGCTGCCCGTATACATTAAAGCTCCCCGCCACAGTGATGACCAGGGTATAGAGCAGCTGGAATCTGATCGACGGCAGCGCAATATACCAGATCCTCTTAAGGGCTCCTGCGCCGTCAAGCTCCGCCGATTCATACAGGTCTTTGGAGACGCCTGAGAGCGCCGCCTGGTAAATAACCATGTTTGTCCCCATTGTCCACCACACAGACATGATTATCAATGCGATCCATACATATGGGTATGTAGTTGTGACAGAATGTTTGACTCCAAACATGCTGATAAGCCCAAACCTTTTATTCAGCATCTGCATCCATATGATACCTACAGCAGATATGGAAAACAGTGTGGGGAGATAAAGGATTGACTGGAATATCTTGGAACCTCTTGGTTTCATATTCAGCAGGAGCGCAAATAAAAGCGGCACCAAGATGCTGACAGGTACATTAAGGACCACGAACAAAAGTGTGTTCTTCAGACCATCCATGAACTGTATATGATAAGTTGATTCCCTATTAAACAGGATCTCCCTGTAATTCTCAAGGCCAGCCCACACAGGTGAGTTAATAAAATCCCATCTTGTAAAGGATATTACCAGACCATATATAATAGGTATTAACACAAAAATGGTAAATAAGATCAAATGCGGGCCAATAAAAGCAAAAGGCAGTAATCTGCCTTTTGCCTTCCGGGACCGCTTATTTTTGTCAGTATTTCCTGTACCTGTCTTCTTCATCGTTCCCGCCGCCTTTTCTACTGGTTCTGTGCGATATTGTCCTCAACCTGTTTCTGAGCCTGGTTCAGTCCTTCCTCAAGGTCAATATTCCCAAACAGGATATCTCCAAATACTTTGTTAATGGCATCATCTGCATAACCAGTGTATTTATAGTTCTTAAACTGGATAGATTCTTCAATTTCAGGTGTGGACACAAAGAAATGCTGGTTCATCTCTTTATACTCTGCCTCGTCATCAGCAGCGCTGCTGGCCGGAACCTGTCCTGACCTGGCCCACTCCAGGGTATTCTGGCGCACATATTCCAGAAATTGTGCAATTGTTTTTTCCTTCTCATCGCTTCTGGCATCATTCTTCAGCATTACGAACTGGTTTGAGTTAGCGAAGTTGTAGAATGTATCTGTGTTGTAGCAGATTGAATTTGTAATTCCCCAATTCAGTCCTTCAATAGCATTTAAAGCATTTGCATCCCACACTCCGTCAGGACAGAAGATAGCTTCCCCTGCCATAAAGAGCTGAAGGTTATCTTCTCCTTCGTCACTGCAGCCGCCCAGGTCAACGATCTCTTTTAAAGTCTGCATAGCCTTTGCAAATTCCGGCCCATTGATGTTCGGTGTCGTCTCATCCTTGAACAATTCTGCACCCTCCTGCTTTGCCAGGGAAAGCGCCTGCTCATATCCGAAGAAGGATACCGGGATAGTCACGATCCCGTCCTCTGCTGCCTTTGGTATGATCTCCTTAATCTCATCGATCGTAATCAGGTTGTCATCCAGTACTCCCGGAGCATACTGTTCAACAAGATCTTTATTATATGCCACGCCAATCACACCCATGTCCAGAGGCACAGCGTACTGTTCTCCGTCAAATGTGCCTGTATCCCACACAGCCGCCTTGTAGTTCTCTTTTTTGATCTCAGGTGCGGCGTCCAGCACCGGCTTCATGGATTCCAGCAGCCCCTGGGCATAAAACATGGGGATTCTGGCCACATCCACGATGGTAAGGTCAGGAATTCCTTTTCCTGAATTTACTACTGTCGGGATCTTTGTATAAAGGTCACCTGAAGCCATTGTCACATTCTTAATTCGGTATTTAGGGTTTGTTGCATTGAAGCCTTCAACCATAGCCTTCATATTATCGCCGTCAGGCCCTGTAAAGAAGTTCCAGAATTCTATCTCGTTTTCAGAGGTGCCTTCATCAGATGCATCATCGCCGCTTTTAACAACGCCATCCTGTACATCTGCATTTACCTTTTCTGCTGTTTCTTTAACTGCAGCCGTTTTTGCGCTTTCCGCATCAGCGCTGTTGCCGCAGCCTGCAAATGTCCCCGCCATAAGTGCTGCTGTCAGACAAAGAGATAATCCTATTTTTCCGTTTTTCTTAATCATAATCTTGAAGTCCTCCTTTTAATTAATGTTTTTGTTAACATTTCAAGAAACTGCAGTTTCCAATAAGACGAAAAATAACCAATATTTGGTACTTTTTCAATTGCTTTTTGTGCAATCCGTCATCTTTAAGCATATAGTATATCACTTCATGTTGTTTGTCAATACACAAATTAATAATATTATTAACGTTTAACTTTTGAATTAACAGTGCATGTTGTCAGCATCTATTGTGTTTATATTTAAATATTAATTTTATTTATTCTACAAACTATTCCTTAATTTTGTTTATTTCTTATTATTTTCTCTCTTTTTTCAATCAGCACAATTCACTTTACAATTAACCTTATTATGTTATACTGAATTAAATAAAATGTGTTTTACAAGGAGGTTTATATGCAGCTTGACATTTCCTCGAATAGTTTACCTATTTATGAAGCATTAGCAAGCAGTGTCCGTCTGGAGCTGCTGCGTCTGATATCTGCCGGGGATTACAGCATCACCGAGCTCTCCAAAAAGCTGAACCTGAGCAAAGCCATTATCACAAAGCATATACAGAAGCTGGAGGCGGCGAGGCTTATAACAAGCAAAAAAATACCCGGAAAGTCAGGTGTCAAAAAAATACCTCACCTGGCAGTTGATACTATTGAAATAACATTCCCCACACAGATATACCATTCTTTCTCCATGTACACTACTTCTATCCAGCTGGGCCACTATACCAATTTCGAGGTGGTCCCCACCTGCGGGCTGGCTACCGCAGAAAATATTGTAGGAAAACTGGATGACCCGCTTTCCTTTGTGGAGCCTTCCAGGGTCAACGCCTCCCTTCTCTGGTTTTCAGAAGGGTATGTGGAGTACAAGATACCAAACAACCTGGCTCCCGACCAGAATCCTGAAATGCTGGAATTCGTTATGGAGATCGCCTCCGAATTCCCCTACTCCAACAATGTGTGGCCAAGTGATATCTCCTTTTTTATCAACAATATACCCATTGGCACCTGGACCTGCCCCGGCAACTTTTCTGATGCAAGAGGCTTCTACACACCCTCGTGGTGGGATGACAACCTGAGCCAGTACGGCCTGCTCAAGCATCTGCGGATAAGCCACACCAATTGTGCTATTGACGGCGAAAAGCTCTCGGACGTAAATCTGAAAGATCTGAACATAAAAGACCATCAGTTCATTGACTTCAGAATAGCTGTCCTGCCTGGTGCAGCCAACAAAGGGGGGCTGACTCTTTTTGGGAAAGACTTTGGCAACCACCCCCAGGACATTATAGCTAATCTGTATTTTTCGTAGCCGGCCCGCAATCATTTTTATCTTTGCTTTTTGTCCATCCTCTGCTATAATCTTTCTTAGCAATATAATACAGAAAGGAAGCGTGACATATGAGATACAAAACACATGGTGTCTGTTCTTCAGAAATCAACTTCGAACTGGAAGATGACAAGATCAAAAAAGTAGAGTTTGTAGGCGGCTGCTCCGGCAATACGCAGGGTGTAGCCAGGCTTGTTGAAGGGATGAAAACAGAGGAGGCTATTGCCAGACTGGAAGGTATCCGCTGCGGGAGAAGGCCCACATCCTGTCCTGACCAGCTTGCAAAAGCTTTAAAAGAGGCCATCAGCAGTTCTGGTAACCAGCAGTAACAAAGAGGAGGTCCTTATCCCTTATTCACAGAGACAGGACGATCACATGTCATTACAAAGGCACAGGAGGTATGCAAAAATGGATTTTAAAAAACTTCATATTTTTGCACGGGTTCTTCTGTGCCTTTTCTCATTTACTCTTCTGGCCGGCTGCGGAAGCCCGCCGGGGGAGACTGGCCTATATGAGAAAAAAACATCAGAAGCGGCTGGCAGCGCCGGGGATAAGGGCAGCTGGGACAGCACACCAAAGGTGCTCACCCCCACTGCTGACGGCCTCGTTACATATGGAAACGAGGCTGCCTTAATAGATGCTTCCCACACTCAGGACGGCTATATCATGGCCACCTACCTGGGCTCCTCTTCCAAGGTAAAGCTCCAGATCAAGGGGCCTGACGGCGTCACATATACATACGACATGAAACAGGGAGGATATGATACCTTTCCTCTCAGCGCAGGAGACGGTTCTTACGACATTGGAGTATATGAAAATATAGCAGGTGATAAATACTCCACTGCTTTCTTCCAGACTATAGATGTTCAGCTGAAGGATGAATTTACCCCCTTCCTGTACCCAAACCAGTTTGTCAATTATAATAAAGACACTGAGGCCGTCGCCCTCGCCCAGGAGCTTTCAGCCGGCGCCGGCAGCGGTCTGGATGTGGTTACTAATATCTATCATTATGTAATTGATAATATAAGTTATGATGATGAGAAGGCGGTGGATCCGCCCACTGGTTATCTGCCTGATCTGGATGAAACTCTGGACACGAAAAAGGGGATCTGTTTTGACTATGCCTCACTCATGACATGCATGCTCCGTTCCCAAGGAATACCCACGAAGCTTCAGATCGGTTTCTCCGGAGAGATCAAGCACGCCTGGATCAGCACCTACTTAGAGGAGACAGGATGGGTGGACAATATCATAGAATTTGACGGCAGGGACTGGGAGCTGATGGATCCTACCTTCGCCGCCAATACAGATGCCGCTCAGCTGAAAAAATATATTGGTGATGGAAGCAATTATACACTGCAATATTCCAGATAACAGTAGAAAGGAGTCCATATGGCAAGCAATGAGAAGATAAAAATGCTGTCCAACACAGAGTTGTCCGCTTTTTGTGACCAGATGGCCATGATCCTGCGCTCCGGCATCTCTGCCGCAGAGGGGATCACTATTTTAAAGGAGGACGCCGCCACCCCTGAAGCAGCCGGCATTTTCGGTATGATAGAGACTGAGTTAGAGGAGACAGGACAGCTGCACCTGGCTATAAAGGCGGCCAAAGTATTTCCCAAATACCTGCTGGATATGGCCGAGATCGGTGAATCCTCCGGAAAGCTGGATGAGGTCATGGCCTCACTGGCAAAGTACTATGAGCGTGAGGAAAATATTACAAAGGGAATCAAAAATGCCGTGACATACCCCTTTGTCATGATCGCCATGATGGTTGTCATTATTTTGATCCTTATCATAAAGGTCATGCCGATCTTTAATCAGGTATTCATACAATTGGGCAGCGAAATGACGGGCTTTTCCCGGGGTGTCTTAAATCTGGGCTCTGTCCTCAGCCGTTATTCTGTGGTATTCATAGCTGTTCTCGCCGTGCTGGCAGGGCTTCTCATATACTGCATAAAGTCCCGGAGGGGCCGTGCTTCTTTCCGTGCCCTTGCAGCCAGGCTGCCGTTCACCAGAAAACTGTTTGCCAGCATCGCCTCAGGCAGATTTGCCAGCGGTATGGCCCTCACTCTTTCCAGCGGGCTTGACATGGATGAGAGCCTTGCCATGACTGCCAGGCTTGTGGATAATCCTGTTATGGAAGAAAAAATCCGCAGATGCCAGCAGCTCATAGCTGAGGGGACAAATTTTTCAGATGCCCTTCTCAAATCAGATATCTTTACAGGGATCTATTCAAAAATGGTATCTGTGGGCTTTAAGACAGGGTCGGCTGATGAGATCATGCAGAAGGTGGCGGACCAGTATGAAGCAGAGGTGGACGGAAGGATCGACCACCTGATAGGTATACTGGAGCCGTCTCTCGTAGCTGTCCTGTCCATACTTGTAGGCATGATCCTGCTGTCAGTCATGCTCCCTCTTCTGGGGATCATGTCAGGCATCAGCGCATTTTAAAGAGGTGATTCTATATGAACCGTTTCAGCCACAAACATTCAGGGAGGTCCCCGTTAAAAGGGCTGCTCATACCGCTCTGTTCTTTTATTGCCGCCATGGCGGCGCTTCTCTACGGGCTTTCTTCCATCTCTGACGTGACCGCATCAGAGCAGAAAAAAAGTCTTGAAGCAGCTCTTAGCAGAAGCATAATGGACTGCTATTCCACTGAAGGGGCTTATCCTGAAAATCTTGATTACATAGAAGAGCACTACCCTCTTTATTATGATAAAGACAGATTTTATATCAGCTATCAGCCAATCGGTTCTAACATCATGCCCGTTGTGACTGTCATTGATAAAAAACCTTAGGAGGCGCCTATGAGATTTACAGGTAAAAGAGAACATGTTGTTGATTTCATATTTACGCTGGCGCTTTTCTGTGTTTTTGCCGCCTCTTCGGTACTGGTGACGGTAATCGGCGCGGGCGTATACAAATCAGTGACCTCACATATGCAGATAAATAATACATCCAGAACCTCTCTGGCCTATATATCCGAGAAAATACGCCAGAATGATGTGGCTTCATCAGTGTCCGCCCAGGAGATAGAAGGACATACCGCCCTTGTCCTGTCTGAATACTATGACGGGACAGAATACGCCACTTATATCTATGAGGACGAAGGTCAGTTAAAGGAGCTTTTTCAGAAAGCTTCCTCAACCCCTGCTCTCGCAGCCGGACAGCCGATCATGGAAGTCTCAGACTTTGAAGCCGTGCAGCTGAAGGACCGCCTGTACAGATTTACTGTAGAAGATACGGACGGCGGGAGGTTCTCAGTGGATGTATGCCAAAAAAGCGTCTCAAAGAATGATTCTGCTGACGCCAAAGGAGGCACGGATGAAAAATAACTCCCGATCCACACATTCAAAGTCTGGTCTTTTTTTAATGGAACTGATTCTTGTGATCCTGTTTTTTTCTATTGCAGGAGCGATCTGCATCCAGATATTTGTGAAGGCTCATCTTCTGAGCCGTTCTGCCTCAAAGCTTAACAGAGCTGTTGCCCTGGCACAGAGTGCAGCCGCAGGCCTGGAGGCCGGAAACGGTTCTCTTGAGGACCTGGCTCTGCAGTTTCCTGAGGGTATCCTGGATACGGATACAGATGACAGCCTCTCACATTTTACAGTTTATTATGATGACGCCTGGAAGCCCTGCGGCAAAGCCAGCGCGGTATATTCCCTGAATGTCCTGGCGCCGCGCATTGCAGCTCCGGGTACATTAAACGGGGAATCTGTCGTTATATCCCGCCTTGGCTCCCAGAACAGTGAAATCTACCGGCTGGCGTTTAACATCTATACTCCGGCAGCTGCGAAAGGGGGCGAAGGCTGATGGACAAGAAAAAACATTTTTCCATGAATGTAGGGATATCCTGGATCCTGGTAATATTTATACTGCTCTGTCTCGTTACCTTTGGAGTGCTCTCCATGGTAAGCGCCAATTCTGATTACCAGATGAGCAAAAAGACCGCAGACAGGATTACAGCCTTTTATGAAGCCAGCAGCCGGGCCCAGGATGTTTTAAAACAGATAGACCAGGAGCTGGCAGCTTCTTTTTCAGACGGCAGCTTTCCCCAGTCCGCTCTGGCCAAACTCGCTAAAGATCAGGAGCTGGCAGACAGCCACTCCCTTTCTGTCTCTGAGGAGAATACTATCTCCTTTTCAGAGACTCTCTCCGACACCCAGGCGCTGAGTGTTTCTCTTGAGACCGTACAGGCTCCTGCACAAGGCGAACAGCTTTACAGGATCACCTGCTGGCAGGTAGTCTCTACTGTAGAGTGGGATTATGAGGACACCGGAGAATTATTTAACGGAACCCTTGAATAAAAATGATTGGAGGATATTATGGACATCACTGAAATGCTTAGAAAGGCCCAGGAATCAGGTGCTTCTGATATCTTTATTATAGCGGGCCTGCCTCTTTCCTATAAAGTAAACGGAGTCTTAAAGGAACTCTCTGAAACAAACCTTCTGCCCGCTGACACGCAGGATATCATAGAACAGATCTATGTACTGGCCGGAAACAGAGACATCTCTCATTTTGAAGAGCATGGGGATGATGATTTCTCCTTTGCTGTTCCCGGAATGTCCCGTTTCCGGGTCAGTACTTATAAACAGAGGGGCTCCATGGCGGCTGTAGTGCGTGTCATCGCATTCTCTCTTCCCCACCCATATGAACTGGGCATTTCAGAAAATATCATCCGGCTGGTGGACGCCAATAAGGGGCTTATTCTTGTGACCGGTCCCGCCGGCAGCGGTAAATCCACTACCCTGGCATGTATGGTGGATCATATCAACAGCACAAGAGAGAATCACATCATCACTCTGGAGGACCCGCTTGAATTCCTTCACAAGCACAAGAAAAGCATCGTGAGCCAGAGGGAGATCTCTACCGATACAGACAGCTACATCGTGGCACTGCGGGCAGCACTGCGCCAGAGTCCCGATGTGATCCTCTTAGGTGAGATGCGTGATTACGAGACAATACAGACTGCCATGACGGCGGCTGAGACAGGCCATCTTGTTTTATCCAGCCTCCACACCATAGGCGCAGCCAACACCATAGACCGTATCATTGACGTGTTCCCGCCCAACCAGCAGCGGCAGATAACCGTCCAGCTGGCCATGGTCCTGAATGCCGTAGTCTCCCAGCAGCTCGTTCCGGCCACAGACGGCACCCTCATACCCGCTTTTGAGGTGATGACTCTGACACCTGCTATCAGAAACATGATAAGAGACGGTAAGCTTCATCAGATAGACGGGGTTATCTATTCATCTGCAAGCGCCGATATGATCGCAATGGATACCAGCCTGCTTAACCTTGTCCGCCAAAACCGCATAACGAAGCTGACTGCAGTCAAGTATGCTTCAAATCCGGAGATGCTGGAAAAGAAGCTTAAGATGATTTAGAATGTAAATGTTACTGAACAATTACCTTAATGTTTTATTTTACAACAAGAATGCCCTATGCTATAATAGGAATACTATGCGCAGCAAATGTATGTGCACCACATACAAGTGTGCAAAAAAAGCGAAGCAAACGGGAGAAAAACACAAATGGAGAAAAAACGAAGCAGTTTTTCAGGAAAAATCGGATTCGTCCTGGCGGCTGCCGGTTCTGCAGTAGGACTGGGCAACCTGTGGAGGTTTCCGTATCTTGCAGCCAAATATGGAGGCGGGATTTTTTTATTGGTCTACATCATCCTGGCTGTCACCTTTGGGTACGCGCTCATGACAGCTGAAGTGGCTATCGGCCGCAAGACAGGCCTGAGTGCCATCCAGAGTTTTAAGGTGCTGAATAAGAAGTATTCTTTTATCGGTTATCTGGCATCCCTTGTACCTATCATCATACTGCCTTACTACTGTGTCATCGGCGGATGGGTGATTAAATACTTTTCAGTATTTATCTCCGGGCAGACCACAGCGGCGGCGGCTGACGGTTACTTTGACTCTTTTATCAGCCAGACAGGCCAGCCTATACTCTGGCTTGTGATTTTTATCCTGATCACAGCAGTCATAGTATTTCTCGGCGTAGAAAAAGGGATAGAGAAAGCCAGCAAATTCCTTATGCCTGTGCTCGTAGTCCTCTCAGTCATTGTAGCCATCTATTCCATCACCATGCCGGGAGCTATGGCAGGTGTAAAATATTACCTGATGCCTGACTTCAGTAAATTTTCGCTAAAAACTGTGGTCGCTGCCATGGGACAGCTTTTCTACTCCATGTCACTGGCAATGGGTATTATGATCACATACGGCTCTTATATGAAAAAGGACGTGGACCTGGAGAAGTCAGTATCAAATATCGAGATCTTTGATACTGGAATCGCCCTTATAGCGGGACTCATGATTGTCCCGGCGGTATTTGTATTTAACGGCGGAGATGGGGCTGCCATCAATGCAGGCCCTGGACTTATGTTTGTCACCCTGCCTAAGGTGTTTAATTCAATGCCCTTCGGCTCTGTGATAGGAGGCCTCTTCTTCATCCTGGTGCTGTTTGCGGCGCTGACATCCGCCATATCCCTGATGGAGACTATTGTTTCTATCCTGCACGACAAGCTGGGATGGGGGAGAAAAATCTCCTGTGTAATTGTAACACTTTACGCCATTGCAATGGCCCTGCCCTCATCTTTGGGATTTGGGGCACTGAGCTCCGTACAGCCTATGGGAATGAGTTTCCTGGATTTCTTTGACTTCATCAGCAACAGTATCCTGATGCCTATCGTGGCATTCCTGACAGTGTGCTTTGTTGGATACGTTATCAAGCCAAAGGCTATAGCAGATGAAATCAAGTTAAGCTCTGCATTTAAAAAAGAAAAGCTGTTTAATGTAATGATAAAATATATAGCACCAATCTTCATTATCATGATACTTGTCAGCTCAATCCTGAATGCACTGCAGATCTATACACTGTAATCCCGCAGATATCATGAGTGATACAGTTCAGCCGTCAAGGTCAGACGGGCTTGTCTTTGGCCCGCTGCCTGCAAAAATAACTCCCGGTGGTTATCCACTGCGGGAGTTATTTTTGTTATAGGCCGTGACTAAACCACCCGTTTGACGGGTTGTCATGATTATCAGGAACTCAGTTTTTTAAACAAGTCTTCAAACAGGAGATCCCTGTTTATCCAGAACACATACTTAATAAAATGCCTTGTCTTATTAAATGCATAGCAGTCATCATATTCGGGTATAGGGCTGTGTTCCAGCCTGTCATACATGAATCTGTCATCCAGGAGCCAGCCCACTGCTGTCACATCCCATATTATCCTGCTCCAGCACCTGCTCTGTCCGGTGGCCTCACCTTCTCTCTCAGTTACAGATACCAGGTAATCACACAGTTTATTTTTCCCCTTCAGCCAGTAGTTGAGCTCCGGCCCTGTGGTGGCAAATTCCGAGACAACTCCCATGCAGGGCAGCTGTACAAGAGGCACGCCGCATCCAAACACGATCCTGGCCGCCGCCACATCCTGGTACATATTAAATTCTTTTGTGTCAGGCCACTCAAAGGAATGTCCCCCCAGCCATACTACAACGATCCTGTCAATGATTGCAGGCTCCATCAGGATGGCGGAAGCCACATTCGTGATAGCTGCAATAGCAACTACATACAGAGGATGGTCCTTGTCCCGCTCCATGGCCAGTTCCACCAGATTCCTAGCTGCCGGGGATTCCACAGGCTGCTTTTCATCCGGCAGATACCTGTCTGCCCCCTTATGGACAAGCTTCTTTAGATCCTCCCTGTCCATAAGCTCCAGAACATTCGTGATCTCCTGATAGCTTCTTTCCATACCGTCCGCCGGCCCCGCAGAATTACTGTTAAAAAAGGGAGCCGCATAGACTGCCTTTAAGTTTAGCTTGTCGTCTGATTTAATGAGATATGCCAGGGCATACTGATCATCAACCTCATTATAAGTATCCGTGTCAATAACCACATCAATTTTCCCCTGCGGACGCTGCAGCTTCTGCAGCCTTTCTGATTCTGTCATTTTCCTTCTCCTCCTGTTGTTTATATGCTCCTCATTCTTCTTCATCCAGCTCCTGTGCCAGCTGGGCAAATTCCACCTTTTCAAATTCCTGAATTGATATATGCTTTTTATTAGGATTTGCAAACACAAATGTCTTATCCACGTTTTCCAGATAGTTCTGTATCTTATCGTTTGTGGCGCTGATGATGGCCTGGAATCCCAGCCCCCTGATCAGTTCTATACAGCTTGCCACCTTTTCCGCATCCATCTTGGAGAATGCCTCATCCAGCACCACAAGGCGTATGGTGGGACTGCGCTGCAGGCGGGATCCCAGGTTTATCCTGTAGGCCTGCGCAAAGCTGGCCAGAAGCGCCACATACAGAGGATTCTGCCCCTCACCCCCGGAATTTTTCTTTATCATCTTGCTGAGGCGTATCTTGATAGTCTCATTCCCCTCACCCTCGATGATCTGCTGCATATCAAAGGAGAGGTAGGTGCGGTAATCCGCATATTTCTCCATGTTATGCTTTGCCTCTTCCAGTTCCTCCCCTGTAGCATTATCCGGCGGAATAAAGATGCTGATAAGTTCCTTTGTCATTTCCCCATACTTGCTCTCATGGTTCATTGTGAAGAAATTCATCTGGTTTTCTACTCTGTCAGAGACAAGAAACGGATTTACTTCCAGGTTCTCATCCATAAACAGCTCAAAGAACCTTCCGTCAGGGCCTTTATTTTTAGTAATCACAAACTGGTATCTGTCTTTCCCAAAATCCAGCCTGCTGATGATCCCATTCAGCTCATCACGCCTCTGGAAGGCTTCACGGATCGCACTCCTGATCTTAAAGATGAAGTCCTGCTTGAACAGCTCCATAGCCTCCTGGGCCTGCTCATCAGCCTTCGCATACAGCTCTTCCAGATCAGCATACTGAAGGCGCCCGAGAAGCTCATCATACGCACTGTTATCCCTGTCCTCAGCTGAAAAGGTCCTGTTTGGATGATTCCTCAGATATTCGAATCTGAGCTCCCTCAGGGAAGACATTGCTTCCTCTGTCTCTGAGGCGGCGGCGTTGACACGCCCAAAGAAAAAGCTCTGGAGCTTTTCATAATTAGGATTTTCCCTCTTTTTCAGAAATTCCTGTACGCCCCGCTCCATCTCCTCATCTTTCCTGCAGCTTTTCTCACAGATAATGAGAGCCTCATTCTTCTCCAGATACATCTGCCTGCATTCCTCTATCCTGTTATCAGTGTCCCGGATATCCCGGATAACCTTATCCCTCTCAGACTTTCGTTCCCCACACAGCCTGTCCGTCTGCTCCTGTCTCTCCTTCCACTCATCTATGTTCTGCTCTTCCAGGCCTTTCAGCTTCTTTTCAAGGCGTGACTTCTCTGCCTTTCTGGCCGGAAGCTCATCAATATCCTTTTTCCATGACATATATTCCTGTACATCATAAGGCAGGGCTTCCATTGAAAGTATCCTGCTGCAGTGTGCTGACAGCTCCATAAGCGGTGTCAGCTCTGCATCCAGCTTTTCCTTCAGCTTTTCCAGCTGGCCTATCCTTCTCCTGGTGCTGACCTCTCCTATGTAGGCCCTCCTCGTATAATGTTCAGGATTAATATGCTGCAGCTTGAATCCGTGGTAAAGCATACAGTCACTTGTTATCCCTACCCTGCACCTGCGCAGGCTGTCAGTATCTGAACATTTAATGACGCCGCCCAGCAGAAAATCCACATACGCCCGGGCATAAGGCACCTTTGTAACCACCTCTTCCGCCAGGGCGCCATCCAGGACCTCCACCGTGCCCTCCAGGACCTTTTCTGTGTCCAGTACAGCCACTTTGCAGTACTTCTTCTTATCCAGCTCCTGGTACAGTTCCATGGCTTTCCTGGCATATTGGGGTTCTACAATGAGCAGCAGCTTGTTTCCTGCCATATAGCCTTCCACAGCGTTCCTCCATTTATCATCTCTGATATCCAGAAGATCTGCCAGGATCTCTACCGGTACAACCTTACCTGTCATCTCTTTAAGCCCCTGCCTGATATGCTGCCTGGCCTGTTCCAGCTCTTTCGGATACGCCTTGCGCCCCTGGCGCAGTTCTTTCAGTTCTTCCTGGATCTCTTTTTCCTGTTTTCTCAGATCCCGTATCTTTCCGTCAGCCTCTTTTTTCTGTTCTTCAGTCTCCCCCCGAAGCTCTGACAGAGATGTCTTCAGGCCAGCTATCTGCGCTTCCTCAATGCTCTGTTTGCGGAACCGCTCTATATCCCACAGCACCGTATTTGGGGTAATATCTTCGCCCTCCCAGTCTGAGAGCTTCTCCGCAGCCTGCTGCCATTTGGTCACGCTTCCCCCCAGCCGTTCCACTATCTCATTGACGCCTTTTAACTGAACCTTTATCTCATCATAACCGGAGGAAGCTATCTGTTTTAACAGCTCCCTGCTTTCCTTTTCAAGGCCTGCTATCTCCTCCTCCAACCTCTTTTTATACTGCTCCTGGCTCTGCCTGTCATCTGTGGAGGCAGCCATCTTTACCTGAAGCTCGTATGCAGCTGCTCTTAGCTTTCTGATCTCCATGGCAGTCATGAAATAGTGGTATTTCTGCCTCTCCTTATCCTTTGCCTCCACCTTTTTATATGATTTCTGCAGCTGTGTAAGTTCAGCTATCTCAGCCTTGATATCACCTATCTTCTTGCGCATCCTGCCATACTGCATGACACTTTCCTGCATATCCTCGATGTGGATATCTTCCTCGAGGCAGATGTATTCCTTGACGAAATCTTCCAGCTTAATATTCATCTTAAAGGGGATTGCCCTCTTAAAGAGCAGAGGGAACCTTTCCATATTCAGCCCGCCCAGATATACATCATACAGCTGGCGCCTGAACCTCTCATTGCTGGGCCCTATGTAAAAATCATCCTTTTCGCAGTGTATCTGAAGATACTCCTTGATCTCATCAGTTGACATGGCCCTGCCCGCATTCCTGTAACCAGACTCCAGAAACGGTCCCCTGTGCCAGAAGAAAAGCCTGGATATTTCATTTGTAGCTGATTCTACATCAAATGCAACACCTATGCTCTGACATTCCTGGGTATCTGTCTGTTTTAATTCCATCACTATTGTGGATGAAAAATTTTTATTTCTCAGATAGGAGAACTCATTATTCTCTCCTATATTGACCATGCCCCTGAGATATTCAATAAGAGTCCTGTCTGAATCGTCAGCTGCAGCCTTATTGAAAAATCCCCTTCCGTCCGTATTTGCATACAGAAGGATCTGCATGGCATCAATAACTGTTGATTTACCGCTGCCTGAATGGCCTGTGAAGAAATTGATGCCTTCCGCAAAGGACAGGATCCTTTTATCTATATAATGCCAGTTATTAAGACATATCCTGGATAATGCCTGAAATCTCTGCTTCTCCATCTTCATCCTCCGTTTCTTTAAAGGTATCCAGCAGGGCACGCACGTCATCACCCAGCAGCACCATATTTATGCTGGGATAGATCACCATCCTGCTCTTTCCCTCCAGCTCCTCCAAAAGGTCCAGGGGCTCTACGATCTGGTATTTCTTCAGCAGTGAAACAGCGCGCCTGACCTCTGTGGGCGAAGGCTGTTTTGCCAGCAGGCCGAAGCTGCCCAGCCTCTCATGGATATCTGCCACTGTTGTATATACATTGGCGCTGTTAGATGCATTTGACATCTGTTCATCATAGATCAGCTTCAGAACCAGTACGTACAGTGTCGTCAGCTTAGGCAGCTTTTCCCCCATAAGGTTCTCCCCCTGGAGATATATGATTCCGCTCTGGCTGTTCTCCTTTACAGAAATGCCCGCTATCTCAAAGTAACTTTTTATAAACTCCAGGTGTGTATTGCATACCCTGAAATCCTTATTAAAGGCCAGTCTTCCCATCCTTCTGTCGTATTTCCTCTCCAGCACAAAGGTCTGCCTGTACAGCAGCTGTATGGCAGCACTCACTGCCTCCTTTTCCTCCGGCATCAGCTGCTCATAATATTCTATCATCTGTCCTCTTCCTTTCGTACTTTATATCCTGCCCTCACAAACACAAGATCCGGATAACGGTATCTTCCGCCTTCTATCTCTCCTGATTCCCCGCCTGTTACCCTGTATCTGCTCCCTTTCCTGGCAGCATAATCATATGCAAGAATAAGCTTTTCAAAATCTTCGTCATCTTCTATGACAATATCCTTAACCCTGAAACTGTCCCCGTCCATATGGTCTTCAATAAACTGTTCGATCTGCCTTTTGCTGTAACGGTTGTGGATCCTGTTCAGCTTCAGCACATCCTCTCTTGTAAGCTCCTGCAAAATCTCATCAGGCTCCAGGTTTTCCCTGAATGACCTCTTCTCTTTCCTGCGCTTGTACAGGGACTTCTCTGAAAGGATCTCCACCTGGGAAAAATTCAAACGTCCTGCTGTTTCCCAAAGAATCTCCTCCCTGTCAGGCGCACCGCTCATCCTGTTGAGCAGGCTGACAATAAGTCCCTTCATATCCTCCTCTTCATTGAGAAGATAATTCAGCCTTGTCACAGTTGCCCTCACATACTTCATGTGCTCCTTGTCCATATTAGAGATTCTGTGTTCAATATCATCAAAACCTCTCTCAATCTGCCCTACCATATCCAGAATCCGCATCTGCCTCTCCCGGCTGCCCTCATCTGTAAATTGTCCTGCGCTCTCACGTATCTCTCTCAGCCACTGCTTAATATCATTTTTATAGATATAGAAATTATCGCTTGTCTTCAGGATATGGTATTTCTTCCTCACGACCTCTTCCACATAACCATTCAGATGTTCCTTCAGCAGATCTCCGTAAAATTCTTTTTCCAGAAGGCTGGCAAAAAATTTATCCATATTGTGAAGCATGTCCTGCAGCGCCTTATTCAGTCTCCTGGCATTCACAAGGGCGGTATGGAGCAGCCCCTCGCTGCCCTTTGCATCATTTTTATAAGAAAAAAGTATGGCATAGATGTTCTGGATGTATACCTCCGTGTCATCCTCTTCCTCCCCTGTCAGACGCTCAAACGCATCTATAAAAACCGCTGAATAATCAGGGATTATAATATTGGTAACTCCTGTTGTATAATCTTCCAGCTTCTTCAGCCATCCCGTCCTCACCAGCCAGTTCAGTATCCTGGTGGCCGGCGGCTCCAGAACATCTGCTTCAGACTCCTGCTCCTCCTGCATGATACTGATCCTTCTCTGGGAGAAATAATTCCCCAGCACCTGTATACATATCTCACGGCTCAAAAAATAATTATTATACTGGTATTCCTCGCTGATCTTCAGCAGCGCTTCTATATAAGTCTCCCTGTTGTAGGAACGGAACAGGCTCCAGAAACCATCTGGTATTTCATTCATTAGGGGCATTTACTATCGCTCGCTTTCCCGTATATTCAAGAACGCTGTAGCGTTCCTGCTGCACAAACCAAAAACTCCGGGCCCGCAGGTCACCGGAGTAATTCTCACTATTAGCTCTGACATATATTTTACAATACCAAACTTGTTAATGCAAGCGATTTCAGCTTAGCCGCTAAACTTCTCTGGCCTCTTCTTTTGTACAGCCGTCTTTGCTGTATCTGGCCTTTTCATAGACTTTATGGAGAACCTTCATGCTTTCATCCTCCTGAAGCTGCGCACCTGTCTCTAATTCATATGGCGTCTCCCATCCCTTCGGCCTTTCTTTCGAAGACTTTCTGATGATTTTTTTGTATTTCCTTCTGATACGCATGTTCACAGACAGCATTTCAGAACCTTTCTCTTTTTTTCTTCCTCCAAGACGCCTCCGCTCTTCCTCCTCGCTCTTCTTCAGGAAAATAACCTCATCTTCCCCGTCCTCCCCAAATGACCTGATGAAATTTCTGGATATCTTATAAATTATCCTGAGCAGCACGAAAATGACAGCGGCAACCACAAGAAACGCCACAGCTCTGCCAAGAAAAACAAGCCATACAGGAGGCTCCTTCTCCTCAAGTTCACCCGCGTAAAATGGTTCAAAGCCTCCGCCGCCCAAGTTCTCGAACTCCATAGGGCCTATCTCACCATTCGCCTGTGCATTATAGAACATGCCCACCAGATCTGACAAGATATCCTTCTCATACAATACAGATGGGAGTATAAAAACAACAAGGGCCAGCGCAGATATGCCAAATATGATCCTGCTCACTCTCTTCATCATATTTACAGGCATGTTTGCTATCTTCCTGCGCTCCTTTAAAAATTCCCACATCCTGTCTATGTAGCAGAATGCAAAGCACACGAATATCTCCGCAACAAAAAGATAAAATTCCCAATGCCAGATATACTCAGTCTGGGCCAATATACCTGTTATGTAGACAGCGCCGAACAGTATCCAATGCCACGGATGAGGCTTGTCAAGTATAGTCGGGATCTGCCAGGCCTCCATATCCATATTGGCAGCTGTCTCACCGGGCATATCCTGCATTTCCTTCTTTAACTGTGCCTTTTTGATCTTTACATATCCCCTGATGATAAATATCAGGGCTGTAAGAACTCCTGTGAGCACAGAGTTAAATACCGCTCCCATAATAAAGGTGACGGCTGCACCTGATATTACATAGGCCAAAAGGACTTTCAGTTTTCTGATGAGGATCCAGCTGATTATGACTGGGATAATAAGAAAGAACCCCTTTACAGCATAGAACTGT
Organism: Murimonas intestini; assembly: GCF_024622195.1. Lineage (NCBI taxonomy): Bacteria > Bacillati > Bacillota > Clostridia > Lachnospirales > Lachnospiraceae > Murimonas > Murimonas intestini. Next base: position 132,279 of record NZ_JANKBI010000013.1, read on the forward strand.
GCTTCCCTTATTTCCATCCCTATGAAACCTGCTAACACCATATACAGGCCATCAAACAAAAGGACATCATGTATCCAGGACAATATGACAGGCAATAAGCCCCTCTTCTCTTCCATCATTCCACCTCCCAGCGCATAAGATGGATCTCCCTCTCCCCGGCATACGTCATTTCCATAGACGGGTGTACGGGTATTACCCACAGGACCTGGCTGTTATTCATTGCAAGGATACGCAGCGCCTCCATATTTTCCGCTGTCTGGTTTTTTGAGACAAGCAGATAGATATGGCCGCTTTTCTTTTTAGCCGCCTCTCTTCTTAATACCTCAGCTATACCTTCCACATCACATCCCGTATCAATACATGCCAGCCTCTGATTCAGCTCCGCCACCCTTCCGCCGCCCGCCTTCATGTGCATATACAGTCCCTGTGAAGAGTCCTCTGCTTTTCCGTTGCTGATTATATTCAGCTCCATCTTATTTCTCACCATTGCCGCTGCCAGCGAAGACACTATGCTGATGCCTTCCTCTGTGAGCTTTTCATACTTCAGTATATTCCTGTCCTCTACATCAAGTATGACAGTCACCTCTATGCTTGTAGTAGAGTCATACTGATTTACCATAAGCTCCTGGCTTCTCGCAGATGCTTTCCAGTTAATATGGTTCATGGGATCATCCTGCCTGTATTCCCTTATGCCGGAAAATTCAAATGGATCCGGATAAAGCCGGTTCTGGACCACTACCATCCCCGAGAGCGCCTGACAGATCAGCCTGATCCTTCTGACATCGATTTGGGCGGGATATACATACATGTGGGTCTGCTGCGGAACTTCCATATAGTGGCCTGACCCGAAAAAAAGATCATATCCCACCACCTCAGCCTTTGTAATATGATAGAATCCCCTCTTCCTGCACCGAAATGCCAGTGTCCTTGTCACCTGCTGGTGTAGAAGGAAAGAAAAAATATCCCTTTTATAGCTCTGATCTGTCACATTTGAATTCTCTTTGGCCTCCTCCTCAAATTCCAGGTTCCTGTTCATAGACAAGCGTACTTCAAGGGCAGGCAGCGGCAGAGCTTTATCATTAATGATCACTTCCCTGAGCGCTGATGCCTCTCCCTGATAAGCATAGGAATCAGTAAATTCAACAAGCACTGAGAGCTTTTTATTCCAGTTTTTCTTATACAGCACGCATGAGAGCCACCATGCCAGGCCGACCCCCAAAAGTAATATTATCAGCATTTTGCCCCTCCTTACCTGCCTGACCAGTCCTCCGTAGGAAGGGTTATACTGGAAATGATATCCTCTATCACCTGTTCGGCACTTCTGCGCATATCTGCACCCGCCGAAAGACTGAGCCTGTGTGCCAGCACCGGGACAGCTACTGCCTTAATATCTTCGGGGACAACATACTCCCTGCCCCTGACCATGGCATAACCCTGGGAAGCCCTGACAAATGCAAGTGTTCCTCTGGGGCTTACTCCATTTTCAACTTTTGAATGCTTCCTTGACGCGTGTACCACCCTCACAATATAATCCAGCAGGTCACTGTGGACATAGACCTTCGTACACTGCTCCTGCATATCCGCCAGCTCTTCCCTGCCGCATACCGGCTTCAGCTCCTCTAACGGCTCATTTACCAGAAACCTCTCCACCATGGCCCGTTCCTGTCCTGATCCAAGCTCTTCCATAGAAAACTGCATCAGGAACCTGTCCATCTGCGCTTCAGGCAGAGGAAACGTCCCCAGCGTCTCAAGAGGGTTCTGAGTGGCAATCACCAGAAACGGCTCCTCCAGCGCACGCGTCACCCCGTCAACTGTCACCTGGCGTTCAGCCATGCACTCCAAAAGACTGCTCTGAGTCTTGGGCGTGGCTCTGTTGATCTCATCCGCCAGAAGGATATTGCAGAAAACAGGCCCTTTAGAAAAAGTAAAATCCCCAGTCTTAGCGTCAAAATAATTCAGCCCTGTCACATCTGACGGGAGAAGGTCCGGCGTAAACTGTATCCTTCCAAAATCAGCCTGCACCGACTTAGCCAGAGACTTGGCCATAACAGTCTTGCCCGTCCCCGGAACATCCTCCAGCAGAACATGCCCCTTTGCCAAAATACATGTCAAAAGCAGCTCGATCGTCCTCTCATTCCCCACGATTACCTTAGAAACATTCTCTTTTAAAGTCTGTAAAATCCCCGTATCCATAGCTACCTCCCTTATATGCGGTAATATACTCTGTTATCTCTTATAATATCATGAAGATATATGAAAATACAGACAAAACTTTAAAAATCTGTTACGCAAAAAAGAAGCTGCCATAAATGACAGCCTCTGCTTAATTACTGGCAGTTTTTCCGTCACCCATATATTTTTTTGCAATTTCTGTATCCGTACATCCGGGGTTATCCTCTATAAGCTTACAGATATTTTCAACATAGTCTATTTTCTGCTCTAAGATGTCAGAAATCACAGCTGCGGTATAACCCTTTTCGTATTTTCTCCTTATACAATAAATCATCTGGGCCTGTCCCTCAGCTATGCCTTCTTTCCTGCCTGCCGACTTACCTTTCTCAATCCCTTCATCAAAAATCAATTGTGCCACCTTCGTCATCATAATTACCCCCTTCACATATTCCGCATATTCCTTATCTATAACTTTATCTGTAAATGTGATAATCCCGGACAATGCCTGAAGCATTTGTCGCTCATCCCGTATACACTTCGCTAATTCTATGGAATTTTTCACTAACTCCTGCTTTGCTTCTTTCCCCTTTACTGTAAGCGGAAGCACAATCAACTCAAGAAGCTCCTCACCGTTCAAAACCCCGTCCTGTTTAACTTTTTCCTTCAGCCTGAAGTAGATTTCCTCTGTATCCATGCCTCTTATGTTTCAAAGCCTCTGTGAGAAGTTTTAATGTAATGTCCTTATTTTGATATGCAATATCACTCATATTGCTGTCCTCCCTTATATTATAATGTCCGCTGCAAATGATTACAACAAAAAACCACAATCCCCGCAAAGGCATCACCCGATTCTAAATATTTGTTTCAATTGGGAAATAAATGATAATGTAAGAATAAAAGAATAATTCCAGAAAGCAGAACGCTTTCTGTGGATATAGGTATATTAACAGACAGGCGCCAGAATGTCAATATTGCTGTTCCGGAGAGTAACTGGACGGTTACTGTTCACACGTCACCATCCCGCGAGGTGTTTTCGTGCGTATTTGCACGAAAATCCCGAGAGTTGCAGCGCGAAACGGCGGTTTTTCCGTTTCTGTGCATCGCGGAGCGTGTTACTGGTCACGGAGTGAACAGTAACACTGGACGTTAATAGTAACGCAAAAAAGCTCCTGAAAGGAGCTTTAAAGTAATTGCTTACAAATCTTTGGTCCTGTAGACCGTATATCCCTCATAATAATAACTATGATCAATGCCTTTCATATAAATCTCCCGGTCATTGATTTTATCTGTCAATGCCTGTTTTAAGATATGCTCAATTTCAATATCTTTTATCGGGCTGCGCTCCATAGCAAGCAAATAATCGTCTTTGTCAACCTTGCTCCAGTCTACTATAAGCTTTAATTCCTTTTTTAACATAAGATCCAGCCAGATCCTTGTGCTTCGCCCGTTACCTTCCCTGAATGGGTGCGCCACGTTCATTTCAACATACTTCTCAATAATTTCGTCAAAAGTTGACTGTGGCATTTTTTCAATATTTTCTAATGCCGCCTGCAAATACATAACTGGCGCAAATCTAAAATTGCCTTTTGCAATATTCACATCACGTATTTTCCCCGCAAAGTCATAAATATCCTGGAATAAAAACTTATGAATTTCGCAAAGCGTCATAAAGGTCCCAGGCTCTAACTTATCTAAATAATCAAATTCAAATAACTCTGCTGCTTTTTTCTTGCTTAACTTTTCTTCCTGCCGGGCAAGTTCAGCCAAATCTGTTATGTTCAGCTTATTTTTAGGCGTCATTTAATCACCCTTTCCGTCAAAGCTATCCTGCTTACAGCGTCCCTTTCCAAAAAGTATAGCATAGATAATTAAATAAATATAGCCATAACATGCCTGATTCGGCTGAACTTTAACACACTGCTACTGTTCATACGTCACCGTCCCGCGAGGTGTTTTCGTGCATATTTTACACGAAAATCCCGAATTTTGCAGCGCGAAACGGTGAATTTTGCCGTTTTTGTGCAACGCAACAGCTGCCTACTTATAATCCTCTACCCGCCACTCATCTTTCCAGTCTATATAAACCATTTCCCCATCAAATCTGAGCGGCAGCCACACGTAGTCTGCAATTGAGGTATTTCTCATGCCCGGATCGTCCAGGTCATCTTCTCTGTTGTCCATCTCTTCAGGCTTTACATCACCGCTGAAGATCTTTTCGAAGACTGCGGCATATTCTTCATATTTTCTGTCCATATACAGAGGCAGCCATCTGTCAGCACAGGCGATGTACAGGTCTTTTTTACCCGGCACCTTGAATACGGAAGAGATCTGGGAATGGAAGGAGGTGTTGCTCTCATCTCCTGTATGGGGATTTCCCAGCACTGTATACGGACCGTGCCATGTATCGGCCACAGCCACCTCAGAGGGGTTCGGCAGATATCCTGTAGTTCCTGAGGTGAGCAGGTAGTGCTTTCCCTTTCTGTAGAAATGGGCTGTGGCTTCCCTGACATAAGGAGGCTGTGTGTGCGGGAAATGTGTGCTGTAGTACCCAGTCACATCTGTATAATCAGGAGTCAGATCCGCACAGATCGTCTCGCTGTGCACACGCTCAAAATAGTAATATGCTTTGCCGTCAGGCGCAACCGCCAGGTCGAAATCCCCCGCACTCATATTCAGCGGCTTCAGCCCTTCACGGACCTTTTCGTATGGTCCAAGGATGTCATCTGCTGTCATGACAGTTTCTGTCTGTGTTCCGTCTCTGTGCATGATCTTAAGCCATGCCACATATTTTTTTGTATCTTTATTATAAATGATGTGGGGACGGTCCATCTGTGAGGATGGGTGCATAGAAGACTTGGGATCATCCGGTTCCGGAGGAATGATCAGCCCTTTATCTTCCCAGTTGTACAGGTCTGTAGACGCATAGCATCTGACGCCCCAGTGCCAGATATCATTCTCTGAGGTAGTTTTTTCTTTATTCTCTCCATACCAGTAGTATGTCCCGTCAACATAGAGGATGGATCCTCCGTGAGCCTGGATTCTGTTTCCGTTTGTGTCCAGCCATACCTGGCCCGGACGAATACTGTTATATGCCATTTTATTCTCCTTTTATTCTTTGACACCGCCCAGTGTAATGCCCTTCACAAAGTACTTCTGGAAAAATGGATAGATAACCAGGATGGGCAGGATACCCACAGTGGCTATAGCCATTCTGACTGTCGTGCTTGGCATCTTGATGTTCATTCCTCCTGTTGCTGAAGAATTCTGAAGCAGTGCATTAATGTTTTCGTTAATATTATTCAAAATGATCTGGATCGTATAGAGATGGCCCCCTCCTCTTTCTGTGAGGTAGTACATGCCGTTCTGCCAGTCGTTCCAGTACATCAGGCCAGTCATAAGCCCGATGGTTGCAATGATTGGCAGGCTCAAAGGCATAACAACCTTAAAGAAGATGCCAAATTCACTTGCTCCGTCCAGCCTTGCCGCTTCTATCAGGCTGTAAGGGATGCTGTTTACAAAGTAATTTCTTACCAGTATTACATTAAAAGCATTCATCATCAGGTTTGGAAGTATCAACGCCCATATCGTATTGCGCACATGAAAGTAATTTACATATGTATAATAAGTTGCAACAAGTCCGCCGTTAAAAAGCATTGTGAAGATGAGCATGAAACTCAAAACCTTCATCCCTGGCACGTCCTTCTGACAGATCGCGTATGCGAATAAGGTGGTCACAAGTATGCTGGATGCAGTACCAACCAGGGTGACTACGATTGTCATAACATAAGCGCGTCCTATAGTATCCCACTGTACCGCAATATACCTGTAGGCATCCAGGCTCCACTCCTTAGGAAAAAAGGAAAATCCGTTTGCCGTGGCCCATCCGTTGTCTGTAAAAGACGCTACGATCAGCAGTATAAACGGCAGCAGCGCCATAAGGGCAAACAGACCGCATACCAGGTGGGCGAGCAGCTGCGTCACCCTGTATTCTCTCGATTTCATTCTTGCACCCCCTAGAATAATGCGCTGTTAGAATCGTATCTTTTAACCAGCTTATTAGCTCCTACTATCAGTACAAATCCCACGATAGACTGATATACACTTGCAGCGCTGGACATGGCATAATCGTTGTTTTTCATCAGTGCCTGGTATATATACACGTCCAGTGTCCTGGTCACAGAGTACAGAGAACCGCTGTTTCTGGGCATCTGGTAAAACAGGCCGAAATCAGATCTGAAAATCTGCCCTACGCTCAGTATAAAGAGCGTTATTATAGTCGGCTTTAGCAGAGGAAGCGTAATATTCTTGATCTGCTGCCATTTTCCAGCCCCGTCGATCCTGGCAGCCTCATAGTAATCTACGCTGATGCCCACAATGCTGGATAAGTAAATGATCATACTGTATCCGACGCCCTTCCAGACATTAACGAAGATCAGAATAAATGGCCAGTACTGTTTTTCCTGATACCAGTTGACCCCCTCCCTGCCCAACGGCTGCAGAATACTTTTATTGATCATTCCTGTCTCAGCCGACAAAAAAGTAAACGCAAGATAGCTGACAATTACCCAGCTCATTAGATAAGGCAGCAGTATCAGGCTCTGATAGACCTTCTTTGCCTTCTTCCTTTGTACTTCATTAATCAGTATTGCTATTGTGATAGCTACAATATTACCGGCCAGAAAGAATGCTATATTATAGAGGATCGTATTCCTTGTTATGATCCACGCATCTGAAGACGCAAACAGGAATTTGAAATTGTCAAACCCGCACCATGGGCTTCCAAAGATCCCTTCCCTGAAATTCAATTTTTTAAATGCAATAGTAATTCCAAACATAGGAAGGTAATTATTTACCAGCATATATATCAGCCCTGGCAAAGCCATCAGATAGAATGGAAAAATCCTCTTCCAGCGGATTTTTCTCTTAGGTTTTTTTCCTAATGTGAGAGCTGCTCCCTTATTTCCGCTCATTTTGTACACTCCTTTCCGGCTTCAGGCGCGGGGAACATATCCCCGCGTCCTGCTTACCCTTTATCGGGCTGCGGCCCATTCATCCAGCTGTCTCTGGTTTTCCTCTATCACTTTCTCAATTCCCGCTGCCTTTAATGCAGTTCTAAACTCTTCCAGGTTTGCAGAAGGCTCTATAGTTCCGCAGTTCACACTCGGTATATACTGCTGGATAACAGCTGTTACAGCTGAATACTCTGTTGATACGTTCTGGGTATTAAAACAGTATCCCAGTGCAGGAGATTTTCTGGAATCAGGTATATTGTCGCTGAATTCCTTGATTGCCTTATTCATGTCAACAGGTGAAGGATCCATTACAGGCCATGCCAGCCTGTCTCCATATACCCCATACGGCTGGTAGTATGGAAGGGCCGTAGGATCTGCTGCAAGATATTTTATCTTTGTGCCTTCATCTGTCTGCTCCACGATCTCATAATCCTGCCCTTCAATCCCCCACTGGAGAAGCCATGCAGCCTCGTTGTGCTCATAGATATAATTTAATGCTTCAACTGCTTTTTCCGGGTTTGCTGAGGTTATGGGGACACTCCAGAGGATATTCTGGAATCTGTCGCCTGCTGTATATCCGTCAATTATCTTCAAAGTTGTCATTTCATACCCTGTCTTAGCTTTTGTGTTCCAGATTGACCCAGGTGTGCTCCAGCCAAAATATCCCAGATAATTTCCTCCTGATACCAGCACATCCCTGTCCTCAGTATTCGTGGCCGCATCCCTGGAGATATATCCTTTTTGTGCCCAGTCGTACATCCTTGCCGCATACTCCTCATATTCCTTTGTCTCGTATACGTTATCGATCTTCATATTTGTGAAGTCATTATTTAACATCAGAAATCCTGAGGCTGATGTGGCGCCCAGCTTGTCATATTCAAATGCATTCCTTGAAAGCGGTTCCTCAGATATAGGCTCAGGTATAAGGCAGAAGAAGTTGTCGCCTTCACCTTTTTTGACTGTCTCAAATATTTCTGCCAGTTCATCCAGCGTATAGAACTTTTCTTCATCAATCGCAATGTTATATTTTTCCAACAGATCCTTGCGGATCAGGTATCCATAAGATTCACCCTGTATGTATGCATTTGGCATGCCGTAGAGTTCTCCTCCGTAATACCCTCCAGACATAGCCGAACCACATTTTTCAACAATTGATGCCCCATGCTCATCAATAATATCATCCAGAGGTTCGATCAGTCCGCTGCTCACCAGATTGCCCACCCCTGTTCCGACAGAGAGACACAGATCCAGCTGCTCACCGCTTGATACAGCCAGTACAGTCTCATTTGCCAGATTGCTGAAGTTGACCGGCTCTAATATCACATGTACACCGATATCAGGCTCCATCATTGCATTCAGGGCATCCTCCACTGCCTGGAAGCCTGCTCCTGTACTTCCCATGGACGGCCACTGCCATACGATCTCAGTCAGTTCCTCATCTCCTGCCGTCTTCACCTGTGTGACGTCCTCCGCCGCTTTTGACTTGTCTGCTGCAGCTGTTTCTGGCTCTTTTGCATTTGAGCATCCGACCAGACCTGCCAGCGCCAATGCAGAACACAGAACCATTGATAATACTTTTCTCTTCATTTTTTCTGCCTCCTTGTTTACTTCCCTTTAAAGGGCTGTTCTGGATTTGATGTTAATATTGTATATTTTTATCCCTGGCTTTACCATATTTAAATCAAACCCCGGAATTTCTATTTCAAACCTCTGACCAGGATATATGACTTTTTCACACAGCTTTAACGTAAAAATGCCGTCTGCCCGGTCTTATTCCCGGCAGGCGGCATGTCTGGTTTAGTTTTCTTTGTGGTCCTCCAGATACTGGCTGGGTGAAGTCCCATAATACTTTTTAAACATATTATAGAAATTCGGATAGTGGGAATACCCCACCTTTTCAGATACTTCATTGGCATTATACCGCCCTGTCTCAAGCAGGGAGGCCGCAAGCTTCATCCTCTCGTTGATGATGAACTGGCTCACAGATACTCCCTTTGCCTTTTTAAACATCCTGTTAAAATAGACAGGGTGAAAATGAAACTGTTCTGCGAGACCGTCCACACTCAGGCTGCTGCTCCTCAGATTCTTGATTATACATGCAGCCACCTCCTCCACCACTTGCTCCGGAGGGATCTTCCCGTTATCATCCTCCTGGCGCAGATGCTCCTTCAGCATATATTTCCCGTACTCCTGATAGCGCATGGCCACTCTGCGCTCTTCCAGACGCCTGACTACCTTAAGTATGATCTCTCCTATATCCTCATATTTTGCAGGTATCAGGATATAGTCCTGACATCCCAGGCTGATGGCCTCCCGGGCATATGCAAAGCTGGCATGGCAGGTCAGGAACACACACTCCATCTCTTTCCTGTTCTCACGAACCCACCTCAGCAGAGCCAGGCCGTTCTCCCCGGGCATCTCTATATCACAGAGCATAATATCCGGATCATACTCCTGAATGCGCTCTTTCCCTGCCTCAGCGTCATAGGCCGTATATACTTCATCAATTCCGTACTGCTTCCAGGGAATTTCCTCCTTCATCGTCTCAGCAGTCAGAATCTCATCATTCACAATCAAAAGCTTCATCCTGTACCTCCAGATTATATGGAAAACGTATGGTCACACATGTCCCAGCTCCTGTTTCCGATGTAATGACTATGTCAGCTTCCTCGCCATAGAAATATTTCAGACGCCGGAGCGAATTGGAAAATCCTATATGTGATCCATCTGACTTCCCCCTCCGCATAGATGCATCCAGTTCCTTAAGCGCCTCCTCACCTATTCCAGGTCCGTCATCCATGATCATGAAGGTCACCCCCTGCTCATCGTACTGCCCCACTACAGAAATATGAGTCATATGCCCCTGTTTAACAACGTGTTTAATAATGTTTTCCACAAAGTTGTGCAGCAGCAGGGGAGGAACACGGACAAAAGATATTTCCGGATCGTACACATATTCAATATCAATGCTTCCCGGATACCGTACAGACGCCATCTGTATATATCCCTCTATAAGATGCTGCTCTTTAGAAAACAACTCCAGGCTGTTTCCGCTGCGGAAAAGATACCTGAAATATTCAGAGAGATACAGGACAATATCCTGGACAGCTTTTTCTTCCCGGCGCTGTACAAGAGTATAGATCAGATTAAAGGTATTCAGAAGAAAATGAGGCCTTATCTGCAGCTGCAGATTCTTCAGCTCCATCTGCTGTGTGGCCAGCTCCTTCTCATAATTTTCGATCTTCAAGGTCTGGATCCTGTCAGCCATCTTATTAAAGGACTGAAAAGAATATTCAAACTCAATAGAATTTGCCTTATCAGTAATCCTGTAGTCCAGATCACCTTCCCGCAGCCTTTTCTGGGCCTGGTTAACAGTTTTTAACGGCGACATCAGCAGATGTGATATCATCATGTAGAGAACAGGTATCAAAAACAGCGCAATAAAAGCCCCCGCCTGCATCATCATATATACATTCGATATATTTCCTGCGATCTCCTGCCTGTCCAGGCATGCATTCAGATAAAATTTACCTTTTTTCGAATACGCTGACACGGCTGTCTCCCGCTGATTCTCCGGGTTTTCTGCAAAAGTGAATTCTGCCTTCTCATACTGGATATCATTTTCCAACTGGGAGAGAATATCATCCAGATACAGCCACCCTCCGTATATCACACTTCCGATCTGTATGAACAGACAGGCTGCGGGCCTCTCTCCTATCATGTTCAGATTCCACCCTGCCTTAAAACCTTTATCAATTTCCGACCGGACAAATTCTTCTCCCGCCGTCCTTTTGGCAAATGTACTGTCCCATACCAGGATATCGTCCAGATCCTTCATATAGAAAAAATACCCGTCTGTCCCGTCCGCCAGCCTCATCCCGTTCATCAGCTTATAATAAAGACGGATCCTGGCTGCCTGGTAATCATTCCCTTCCTCCTGCCGGGCCAGCGTCAATCCGTCTGATTCTTCATTTTTCATACTCCACAGCAGGTATTCTGCTGCCTGCATGTTATTCTGCATATCAGTGACATAATTCTCCATCACGTTTTTCACCGATATCCTGGCCTGCTCAATCATAGAATCCACAGCCGCCCTGCTCAGCATAATTGCCAGAATATTAAAGGGCAGAACAAGTATCAGCATAATGACAAATACCTTTGTAGATATAGACTGAAAAAAATATTTCAGGCGGCCGCCGCATTTTCTTAGTATTTCCCCCATACCTTCCTCCAGGCTTATGCAAGTTTCTTTTGCATCTTCTTGTGTTTTTTCAATAAACCAGTACTCCATCCAGCCCCGTGTTCCTTTATTATATCATTTAACCAAGAATTCCGTCCACCATGATTATTTTAGCAGTAATTCCAAAATTTGAAGACTTTTCTTAGAAAAATTTTCATGATATAATAAAACGTGATTGTATAAAAAAATATGCACTAAAAGAAAGAAAAACTATGGGAAAAAATAAAGTTACATTAAATGATGTTGCGAAAGCAGCAGGTGTTTCTTCAAGCACAGTATCTCGCGTGCTGAATCACCGCTCTCTTGTAAAGAGCGATACTTTAAAACAAATAGAAGATGCCATGAACTCCCTGGGTTATATTCATAAAAATACTAATACAGAAGCTGATTCCCATGACAATGCCGCAGTCATTGATGAGTCCCCGTTAATTCTGCTCAGCATACCGTCAAATAATTATCAGTTCTACCATGAGATCATAAGCGGGACTTATGAGGCAGCCAGAGTCCATGGTTATTACCTGATTACAAGTCAGTTAGCGCTGGACCCGGATTCTGACCCTGTTTTCTGCAGTCTGGTCCGTCAGATGAATGTAACCGGCGTGATCATGTTAAACAATGTTTCGGAAAAGTTTCTGAATGAGATACAGGCTATATGTCCTGTAGTACAGTGCTGTGAACACAACGATAATACTGCCTTTTCATATGTCGGCATAGATGATTACGCTGCGGCAAGAAATGCAACCGATTATTTAATTTCCTGCGGATGCAGGAAAATTGCGTTTCTCAATGGGCCTCTCTCTTACATGTATGCCCAAAAAAGAAGACTCGGTTTTTTAGATTCTATTAAAACGGCTAACCTTACAATACCAGAAAACTGGATCGTTTCCATTGGTGAGATAGATTATGATATGGCCTTTTCTACCTGCTACCGGCTTCTCAGCCTGGAGAATGCGCCAAAAGCGTTTTTCGCGGTTTCAGATATATTTGCCATAGCCGCCATCAATGCCGCGGAGCAGTTTAACCTGCGGGTCCCGGAAGATATTATGGTTGTTGGCTTTGACAATCTGGAGGTATCCCGTATGGCCCACCCGGCCATTACGACAGTAAGCCAGCCCCGAAGGCAAATGGGCTATTCCGCTTTTGAATTATTATATAATCACATTTTAAGCCCCGACACACCTACTTCTATAATATTAAATACAGAACTGATCGTCCGTAATACCACGGCCCGTTTCCTGTAAGCTTTCAGGGCTATATTCTCATCATATTTCTCAATATCTTAATACCGCTTTCTGCGGGCTGACACCCGCGGAAAAGTATTTCTCTTATATCTCTTAAAATTTCCGGATGATTACAGCTGCCAAATAATACAAAACCATCACACATCCTGTCAGCAGCGTTATCTTCATCCATTTCATATATTTTTTCTTTGCCGGAATTTCTTCCGGTCCGGCATAAAGAATAAGCTCAGGGTCTTCCGCTTCATTCACCTGCGTATATTCATCTGCCTCTCTGCCGGATATTTCATCTGAAAACTTATATGTTTTTTCTTTATAGCCGTAATAACAGACCCTGATCAATTGGATCAGGCACAGGGCAAGCAGGGGTACTGCAAAAAACAGCCACACAGCCAGAAGTGACTGGCTGCTTCTTAAAAAAAACGCTGCAGGCCCTGATGTTCTCTTATCCTGGATGGTGACAATAATTTCTACCAGTAACGTGACCGGAAGCAGAATCAGCATGGCCCAGAAAAGTTCCTTTACAATAACAGGAAGCAGCGGTTCATAATTGGCCCTGATCACTTTCCGCCTCTTCCTTTCGCTTTTCTGTTCCTGCTTTTCCCTCCTCTCTGCTTCTCTTTCCCTATTATAGTAAGCTTTATATTTCGGCATAGGCTACTCCCCTTCTATATCCCTATGGACTTCCTGACCTCCTGTCAGGCTCTTAAGCTTCCACTTTCCGCTCTTATAGCGGATCACTCCAAGCACAGTGGTGACTGTCCATGCAATCGGCGTTGCCCAGAAAATCCCCACATAACCAAGAGGTGTATAATAAGCAAGTACATACGCAGCCCCAATGCGGAGAAACAGTTCAAAAAAGCTGAGAGACGCGGAGGCGGCCACATCACCCACTCCTGTGAGCGTATAACGGAGCGTGTAATCCACACCGCAGAAAAATATCCCGGCAGCCGTAGCTGTCAAATACTGCTGTCCTACATTCACAGTGGTTTCTGTAGAAGTAAAAAGTCCCATGAGGGCTCCGCCCCCAAAAACCAAAACCAGCACCGCAAATATAGAGTAAAGCAGCATGATTTTCATACATGCCGAAAGCCCTTTTCCCACACGGTCAAACTTTTTTGCACCCACATTCTGCCCTGCAAATACCTGCATTCCATCTGATACACCTCCCGGCGGGTAAGAGACCATCTGCTCAATCTTCGTCGCAGCCGCATATGCTGCCATGACCGGAAGCGCGGCCGTTGTAAACGAGTTGACAAATGTCTGCAATACAAGCGCTCCTATAGTCATAGTGGAAGACTGCAGCGTGGCCGGAACCCCGATCTTAATTATCTGTCTCACGGCTTTTCCGTCAGGGCTCAAGTTCTTTCTGTCCGGATGAATAATGGTAAATTTATGCCATAATATGACCCAGCAAACCATTGCCGATATTATAGTGGCTATAACTGTGGCATAGGCCACCCCGCGGGTACCCATATGAAACTGTGCCACAAACAGGATATTCAGCGTTATGTTGATGACTGCAGTGACAATCAGCACGATCATTGGGGTCACAGAATCACCCATGGCCCGCGAGACAGAGTTGCCTGCATTATAAAAAGCAGTAGCAATGGTGCCTGCAAAAATAATCGTCAGGTAATCCTTTGCCATTGTCAGTACTTCCCCTTCAACATGCATCATTTCCAATATCCACCCTGATGCAGCGATCCCGGTAATCGTTAAAATGACTGCCACAAAAACAATGATATATATGGATGATGTTAAACACTTTTTTACTCTCTCATAATCCTTCGCGCCAAGATGCTGTGACAGGACAACACTCACTCCTGTTGTCATCCCTGACACGACCATCAGAAGGACTCCTGAAACAGCCCCCGCAGAACCGACTGCCCCCATGGCTGTATCCCCCACAAAACGTCCAATGATCATAACATCTGCAAGATTATACAAATTCTGCAGTATGAGCGTCAAAGCTATGGGCCACGAAAACAAAAGAAGTTCCTTCACCGGGTTTCCTTTTGTAAAATCTCTGACATTTTTCTTCATAATCTTGCTCTCCAAACTCTCTTATGATTTTTCAAGATTCCTGCGCTGTGCGGACAGACGATGATTTAACGATTCTTTTCTGTTTCCATTTTCCGCCGCAAAACCTGGCGGTAGCTGCACCTGATGTAATCACCCATCCTATAGGTGTTCCGAGAAATACGCCTATATAGCCAAGCGGGGTATATCCTGAAAGTATGTATGCCCCTGCAATACGGGCAGCCAGTTCAACCACAGTAAATACTGCCGATGCAACAGAGTCACCGGCGCCGTTTAACACGGCCCGCAGAGTAAAGCTAACTCCATTAAAAAACACAAAAACCGCAATGATCACCAGGTACTTATAACCGATCCCAACAGTCGCTTCAGTTGCCGTAAACAGACTCATAAGGGTGCGGCCGCCAAAAAGGAGCAGTGCTCCGCACAGCAGGGAATAAACAGCTATGATCTTGACAGATGCCTTCAGCCCCTGACCCACGCGCTCAAATTTTCCAGCTCCCACATTCTGTCCCACCAATACCTGTATCCCATGGGAAATCCCACCCATAGGATAAGTGACCAGCGCCTCAATTTTGGTTGCCGCGGCATAGGCTGCCATGACAGGAAGACTGCCTGTGGTAAAACTGTTAACCATACTCTGGACAGCCATCACTCCAAGCGTACCTGTAGAAGAACTCAGAGCTGACGGGATCCCCAGTTTAAAGATAATCTTTCCGATCTCTCTGTCCGGCTTCAGAGATGTACGGTCAGGACGGATCATAGGACATCTTTTCCATATAATGACCCAGCAGATAACAGCTGCAATAACTGTCGCCAGGACTGTGGCGTAAGCCACGCCTGCCACACCCATATGAAAGCCGGCTACAAACAGAACGTTCAAGCCTATATTTAAGACAGAAGTGAAAATCAGTATGATCATAGGGCTAAGGGAATCTCCCAGAGACCTGGAAATCACATATCCCATATTGTAAAGGGCAGTGGCAACAGTTCCTGCAAACATGATCCTAAGATATTGTGATGCCAGAACCTTTGCTTCCCCTTCTACATTAATGAAATCCAGCAGTGCAGAAGAAGCACACAGTCCCACAATGCCAAAAACAACTGCCAGTGCAATAATAATATAAGTAGACGTCATAAGTGTTTTCTTCACATTTGTCTCCTGAACTGCCCCGACATACTGCGAAATCACTACAGCTGCACCCTGGGTCATCCCAGTCACCAGCATCAGCACCACATTTGTGATCGTCCCGGCACATCCCACGGCACCCATAGCCACATCCCCCAGAAACTTTCCCACAACCATTGTATCTGCCGAATTATAAAAGTTCTGTAAAAGTATTGCTATAATCAGGGGCCATGAGAAAGCCAGCAGCTGCTTTCCAGGATTTCCCTGTGTGAAATCTTTCATCTTTGCCATATTCTTCTGCTCCTCTTCTGCCTTTCTATTTTAAAGGGCATCCTGTCTGATACAAAACGGATGCCCCTAAAATATATTTATCTCAACAAACTGCAGCCGTTTACTCCCCGATCAGCCTCCTCATCATCTCGTGATTCCGCCTAACCTGTTCCACCTCGTCTACCAGGTTTTCTCTGCCCATATCCTGCCATGCACGCTGTCCCTCGAACTCGGTACAGATATAACCATCCCAGTTATGATCCTTCAGGACTTGGATTACTTTTTCAAAGTCTTCAGCTGGTTCTTCATATTGTCCTGGCTTTCCTGGAATCTCAACCATATCATGGCATTTGCCGTGGAAACTGAATACATACGGCAAAATCTCAACTAAATCTTCGGGATCCGCACACTTCTTCCAGTGGAAGGCCCCTGCCTCTGCCTGTGTCAACTTACCGGGATATCGCTTGTCAATCTCAGTTCCAAGTTCTGAGAGCGGGACTTCCTTCCATAAGGCTCTGATATCTTCAGCCAGGCCCTTATCTTCCATATGACGGAGAGTACGTTCAATACCATCTATATAAGGTGCTTTGTTGAAAATGCCCATATCTGGAATAAATCCGACTTTTGTTGTACCTGTTTTTTTGATAAAATCTACCGTGTCCTGTACAGCAGTCCCGGGACTTTCACAGAAAAGTCCTTTAATGGCTGGATTCGGCTTGATTGGAATAGGGAGATGGATTTCCCAGGCTATTGCCACATTCAGTTTTTCTGCTGTATCCAGTGCACGTTCAGCTACGTCGGCTGGAAGTCCCGTCATGGCACGTACATGTGTAAATCCCATATCATGGGCAAGCTTTAATTCCAGCTTCAAAAGTTCAGCTGCCTCCCTGTGGTTCATCACATGGTCACGGAACCGCAGCGGATCTAAAAATCCGTCAAGTGCAACAGGTTTCAAGTCATAACGGGCCATCGTATTAGCCCAGTCAGCTAAAAACTCTTTAGATGGAAACGGATATCCGGGAACAGTTGCCTCACTGATGATCTCCACTCCGTCACACTTCAAATTGTCATGCATTTCTTTTGCCATATCATGATAATCCATTCTTCCGAAAAATTGTTCCTGCTGATAACTGTAAAAAGATACTCCTCTTTTAATCGCCATTCTTTTTCTCCTCCTGTCTATTTGATTTCAACATCAAAATAGTAAACTTCTTTTTGCTTTGTCTGTTCTCCCACCAAATCCTTAGGAAGTGGGGTATTCTCAATCCACTCCTGGTCATGGGGCTGCCAGCCGTACTGAACCATTGCACCCTGCATTAGCCCTAACCTGTGCGGGCCCTTAGACAATCCCCCCGGACAGTCTATATAGAGCGTTGCATAATCATCAAAATCCCAATGTTCCCATACTGCCTTTGCTATCTCATCAAAGGTTCTGGGCGGTTTTCCGTTAATTTCAAATTTCTGTTTTTCTAATGGGTATTCCACTCCGTCAACCTCAACATAATACCCCCGGACCAGGCTTAAAAAACAGCCTCGGTAATCACCTACATGAACCTGGAATTTGAAGCCGTCCTGTCCATTGTTCTGGAAGCTTCCTTCCTTAACCATATATTTATCAAACATGCTTTCTTCTCCTTTTTAATAAAATAGTATTTATGAAGTTACCATCCCAAAATCTTCAGATATTCTCTGCTTCTCCTGGCAGCCTCTGCTGGTGTCAGTCCATAATGCTCATCCTGTTCCACAACCACCCATTTTGACCCGGCTTCAATGACAGCGTCTAAAACAGGCTCCCAGATCTGCATTCCAAATCCCACCGGCCTGAATTCAAATATGCCTGTGTCCTCTTCTTCCTGCTCTGTCTCAATTCCTATCAATTTATACATATTCCTGGGATTTCCTTCTTTTATGAAATCCTTCAGATGTACGATCTCACAGCGGCTGCCATATTTCTTCAGGTACTCCACTGGACTCTGCCCCGCCACCTTGATCCAGCAGAGGTCCGGTTCCACTTTTAATATGTCCTCCGGTATCTGCTTATAAATATCATCAAATCCAAAGGTGCCGTCCGGCAGCCTGACGAATTCAAAGTCATGGTTGTGATATTCCAGTTTGATGCCGTTCTCCTTCATGACCTGTCCTATCCTTGTCATTTCCTTTTTCACTGTCTCATAGCCGTCCGTATTTGGCCTGTATTCCTCCGGAAGATAGGGAACAGCAATATATTCCACCCCTATCTTTTTGTAAGTATCTGCTACCCCCTGTGCATCTGCCATCATATCCGCCAGCGGTACGTGTGCACTGATAGGGACAAGGCCAATTTCATCCAGTGTTTTCCTGATATATTCCGGCTCCAGTCCATAAAGCCCTGCCAGTTCTACACCATCATACCCCATGGCTTTTACCTGTCTCATAACATCCGCAAAATTTTCAGGAGTGTCTTCAAGAAGGTCCCTGAGACCATATACCTGAATGCCAACCGGAAGTTTCTTCATAGTTCTCACCTGCCTTTTCTTCTAATATTTAGTATCTGTCTTCACGCAGTGCCCTTTTCTGCAGGGTACTAAAACTCCGTGTCAAACCTGTATAACCTGCCGTCGATCTCCTGCTCTCTCATGTATGTGGACGGTGAACTGTTCACTATCTCATCGTATGTCACGCTGCGTCCAAGCTCATTGGAAAGAAAGAATCCATCCGTAATAATAAGCTGATTCAGGGCTATCTCCGGTGTATTATAACGTGTCGTATCATCAAGGATCCCCAGTTTATATGCCAGCCACATGCACTGGTTGTCATTGTAGAGCATCATGCGCGGGTCTTTTCTTGCCTCCAGCATGCCATTGCTGTCACATTCCAGATCGATTCCCACATCACGGCCGTCCATTGTTCCAAAGAACCGCAGGTCCGGTTCCCCGCCAAATGACGGAGGCCTGTTTGGATTAGACCTTGCAAATTTTCCGCCCACAGTATCTGTATCCTTCACCTCAAGCCCGCCCCTGGAGCCCAGAATATAAGTCATAGCATAATCCTTGTAATTGTTAGCTGAGGTAGAGAGGAAGTGGAAACCAAGACCTGTCTCAAACCGGACAAAACCATCGATCGTATCTTCTACCCCATACCCGTCAGGCGCCGTGACCAGCTTTGGATCATAATCTACAAAATGGCCTGTAAATCCAGTTACAGACTGTACCTTAGGACAGTCAAACAGATACAGGATCTGGCCGATCACATAAATGCCAAGATCAATGGAAGGTCCATGGCCTGCAATTTTCTTTGAGAGAAAATCAGAGGTAAACTCAGGAAGATCATATCCCGGCCGCCTGCGGCTGGTACACTGCTCCAGATTTACATAGTAGGGAGTCCCAAGCTTTCCGCTCTTGATATACTCTTTTGCGACCCTGGTCTGCGGTGTCATAAGTGAACTTATCTGTACATGGAATTTTCTGTTCAGCTTTTTAGCCGCATCTGCCATCAGCTTCCCGTCAGCATATGTAACTGCCGCCGGTTTTTCGCAATAACAATCAAAGCCTGCTTTCATCACTTCAATGGAGACTGGGACATGGAGATTGTTATGCACGCACACGTCGATCGTATCGATATCATCACGTTTCAGCATTTCGTGATAATCGGTGTACATATCTTTTTCATCCATCTGGTATTCTTCTCCCCAGGCCTTCAGCCGTTCAGGGCTAATCTCCGCAATAGCCGCTATCTCTGCCCGGAATCCAAGGAGTTCTGCTCTCTCATTTATATTTTTATAAATCTGCATATGGCGGTGGGAAATCATGCCTCCGCCAATGATGCCTATCCTCACTGTCTTTATCATGTATACCTCCTTACTTTTTCTGTCTGTCTTAAGTTTCGGTTACCGGAAGCCTGCTTCCGGTAACCTTTTACCATAAACTCATCCCTGGCTGTACTTTTCTTTCTGTGTCATGAATCTTTTGTATGCTTTCTATTCTCCCGTACTGCGAAGATTACTTAGGTCAACGATTCCGATGCCATAGAGATTGATATTTTCCAGATCCTTGCGTGCCACTTCCAGATTGACCGTAGTATACAGCGCCACGGAAACATAGTGGTCCCTGAAATGCTGCTGCAGCTGGGCATAGGCTTCCTTACGCTCTGTTACGTCATAAGTCGTCAGTGCCCTCTGGCAGATTTCTGCATACTCTTCATTGCTGTATCCACATCCTCCAAAGACGTCAGAGAAACTATATGTATAACCGTCTGTTGTCCTGACTGCTTCAGAATAATAGCCGCACTGCTGTGTCGAAATGTAAAGGTCATAATCACCCTCAGCCAAAGCTGCAAAATGTACCTGCGTCTCTGCCACTTCAATTTCCATTTCAATTCCGCCGACTCTAAGCTGTTCCTGTATCATGGACAGAACTGCTGTTACTGAATTATTGATCCTGGCCTTGACTGTCATTCCATCCTCATAGCCAGCCTCAGCAAGAAGCGCTTTTGCTTTCTCTACATCTACCTCTTTCGTCTCATTCTGCGCTATTCCATCCCACATTGGGCAAAGCGGTGAGATTGTGGTATCTACATACTTGCCCAATCCAGAGATCCCCACTTCTTTGATTGACTTGATATCAAGCAGCCAGTAAACAGCCTCCCTGACTCTTTCATCCGCAAAAGGCCCTCCATTCCCACTGTTTAAGAAAAGAACTGAAGAATTTCCGCTTTCAAGAACCATTGCCTGCACACTTGGATCTGCATCATATACAGAATAGTCAGACACTGCACAGTTTAAAGCAAGATCCGCATCCCCCGACTGTACTGACATGGCACGGGCCGATGTATCTGTTATGAATACAAATTTGTATCCGGCATAATACCCCATATTGTCCTTATCCCAGTAATCTTCATTTCTCTCCAGCATGATATACTGGCCTGGAACCCACTCTGTCATTCTGTACTTTCCTGTTCCTGCATTTTCCAGATACTGTACTGTAGCATCAGCGCCCCCTGCTGCCCCCAGCACTTCACTGTCTACAGCAAGGTATACATCAAAGCCCAACAGCTCTGTTGCCTGTGCCCACGGTGTATGGAGCGCCAGAACCATATTGTAGTCATCTATGATCTCATTATTTTCCGGATCCCACATATAGTAAAAATCTGAACGTCCGCCCCTGATGCCCTGCTCAAACTGATACTGGACGTCTGCTGTCGTGAACTCTTTGCCGGACTGGAATTTTACGCCCTCGCGAAGGGTGATTGCTATATGTGTGTCATCTACATTCTCTACCTTTGTGACGAGTCCGTTATCTGTAGCCTCCATAGTGGTGACATCCTGGATCACAAGAGGTTCATAGATCAGTCTGAGGATCGCCGAGATGTGGTTTCCAAGGAAAGTTACATCCGGGACAAGCGTATTAGGCTCAGCCTCAATTGCCACTGTCAGGATCTCATCGCTGAGACTCTCCCCCGATGTTCCCTCCTCCGCGCTGACACTCATTACTGCCAAGGACGCAGTCATAACTCCCGCCAGCAGCACCGCCAACAATTTTTTCATCTTTTTCATTTCACTTCCTCCTTTTCTTAGAAATTAATATTTTGGAACATACGGCCTTCTCCGTGTGCCGCCTGTTCCGGTTTTATAAATAAGTTACTTTCAGCCAGGGCCTGTCCGTAACCTAATTATTGAATTCAGCGTAACTGTCCTGTGCCTGCACAGTTACACTTCCCCGGCCCTGTGGCATTTACAGAAGTGGCCGTTTCCCATATCCCGCAGTTTTGGTTCTGTCTGTCTGCAGATATCCTCGGCATGGGGGCATCTGGCAGCAAACCTGCAGCAGGGCTTTGGATTAACAGGACTGGTTATCTCCCCTTTCAGCAGGATCCTCTCCCGCCTGTTATGGATAGATGGAACAGGGATCGCCGAAAATAATGCCTTCGAATAGGGATGGAGCGGTCTTGCAAACAGTTCTTCAAATCCCGCCTTTTCCACTACCTGTCCCAGATACATAACCGCAATATCATCTGAGATATGCTTCACAACAGACATATCATGGGTGATAAACATATATGTCAGATCCTTATCTTTCTGAAGATCCATAAGGAGGTTCAGGATCTGTGCCTGAATTGACACATCAAGGGCTGAGACCGGCTCATCGCAGACTATGAATTCCGGGTCCAGGGACAATGCCCTGGCAATTCCGATTCTCTGCCTCCGCCCGCCGTCCAATTCATGAGGATAGGAATTGGACAGTCTTTTTGCCAGTCCCACCTCCTCCATCAGTCCAAATACCTTCTCCTCCAGATCCTTCTTTCCCTGTGCCAGCTTATATGTCTGGATTGGTTCCGCGATCAGCTGGTAAACACTCATCCTGGGATCAAGAGAGGAATACGGGTCCTGAAAGATCATCTGCATTTTCATCCGCATCTTCCTGAATTCATGGTGCTGCATACCAGTGATCTCCTGGCCGTCAAACCAGATCTCACCGGCTGTGGCATCCTCCATACGGATCAGGGTCTTACCCAATGTAGACTTCCCGCACCCGGATTCCCCCACAATACCGATGGTTTTTCCTTTTTCAATGTTCATAGTCACATCATCCACAGCGTGAAGCAGGCCGCGTGGCGTACTGTAGTACTTTTTTACATTTTTGATTTCTAACAATGGCACCTTACTCCACCTCCCCTCTTCCCGCTGCCGCGCTGCATGCTGCAAAATGCCCCCTGTTTATTTCCCTGAGCACGGGAGCGCCGTCTTTACAAGCGTCGCACCTTACACTGCATCTGTCATAAAAACTGCAGTAGCTGGGCAGATCCATTGGATTTGGCATGAGTCCTTTTATGGGTTTTAACCGCAGAGAATTGTCATACATATCCGGCATGGAATCAAACAGGCCCACAGTATAGGGGTGTACCCTGTTGTCAAAAATATCTTCCAGAGTCCCCTCTTCCACCTTCTCCCCTGCGTAAATGACCATGCACCTGTCACAAATTTCCGCAACCACTCCAAAATCATGGGTAATGAGCATAATGGCTGTACCAAACTTTTTCTGCAGGTCTCTGAGCATTTCCAATATCTGTGCCTGTATGGTAACATCGAGAGCCGTTGTCGGCTCATCCGCAATGATCAGGTTTGGGTGGCAGGCTAATGCGATAGCAATAACAACTCGCTGCTTCATGCCTCCTGAAAACTGGTGGGGATACTCCTTATATCTGTCTGCTGGAATGCCTACCAGCTCCAGCATCTCTCCTGCCCTCTCTCTTGCCTGTGCTTCAGATACATTTTCATGGATCTTGATCACCTCTGCAATCTGATCCCCCACATAGAGAACCGGGTTTAACGCTGTCATAGGATCCTGGAACATCATAGATATTTTTTTGCCCCTGATCTCCCTGTAAATCCTCTCCAGACGACGCTCATCCGCACTGCGGGCCCTCTTTTGGGCAAAGTCGAAGAATCCCTTTGATTCCGGCTTATCTGACAGCATTTCCTGCCCTTCTATCTGGATGCTGCCGCTGATCACATGAGCCGGAGGCTTTGGCAGAAGCCCCATGATACTGCGGGCAATCGTTGTCTTGCCTGCACCTGTTTCACCTACGACCCCCAGGATTTCTCCGGGTGCAATGTGAAAGGAAATATCATTTACCGCCTCCACGATTCCCTCATCCGTCTCATAATGTACGGTCAGATTTTTTACTTCTAATAACTTGCTATTTTCCGCCATCTTAAAATCCTCCCTACATTATTTCAGCCTTGGATCAAGCGCATCTCTCAATCCATTTCCAAAAAGATAAAAAGCCACAACAGTGATTGCGATCATCAGACCCGGAAAGTAAACCATATGAGGCGCCACCGCCATATACTGCTTGCCTTCCGCAAGAATCGCACCCCACTCCGGAGTCGGAGCCACAAGCCCTACACCCAGATAGCTCAGGGAGGAGATGGTCAGAATACTTGTGGCGACAACCCCCACCGCATTAATAACAATGATTCCAACCGCATTTGGCACAAGATGCCGGATCATGATCTGAAAATCGGACACCCCGATTGATTTAGAAGAATTTACATACTCATTATTCCGTACCATAAATACAGCTGCCCGGACATTCTTTGTCATTCCCTGTATCGTTCCTGCAGTGATAGCCACCACCAGCTGCCACATTCCGTTTCCTAGTATGGCTACCAGGGCAATACAGAGCAGGATACTGGGAATCGCCTGTATAATATCAATGATCCTCATAATAATATTGTCTGTTCTCCCGCCAAAGTAAGCCGCTACCAGCCCCAGGCCGCCCCCGATGACCAGCCCCAGCAGAGTGCAGATAAGGCCGATCGGCAGAGAATACCTTGTCCCGTATACACATCTGCTGAAAATATCCCTGCCCAGATGGTCTGTGCCAAACAGATGCTGCAGGGAGGGTCCAAGCCGGACCTCTGTGTAGCTCTGTTCCTGATATCCATAAGGTGCTATCAGCGGCGCAAAGATTGCAATAATAATCAGGAATAGTATAATGATCATACCAGCCATTGCCGTCTTATTCTTCCGCAGCCTTTTTAAGCCTTCCTGCATAGGCGTATTGCCTGTCTCTTTATGCCGGCCTTTCGTCTTTTTATTAAGCTTTACCATAGCCGGAGTCGTAATTTTTGACATCTTACACCGCCTCCTTTACCCGCTTTTTAGACGATTTCATAAATGTTGTCTTCAGCCTCGGGTCTACAACTGTATAAAGCACATCCACGATAATGTTGATAATGCAGCAGAGCAAAGCAATCACAATAATACCGCCCTGCAGCGCCGGGTAATTTCTGGCGCTCACTGCATCTGATATGTATTTCCCCACGCCGGGAACTGCAAATATCTGCTCCACAATAAGAGATCCGCCCAGCAGGCTGCCCAGGGCACTTCCTATACTGGCTATTACCGGGATGAGAGTATTTCTGAATGCATGTTTAAAAATCACAGTACCTTCCTTCTGCCCCTTTGCCCGGGCAGTCATGATATAATCCTGCCTGATGACCTCCAGCATATTTGTTCTGGCCGCACGGGCTGTATGTGCTATGGAGCCCACAAGTATAGCAGAAATAGGAAGTATCCAGCTTATAAGTGAACCGTTGTACATAGAAGGCAGCCAACCCAGGTTAATGGCAAACCACTGTATCAGCATCAGGGCCAGCCAGAAGTTGGGCACCGAAGCGCCAAACATGGTAAAGACCACGATTATGTTATCCACAGCGGAGTTTTGCTTCACTGCCGCCCAGATCCCCAGTGGTGTGGCTATGATCTGTGCAATAAACAAGGCCCATACTGCAAGGATGATCGTATTAGGCAGACGTTCCGCAACTTCACTGAGCACGGGCTGCTTTGTCTTATAAGAGGTCCCCAGATCCCCGTGCAGGACACCAACTACATATTTACCAAACTGGACAATGATCGGGTCATTCAGCCCCAGCTCTTCACGCAGGTTTTCTTTTGACTCTTCTGTCGCAGTCAGAGGAAGCAGTTCCAGAACCGGATCGCCAGGTGTGACGGCTTTCATTATAAATACCATCACGATAATTCCAAACATGACAGGAATAATGTACAGGATCCGCTTTATAATGTACTTTACCATTGTATTCCTCCCTATTTATTCGAATGAAATTGCCTCTCCGGTCTCTGCAGATTTCCAGGCAGCCGCCATAACAGACAGTACCCTTTTCACTTCAGATATCTTTACCAGCTGTTCGGCCTCACCATTCAGGACATCCCTGAAATTCCTGTAAAAATCCAGCACATCCGTTTGAATGGCAGGCAGTTCCTCCTCCACAATACCGCCTGGCGGCAGAGGTGCAAACTGCCTGGTGGGACCTGCCTCTGTCTCCGCGATCTGCGGCGGCAGCTTCTCAAGTACCTTCCCGGTCCTGTAAATCCTGCCATCCTGCCTGCCCAAGCTCTGAACAACCATCGTCCCTTTATCCCCCGCGGCCAGCCATCTTGGCTGATACTTCAATATATAAGTACCCAGTTCGATCTGGCAGGTGATCCCGTTATCCATTTTCATAATAATCTTAAAGTAATCATCTACTTCTTCATGCAGGATATTCTTGATGTCCGCATACACAGATTTAACTTTTGCATCCGGCATCATAAAAAGTATCTGGTCAATTAAATGCACTCCCCAGTCATACATCATTCCTCCGCCGAATTTCTTGTACAGATGCCACTCATGTACATAGCCGTTTCCTGAATGAAGAGTTGACTCAATTGTAAAAATATTGCCAAGCAGCTTGTTATCGAAAGCATATTTCACTGTCAGCATATCCTTATCCCACCTGCGGTTCTGGTGAACTGTAAAGTGAACACCGGCTTCCTTACAGGCAGCTTCCATCTCTTCCACTTCCGCCACATTAAGTGCGCAGGGCTTTTCGCTGATCACATGTTTACCTGCCTTTGCAGCTTTAATGCCAATCTCCTTGTGCAGATAATTTGGGACAGTTAAAATAACCGTATTCACGCTCTCATCTGCAAGAAGTTCTTCTGCGGAATGATATCCCGTGATTCCCTGATCCTCTGCTTCCTTTACTCTTTCCGGTAAAATATCCGCAGCAGCAACTACCTTTACTCCCCCCTCAGGAGCAATTGACGCGTGATATTTCCCCATACCTCCAAATCCTATAATCCCCAACCGGATATCCATAGACGCCTCTCCTTTCATTTGTTCCTTTCATTTTCTTTGAAATATTTCATCGTTAATGAAACTTTTTATACCCTCATTATGGTTACATTTGTGTGTTTTGTCAATAGTTTATTGAAAAAAACTGCTTTTTTGTGAAATTCGACAGTTTGCGCTTGCATTTTTTATTAATATTTCACATTTATTATTTCATAAATGAAAACTTTTCATTTTCTTCTTGTTTTCTTTTTCATTCAGGATTATAATAAATATGACACAAAACGAACAACCATCTATAAGGAGCCTGTCGCAATATGAACGTAAAGAATAAAAAGGCAACGGTTGCAAAGATTGCGGAAGCTTCCGGCACTTCCTCGGCTACCGTTTCACGGGTTTTAAACCATCCATCAATGGTAAATGAAAAAACCCTGAAAAAAATACATGCTGCAATGAAAGAACTGAACTATCCGCGGAGGGAACCGGCTGCTAAGGATAACGCATCCGGAAATCTCATACTGGTGATCACGTCAGACCCTGCCAATATGTTTTACAGCGACATTGAAAAGGGGATACGGACTTCTGCGGCTTTTCATAAAAGCCATGTTATGTTCTGCCACGATCCTATTGATGATTCAACAATGCATTATATTTCTGAACAGATAAAGAGAGGGATGGTCCAGGGTCTGATCTTCTGCACCCCTACAAAACCGGAGTATCTTGAACTGCTCTCTGCGTCTACTCCCATAGTACAATGCACAGAATTTATATCACCGGATTATTCCTATGTGGGGATCAATAATTATGAGGCTGCCAGAGCTGTATTAAACCATATTTATTTTCTTGGATACAGAAAAATATTATTTGTAAACGGGCCATTAGAATATCGTTATGCCAGAGAACGGCAGGACGCTTTTGTCCAATTTGCCAAAGAAGTGAATATACCTTATGAATCACCTTATATTGTCAACATTCCCAGGATCGATTATGACATGGCTTATGTCACTCTCACACAGCTGTTAATGTCCGAAAACAGACCGGATGCAATTTTTGCAACCTCAGATATTTTTGCCATTGCCGCTTCAAAAGCTGCTGCCCATTTTCACATTAAAGTGCCTGACGAGCTGGCCATCGTAGGGTTTGATAATATCAGCCTGCTTTCCGCAATCGCAACGCCCACGATCACATCGCTAAGCCAGCCGCGGTTTCAAATGGGCTATACTGCTGCAGACATTCTTTTTGAAGCAATGCATTCAAAAGAACCGGACAGCAAGCCAAAACATATCCTGCTGGGTACGGAGCTTATTATCCGGGAATCATCAACACTTACAGCTTTACAGCAAAGGAGTCTATTATGAATGAAGAAGAAAAAGCATTGAGCGGAATCCTTTTCTCGCCCGCTGACCCTGCTTTAGTAGAAATGAAATTAAAAGCCCATAATTTAAATACTGCTTATAACAGCACCTACGAAGATGAGACAATAAAACGCACCAGGATCCTGGATGCACTGTTCAAAACAAGAGGAACAAACTGCCGTATCCAGGGCCCTGTCTATTTTCATTACGGAAAACACACTACCATTGGCTGTAACTTTTTTGCCAATTTTAACTTTACAGTCCAGGATGACGCAGCTGTCACCATTGGCGACAACTGTAATTTTGGTCCAAATGTTACAATTGTTACCCCGATCCACCCCATGCTCCCAAACGAGCGCCGCATGATGGCGGATAAAAACGGCAGTCCAAAGCATCTATGCTATGCACTGCCTGTCACTATCGGAAATGACTGCTGGCTAGGGGCAGGGGTGACTGTCTGCTCCGGCGTAACTATAGGAGATAATTGTGTCATTGGAGCCGGAAGCGTGGTCGTCAAAGATATCCCCCCTGATTCTTTTGCTGCCGGCAATCCCTGCAAAGTCATCAGGAAACTTACAGAGCGTGACAGCATGAAATACAGACCTGAAATCTTAGCTGATAACCAGGTTCCGGATGACGGGACATGTTAAACGCCTGTTACCTTTTTACAAAAAATATGCCAAGCCACATGTTTTAGTTCGTGGCTTAGCACTATTTTCAAGTTTTATATTCTTAACACCGGAACCGCTTTATTTATCCACACTGGCTTTTCTTTTCAATACAATAGCTATGCCTGCACCCGAAATAAGCAATACTGCCAGATATAATCCCAGCGGTGTCTCATCCCCTGTCTTAGGGGTAGCTGACGGTTTTTCCGTCTGTTTTACCGCCGGCTTTTCTGTCGGTTTCTCCGTTGGTTTTTCTGTCGGCTTTTCTGTCGGTTTTTCTGTTGGAGCCTCTGTAGGCGCTTCCGTTGGAGTCTCAGTCTCTTTCACAACGTCTTCGATAGTAAAATCAATGCCTTCGGTTCCCGAAGCCGGTATTGTCAGTTCGCCGGCATCCAGCGTCTGCTTGCCGTCCTTTCCCGCAATTGCAATATTATATGCACCCGCAGGAAGCAGAGACATGTAATTTCCCTGGTCATCCGTCATAACCTCAGCGACCACCCCGCCCGTGGCCTTATCTGTGATTTTAATCACTGCCGGCAGGTCGCTGCCATTGACCTTTCCGCCGACCCGGCACAGAGTGACGTCCTGTGAAGAAACCGGCACCGACTGAGGCGCTTCGTCTGTCACAGGTATGTACGCTTCAATAATATAAGCCGTGTTTTCTGTAAGGCCTGCGAAAGTAATCTGGCCCTCTGTTGTATCCGCGTCACCTTCCCCGCCGTCAAAAAGCCAGTCAGCAGCGGTCTGGCCGTCTGTTGTCAAGACTCTGTAAACATGTCCGCTTTCCGCCCTGATGGTCAATGACGTATCATCCCTGGCTGTCACTGCCGGCGCTATTGCAGCCGGCCGGGCAGCTACGGGCAATTGCTGAACATCGCTGGCAAATTCAGTGCTTGACGTATCTTGTGAAATATCAAGTGTTGTGCCGTACCAGACTTCCTGGACCGGTACATTTCCATTAGCATCAGCTGTATATGTTGTTCCGTTAATCGTATATGAAACACCTGCGGCCAGCCCTGTCAGCTTCTTATTCGGGTAATTGGCTGCCGCCTGCGGTACCACCGCCTTAACTACAGGCAGCAACTGTGCGTCACTGTCCACATAATTGTCATCCACAGCCGTCTTTACAATGGAAATCCCCATACCTTTCCATCCGTCATCAGCCGCAATATTTCCGTCAGCGTCGGCCGTATATGGAGTTCCGTTAATCATATATGCAGCGCCTGGTTCAAAGCCTGTAAGGACGCCGTTCATATAATCCACCTGAGCCATAGGTACAGCCTCTTTGCCGCGCATGTCAAAATTTACAGATACTCCGCCAACATCCAGCGTTACTGTAACATCATCCGGGAAATTCACCTGGTCATCCAGGAAGGTGAAATTCGTTACCTGATAGTCCAGACCCTGATCCGAGACAACAATATGTACATTCAGGTCTGAATTGGTAATCGTATTTGCCCCTGGCCCGGGTGCATAGGTATCACTCTCCGAAACGAGAATATTTTGTTCAGTAAAATTTACAGTGCCTACGGAGTACAGATAGTAAGGGCCTGCATTCTGAGCGCCTCCATAATTACAATAATAACGCCATGCCCCTTCATCCGTACTGTAAAACAGGTGTCCATCATCGCAGCTGTCAAACTGCGAATCCCTCTGTATAACATTTACCGGATACCCATCCCCGTATGTGCCGGAGCCGTAAGTTGCATTTTCCTTATCCCCTGTCACTTCCAGCTCAGCGCTCAGTATGTCACTTGGAAAGTTCACGCTTGCAAAGCTCATGTCCTCCAAATTACCGTTCGTACTAATGTAAATATTGCCCGCACTCAACGTATCACTACTGTTTTTCAGGAGCTGATAATACATTACACCTCCCCCGTCTGCATAGGCCGGAATTTTTGTTCCCAAAAGACCCATCACAATGAGACAACACATCATTAATGCAGCCACTGACTTTTTACTTTTCATTTTTTCTTCTCTCCTCTCCGTTTTTTTGTATAACAGGTAATTATAAAACTCCAAACACTATATTATTGCGGTATTTTTGATGTAGTTCCTGATGCTTCAAATTCACTGTATCTGTCTTTCAGATACACAGAATTAAACATCAATTTTATTATACGACAGGGTTCTGACACCACACTGACAAATATTCTGCATTTATTTTCTTCCCATAAATATAAAATGCGGAGCAGTTCCCCGCTCCGCATCACACTACTCATATACAATTTTCTTTATTCTCTCCGCCTTCTCTCCATCACCTTGCAGAATATTATTCCCACCACAGTACTTACAAGAGTGGCCACAATGGATGGGCCTACAATGGACGTGGGATTTGCGCTCCCATACTGGCTCCTGTAGGCAATAATGTTTACCGGTATCAGCTGCAGTGATGAAATATTCAGGATAAGAAATGTACACATGGATCTGCTGGCAATATCCGGCGCCCTCTTTTTAGTATTGCCCAGTTTTCTGCATTCTTCCACATTCAGCTCTTCCAGCGCCTCCATAGCCTCTAGTCCTGCAGGCGTGGCTGCCCAGCCCAGGCCCAGGAAATTGGCAATAATGTTTGTGGTAATATGCTCCTGCGCCGGATGCCCGTCCGGCACATCAGGAAACATGAATCTGATGAATGGCCTGATTTTCTTTGACATACTCTGTATCAGGCCTGCATCCCTTGCAATTTCCATAATGCCGACCCACAGTGACATCACACCCACCATGGTAATGCAAAGAGTGACTGCTTCTTTGGAAGAAGAAAGCGCCGCATCTGTAACAGCCTGCATATTCCCTGTAATAGCTCCATAGATGATCCCTATGAGGATCATACTGCCCCAGAGGTAATTCATAAAGCCCTCCAGTATTCCATTCTCTTTACAGACTATGCTGTTTCCGGCGTGTCTATTCCACGTCAAACAGCCATCCGGCAAACTGCCGCTTACAGCAGGGCCTGATACACATCACGTTTGCTGATTCCCCTGTCTGCGGCCACCTTTTTCATGGCTTCCTTCCTGTCTATGCCTTCATCAAGATACATCTGCATATGCTCCGGGACAGTAAACTTGTCCCAGTGCCGGATCTGCTCTTCCTTGATGGTCTCACGGCTCTTTCCCTCAATTACCAGGACGCATTCACCCTTTGGCTCATTTTCCTCATAGTAGGCAGCAGCCCCGCCAAGTGTTGTGGAAAATGCAGTCTCATGCTTCTTAGTCAGCTCCCTGCATACGCTCATACGCCTGTCTCCAAGCCTCCCATACAGCTCTTTTAATGTCTTGACAAGCCTGTGGGGCGCTTCATATACGATGATGGTTCTTGTCTCTTCTTCCAGTTCCTTTAAGATATCCTGCCTCTCCTTTTTATCAGACGGCAGAAAAGCCTCAAAGCAGAATCGCCTTGTCCCGAGTCCCGACAGGGTCAGCGCTGTGACACAGGCACATGCGCCGGGCAGAGATGTCACCTCAATCCCTTCCTCATAGCAGATCCTTACCAGGTCCTCACCGGGATCTGAAATTCCCGGCGTCCCTGCATCTGTGATAAGCGCCACGTTCATCCCGCCCTTCATCTTGTCTGCCAGATAATGGGCCTTTTCTATTTTGTTATATTCATGGTAGCTGGTCATAGGTGTATGGATATCAAAATGGTTCAGCAGCTTAATACTGTTCCTTGTATCCTCGGCAGCTATCAGATCCACCTCTTTCAAAGTACGCAGTACACGCATGGTAATATCCTCCAGGTTCCCTATAGGTGTAGCGCATAAATATAATTTTCCCTGCATGTCTGCCTCCTCTGGTATATTAATATCCATATACGTCGTAGATCTCATCTGTATACACTCCCGGTTCCCTGTATACAATCAGCGGTTTCTCAACAGTTATCCTGGGCCTTCCTCCCCTGTGTGCTTCTATCAGGACCATATTTGGCTCCTTATCCGCAAACGGATAAACCAGTCTCATTCTCTTGGGTTCCAGCTTGTAACCAGTCAGCGTGCACATTATCTCCGACAGCCTGAAAGGCCTGTGCACCATAAAAAACCTGCCTCCCGGGCGCAGAAGCTTGGCGGCCTGCCTCACCACATCGTCAAGCGTGCACAGAACCTCATGGCGGGCTATGGCTTTTGGCAGATCAGGATTTACAAGTCCATGGCTGCCTGTCATATAGGGAGGATTACTTGTTATAACGTCAAAAGAAGCCGCTGGAAATATCTTATCGGCCTCTTTTATATCCCCACAGACAATGGAAATCTTTTCTTCCAGATGGTTGTAGGCCACACTGCGCCTGGCCATATCAGCACTTTCTTTCTGTATCTCCAGACCTGTAAAATGCTTTCCCTTTGTCTTGGCTTCCAGCAGAATGGGAATGATACCTGTTCCTGTCCCCAGATCCAGCACGCTCTCCCCCTCCTTTACCGAAGCAAAGCCGGAGAGCAGCACCGCATCCATACCAAAACAGAATTTCTTCTCATCCTGTATGATTTTATATCCGTTTCTGTTAAGTTCATCCAGGCGCTCGCCCGGATGCAGCTCAATCGTCATCTAATTTTGATTTCCCTTCCTTTTTCTCAAGCGCTTCCAGCTCTTTTAATTCTCTCTCTTCTTTGCTGAGCTGGGCCTGCCCGCCCTTCTTGTCCTTCTTCTTTCTTGGTTTGAACTTCAGATCATTTACTGAGTATTCACGCAGTTCCTTCTCATCCTCCACATCCACCAGAACCTTGACCTGCTGCCGGAGCACGCTCACACTCTGTACTTCCCCTTTAAGGCCGTCATCTGTGATCACAGAGTCACCCAGTCCGGGAAGCCTTCCATTGAGGTATTCATAAGTCTCTTCCTCATTCTTCAGGCAGCACATCAGCCTTCCGCACACACCTGATATCTTTGTGGGATTTAATGAGAGATTCTGCTCCTTAGCCATCTTGATAGATACTGGAGCAAACTCTGAGAGGTAGGTATGGCAGCAGAGAGGTCTGCCGCAGATGCCGATCCCTCCGATGATCTTTGTCTCATCCCTGACTCCTATCTGGCGAAGCTCGATCCTTGTCTTAAACACAGCAGCCAGATCCTTTACAAGATCCCTGAAATCAATCCTGCCATCTGCCGTAAAATAAAACAGCACCTTATTATTGTCAAAGGTGTATTCAGCATCAATGAGCTTCATTTCCAGCTTATGCTTCTGGATCTTCTCCCGGCAGATGCGCATGGCATCCTTTTCCTTCTCCCTGTTCCTGGCAGCTTTTGCATCATCCTCGGCATTTGCCACACGAATGACAGCCTTCAGGGGCTGGATCACCTTCTTATCCTCAACCTCCTGGACACGGCCGACAACACTTCCGTATTCGATGCCTCTTGCCGTCTCCACTATAACATGGTCATCAGGTTTTATCTGAAAATGCTTGGGGTCAAAATAATAAACCTTCCCTGCATTCCGAAATCTTACTCCTACAATTTTTATCATTACTTAATTCTCCTTTATTAAGAGGAACAACAATCCTATTACAAGCTCAAAATTTACGTTAGCATTAAGTCTGGTCTTTGCTTTCTGGAGGGCCTTCAGTATCTCTTCAATCCCCTCATAAGAGCTGATATTGGCCTGATCTGAAATGGACTGGGCCTGATCCTTAAAGATAAGCCCGTCTATATCCTTTGTCGCCTTAAAATAAAGCACATCCCGGTACCATACCGCCAGAAAATCCAGGAAGTCCTGTACTTCCAGCTTAAATTCTGAGATACCTTTCATATGGCTCATAATATCACTCATATCCATCTTTCTGACATTCTTTAAAAGATGGAGGGCTGCTGCCCTTATCTCATTAAAACTGTCGGAAGAAGCCAGCTGCACCGCTTTTCCTATATTTCCCTGCGCAAATGCCACACACACATCAGCCTGATAATCAGGTACCTGAACATGCTCCATGAGGTATTTCTTTACCTCTTCATCCGGCACTGGTTTCATGGAAAGCGTCACACACCGTGACAGGATAGTCGGCAGCATAGAAGATACATTTCCTGCCAGCAGAAGGATGACGGCATATGACGGCGGCTCTTCAATTGTCTTGAGCAGGGCATTCTGGGCCTGCACAGTCATCTTATCAGCGTCATTCACAATATAGACCTTATACTTGCTGCTGTAAGGCTTTATCAGCACATCTCCCACCAGCTGCTCCCTGATCTCCTCAACACCAATACTGTTGGGTTTTTCATGTGTCACATATATAATATCAGGGTGATTCCTGCTCTCCGCCTGCTTACAGGCGTGACAGATACCGCATGCATCCGTCTGACCCTGCTCACACTGCAGTGTCTGCGCAAAAGCTGTCGCTATTGTCCTCTTCCCTGATCCTTTTTCACCTGCCAGAATGTAAGCGTGGGAAATCTTATCCATCTTTATTGCATTCTGAAAGTGTTCTATGATCTGTCCGTGTCCTACTATATCTCTAAATCCAGGCATCGTATCACCCCTTTATATCTGATTCAACCACGCTGTACGTGATTTGCTGCTGTCATTATAGCATAGTTTTTATAACAGAACCAGCCCTTTTATATGCTTGATATAGGACGCGGCCTCCTCAATGCATATCTCCCGGTCCCCGTCGTTGCAGAACCTTTTTTCAATTTGGGCCTTTCTGATGTTTTCCTCAGAAAAGTCCCGGCTGTCTGCCAGAAAACGCCTGCACATTTCCTCATAGTCAGGGTTCGCCTGCTTCCGTTCCCTCTTCAGTGCACGCTCCAGCCTGTTGTCATCAGATACCTCTATATAAATTGGAACCAGCATGTCAGCTCCAAAATATTCCTGCAGCTTTTCATAAGACACGAGCGTACCGATCGCCAGATAATCATGGCGCTCCAGATCGATCTGGCCGTCATCCACAGTGGCATATTTCCATATACCCTGTACAGTATGGTAGGCCCTCATCTCAATAATTCTGTCCGCCCGCTCAAATTCATGCAGCTTTTCTTCGTCCACAAAGTGGTACTGTACACCGTCAGTCTCCTTTGCCCTTATGGGCCTTGTGGTATATAATATTATATTTTTAAGTCCCAGCTCATCCCTGTTTATAAGCTCCTCAAAAATAGTATCCTTTCCCGATGAGCTCTTGCCCATCACATAAAATATCCTACCCATAACACCTCATACTTTCCGCGTGCCCAAGTCTCTCCTGCTTCCTTCAGCAGCGCTCCAGCACCTCTATCGATTCAGCTTCATAGTCAGAGCACCCCTGTATGCTGTGCCCCAGCTTTTTATATTGTAATACTTTCTCTATAAACTCACCACTTATTTTTTCTCCAGGCACGATCAGCGGTATTCCGGGGGGATACAGATACATGTACTCGGCAGATATCTCTCCTTCACTTTCCTGCAGCATCAGCCGTTTTCTTCTGTACCCATCGTCACCGCGCCCTGCGGCCTTCCATATGGGAAGCACAGCTATATTTTCAGGCAGGCCGTCCTCCTTCTGACAGCATCCTGACTCCTGAAGATCAGTCTCCCAAATATGGGGCACTTCTTCATCAATACTGTAAAGAGCCCGTACAAGCCGGTCATAGCCTTCCCTGGTGTCCATGACAGAAGTCATTGCCAGAGCATATCTGCCCGCGGCCATCTCCAGCCAGAGGCCATACTCACACCGCAGACGTTCATAGAGTTCATTTCCCGGGATTTTTCCCTTTATGTCTGATATTATGATCTTAGACATGTCCACATCATAAATATCTGCCCGCCTCTCAATATCTGCCACACGTATCCTGTGAAGCGCCTGTGCCCTTTCCCTGAATTCCTTCAGCCTCTTTACATAGCTTTCAAACAGCTCTTCCCCTCTCTCCCGAAGAAGGCCCACACATGAGTCCATGCTGGCCATAAGTACATAAGACGGGCTGCTTGTCTGGTATATCCCCAGATAATCCCTCAGGGCCGCCCTGTCTGCAAGTTTTCCATTTACATGTACAAGAGCTGTCTGTGTCAGGCACGGAAGCGTCTTATGAAGACTGTGTATAACAATATCAGCGCCCTGCTTTACAGAACTCTCCGGAAAATATTCATGAAAGCCAAAGTGTGCCCCGTGAGCCTCATCCACTATCAGAGGTACATGATGTCTGTGCGCCGCCTCAGCTATTCCTCCTACATCAGATACTATGCCGTCATAAGTGGGTGAAGTGATAAATACCGCCCTGATATCCGGATACTTTATCAACATCTCCTCCACTTTTTCAGGAAGTAATCCACCATTTATCCCCAGCTGCCCCACCTTTTGTGGATAAATATATGTAACCTTCAGCTGCCTGAGGAAAACTGCATGGTACGCCGCCTTATGGCAGTTCCTGGTCATGAGTATGCGGCTGCCGCAGAGTGCGCACGCCGATATGGCGCTCAGTATGCCTGCCGTACTTCCATTCACACAGAAATAAGTTTCCTCACTGCCATACAGATGTGCGGCGCGCTCTTCTGCCTCCTTTAATATCCCCTGTGCGTGATGAAGATTATCAAACCCTTCTATCTCCGTAATATCTATCTGATAAGGATTTTCAAAATCCATTCCCCGCCGCTTATGCCCCGGCATATGGAATGGGTA
The DNA here is from genome assembly GCF_024622195.1 of Murimonas intestini. Classification (NCBI taxonomy): domain Bacteria; kingdom Bacillati; phylum Bacillota; class Clostridia; order Lachnospirales; family Lachnospiraceae; genus Murimonas; species Murimonas intestini. Next base: position 169,577 of record NZ_JANKBI010000013.1, read on the forward strand.
TGCATCCGACTGTCCGAAGGATTTAAGCTTATCATAGAGTAACTGCATAAAATTTCCTCCCTGCCGCTTCTCTCCAAATACTGTTTTTTATTCTAACTATTCAGTACCCTTGAATCATTTTTTTACGGTCTGTGCAGTAAATGCACAGACCTGCTGAATAGTTACAATTTATTTTACAATATTTTTATGTAAAAAGATAGTAAAACCCGGCAGGAGCATATTGGCTGGCTCCTACCGGGTTTCTGTCCATACGCCGCTATTGCGCGGGGTGTTGCTGTTCACACACCGTTAGTTACTGTCCGTAATAAGCATTTGGTCCATGCTTTCTCATAAAATGTTTATCCTGGATCACCTGAGGCGCAGGCGGCACATCCGCCCTCAGACGCTCTGTCCTGGCTGCCATCTTGGCTACCTCCTCAAGGACAACTGCATTATGCACTGCCTCAGCGGCATCCTTTCCCCAGGTAAACGGTCCGTGGTTAGCACAGAGCACTCCCGGTACAAAGACAGGGTTCTTCTCCTTAAAGGTCTCTATAATAACAAGGCCTGTATTCTTTTCATACGCTTCACTGATCTCTTCCTCTGTCAGGTTCCTTGCACACGGGATATCCCCATAAAAGTAATCTGCATGTGTCGTTCCATAGCACGGAATGCTCCTGCAGGCCTGAGCCCATGATGTGGCCCATGGAGAGTGGGTATGTACGATACCGCCGATCTGCGGGAATGCTTTGTACAATTCCAGATGTGTAGGTGTGTCTGAAGACGGTTTATATTTACCTTCAACCTTATTTCCCTCCAGATCCATGACTACCATATCCTCCGGCTGCAGCTTATCATAATCAACTCCTGACGGCTTTATAACAAAAAGCCCCCTCTCCCTGTCAATCCCGCTGACATTCCCCCAGGTATACGTAATCAGCCCTCTCCTAGGAAGCTCCATATTTGCTTCATAAACCTGCTGCTTCAATTCTTCTAACATACTTGTCTCCTTCCCTGATACGGCCCTTACAGCCGCATCTGCACTGTACAGTTACGTTTTCTCTATTTTAACCCAGGTCCCTGGTGCAAGTCAATCTTGTATGGTACTTCATTGGCCGCCCCTCTTTTGCCAGGCATTTACATAAGTCAATGAGAAGTTTTAAAAGTTTTCTTTCACAGATGCGATCCATGCCTCAATGGCCTGAGCCAATATAAACTGCTGCCGCAAAACAGCTTTTCCAGTCTCCGGGATCTCCGGGTTATTTTCCTTCATGCTCATATTTTCTTCCAGATACATTTTCATAGTTTTTACACTGCTTTCAATATTGTCCAGGCATATCTTCTGTTTTTCAGGGGAAAGACTGTCCAGATTGACTATAACAGCGTTAAAGTCCAGAAATATATTGACAGGCTCAGATGCGATTCCCAACATTAATTTTTCAAATTCTTTTTCCCCATCACCCGTCAGCGAATAAACAGCCTTCTCCGCCATTTTGCCTTCCTTTACCAGAATCCCTTTAATGAGTCCTTTTTTCTCAAGCTGTATTACCTTTTTATAGATAGAGGGAGTACTGATTTTAACCCACCTGGAAATATTGCGGTATTCAACCATTTTCTGAATATCATAAGCACTTAACGGTTCGTTCTTTACCATTCCTAATACAATCAGATCAATCGTTGCCATAAAAAACCATCCTTTTAAACTTTATTTCCGCGGGCAGCGAGCCACGTGAACATGCTTGCATGTGAATTTGGCAGCTGCTGCGGAGTATTTAGCTCTTGACTTTTACTATAATTTATAGCAGTATCAATTCCACTACTATTTTGTACTATACTTTATAGTATTATGTTTTATATTTTATGTCAAGAGAAAAGGAGAGTTAACATGAATGAAAGAAGTAAAAAAACAGAACTGCTGGGAAGCCTGCCAATACCCAAAGCGTTTTTAGCAATGGGACTGCCTGCTATGATCGGTATGATGATCAATGCACTGTACAATCTGGCAGACGCTTACTTTGTAGGAGGGCTGGGAACAAGCCAGATGGGTGCGATCTCTGTGGCATTTCCTATCGGACAGGTAATTGTGGGATTAGGCCTGCTGTTTGGAAATGGGGCCGCATCGTATATTTCCAGATTGCTGGGTAAAGGAGATCAGAAAACTGCAGACAAAGCTGCCAGCACCGCTCTTTACTCCAGTATTTTTGCAGGTGCAGTCCTCATCATCTGCACACTTATTTTTCTTAATCCAGTCCTTAAGCTTTTAGGCGCAACTGAGAGCATTCTCCCATACGCCCTCACATATGCAGGTATTTATACCGCTTCATCTATTTTCAACATATTTAACGTTACTATGAATAATATTGTGACGAGTGAGGGAGCCGCTAAAACTACCATGTTCGCGCTGCTTTCAGGCGCTCTCCTGAACATTATTCTGGATCCCATCTTTATCTATGTCCTGAACTGGGGAGTTGCCGGCGCAGCAGCAGCCACAGCCATCTCTCAGATAATTTCTGCTTTAGTATATTTATACTATATTCTCAGCAAAAAAGTGTTTTCAGCTTTAGTATTAAAAAATGCTGCTTCTCAAAGGAAATCATATCAGAAATATTAAAGATAGGCATCCCCACAATGATCTTTCAGTTACTTACAAGCCTGTCCATATCACTCATCAATATGAGGGCAAAAGAGTACGGTGATTCTGTAATCGCAGGAATGGGGGCCGTGACAAGGATCATTTCTATGGGAAGCCTCATGGTCTTCGGATTCATCAAAGGCTTTCAGCCAATTGCCGGATACAGCTATGGCGCCAGAAAGTATGACCGCTTACGTGAAACAATCAGGACCGCCATTATCTGGTCAACTGTTTTTTGTGCCGTCTTCGGAATTGCCGCAGCCATATTTTCCAAAACAATCATCTCCGGTTTTACAAAAGACGATATGGATATGATAGAAACAGGCCGGAAAGCATTAATAGCAAACGGCCTGTCCTTTCTTCTTTTCGGTTTCTATACCGTGTATTCCTCTCTTTATCTGGCACTTGGAAAAGCAAAAGAAGGTCTCATCCTGGGCGCCTGCCGTCAGGGCCTCTTCTTTGTCCCCATCATTCTGATCCTGCCGCTCCTCTGGAACATAAACGGTATCCTCTATGCACAGCCGATCTCAGATATAATATCTGCTGTCATCACTGTCTTTATGGGGGTGCATCTTCATGGGGAACTGGATTTGTTGAGGCGGTTAACGGAATAACAGGACGCTTTGTGTTGATAGTTAGTGAGCTGTCAGGCAGGGCAGGGATGCAGGGTTCTGTCCGAACCGCTGCGTCCTGAAACTCTAAGGCCGCGTGAAACGCTAGAACCGCAGCCTCCGGAGCCTAAGATTTTCATGTCCTCGCTCAAGTCCTTCACCACGAACCCACCCGGCCGCCTGTCCCTCCCGCTGATGCCAAAGCTATCGATGCAAAGCTGGCTCCCGTAATGAGGATGGGGTATGGATCAAAACACTACCTTATTGGATTCCCAAAACATATCCACATATATAGTAGTTTTCCGCCCCAATCCCAGCCTGTTTATAACAGCCAGCTTTGTGGCAGTAAACTTGAAGCCGTCAGGAAGGGGGGCGGTGGGCAAAGGCCGTTGTGGCGGACTATAGTGAGGAGGATGAAAATCTTAGGCTCCGTGTTCCGCGGTCAGCAAAAACGAGCGCTTGCGCTCGAGGCCGGAGCTGTCTGAGGGGCGGTTGCATCGGCAAACGCACCGAGTTTCCGGCCGCTTTTTGCGGTTCGAGCGGGGCACGGAGCCTTAGATTTTCACTCCGCAGCGGTCGGACAGAACAACGGCCTTTGCCCACCGCTCCCCTTCCTGACGGCTCACTACCTCCTGCACAAAGCGTCCTGTTACTCTGTTAAACAGCACCCCCATAAAAAGAAGGATATTTTCAAAGCAAAAAGCTTCTCAAATATCCTTCTATATCTTTTAATATTTAATTGTAAGTTTTATATTTTAATTTAATCGGAGGTTCTTACTATTTCCTGCTATCTATACTATTTTTGGTACTTTATTGAAATGTTTGTATATGCCTGGAAATCATTTTGTATTTATGTTACTTAAAACGAATTTGCAATCCTTTCTAAATATTTTCTCAAATATTATACAAGATTTCTCAGACTATCTAATTCACCTCTCATATCTAAAAATGTATATCAAGAATAATTCAAAGCTTTTTGGTTTTCCTTTTATAGGATAAACCTTAAATATTTTCTTTTATATAATCTTTTAAAATGAAGAATAAAAATATTAAAAATACATTTGATTTTAAATCTTAATCTATATTTTAATTCTTATATAAAGTACCGATATTTTCATCTTATTCATTTAGTAAAATGAAATCTTTGAATCTTGTGGTAATCCTTCAATATGGTGGCAAACACTTTCTTCTTTACCTATTATTGTTCCAGTTTATTTCTCTCCGATTATCTGTACTATATTCGATTATTCTGGACTAAAATTTTAATAGATAAAGGTCTTTAAGGCAGGAAACCTTTGCCATACCACATCCATATTGAACGGAAAGCATATCCGAGATATCCAACGGTATCGACCCCCTATTTTGAAATTTCATCAGGTTCTTATTTTAACAACTATGCCTTAAACCTTTTTCTTTTTATTAAGATTTCTCGTCTCTCAATAAAAAGTTTACCTTTCTTATCTGTCAGGATTTCTTTTCATTCCTCCTGAGAAATAAGTTTTATTGTTCAGGTTAAGCCATAACTTGTTTTTGATGATTGCCCCCTCACCTGTAAAGGTAGAGGATTTGTTTTTCGCTTTCATCTTGTTGAAATTATAATACCACTGCACCTTTGTTTTGTCAACACTATTTTTATATTTTTGTATTGTTTTCTATTTACATTATACTCTAAATACTTTCAGCTGTTTTATCCAGCATTTGTATATAATAATCTGATAATTTATTCATTCTTTACTGTCACCAAACAGTGTGATATGGTTAAGATACAGGCTTCATATCTTTTGGAGGTGACACACTATATGAATTTAAAAAATGCAGTCAAAACACTATCTTTACACAAAAAGAAAACAAAAACGCAGCAGCTAGCCACACCCTGGAGCAATGCAGTTGACTCTGAGATTCCCGTCAATGATTATCCCCGCCCTCAGTTCAGACGCTCTGACTGGACCTGTCTGAACGGCAGGTGGCAGTATGCATTTACAGATACCCGGTCACGCCCTTCCCGCTTTGACGGCACTATACTTGTTCCCTTTTCTCCTGAAAGCGTCCTGTCTGGTGTTGGCCGGCAGCTTAAACCATACGAATATCTCTGGTACCGCCGTACTTTCCCTGTACAGGCTGCGGAGCCTGACACACATCTTCTCCTCCACTTCCAGGCCGTGGATCAGATATGCTGTGTATGGGTTAACGGAAAATACCAGGGCACTCATTATGGAGGATATCTTCCCTTCACCTTTGATATCACAGATGATGTAACAACAGGTTCAAACTCCATCATTCTGCGTATTAACGACAGCAGTGACACCGGATGGATGAGCCGCGGAAAGCAGAAGCTGCATCCTGGGGGCATGTTTTATACAGCCCAGAGCGGTATCTGGCAGACCGTCTGGCTGGAAAGCGTGCCTGAATCCTACATACAGGATGTCAGGATTACCCCGGATCTGGACAATTCCTCTGTCTGCTTCCGCTTTTTTACTGCCGCAGCTGCAGATCCATGCCCTAAAAAAGTAAGTATATATTCTGATGGTGAGCTAATCTATTCCGGTGAAACTCAAACAGACTCTCTTACAGCCGTGCTGGATGATGTGCGTCCCTGGTCTCCTGAAGACCCGTTCCTTTATGATGTTCATTTTGCAATGGGCAGAGATGAAGCAGACAGCTATTTTGCCATGCGCAAAATATCAGTTGGCAGAGATGAACAGAACATTCCGCGCATCTTTTTGAATAACAGGCCGTATTTCCAGAATGGCGTCCTGGACCAGGGCTACTGGCCGGATGGGCTGTACACTGCTCCCTGTGATGACGCCCTGATCCAGGATATCCTTTCTATGAAAGAAGCCGGATTTAATATGATCAGAAAACACATAAAGGTAGAATCTCTCCGCTGGTATTATCACTGTGACCGGCTTGGCATGCTTGTCTGGCAGGATATGGTCAACGGCGGCGGCAGGACTTTTATGCCTCTGATGTGTTATCTGCCCACATTGATCCCAGGTATCACTTACCACCTGAAGGATTCTCTGCACCCGCTCTTCTCAAGACAGGACAGGCAGGGCAGGGAACACTGGTTAAAAGAATGTGCCCAGACTGTGGCTCACCTTTATAATTGCCCATGCATTGTCATGTGGGTTCCTTTTAACGAAGGCTGGGGACAGTTTAATTCCCTGGGAGTCACAGATCTTATCCGTTCCCTGGACCCTTCCAGGCTCATAGACCATGCCAGCGGCTGGTATGATCAGAAAGGAGGGGATGTGAAAAGTGTCCACAATTATTTCCGGAATCTGTACGTCCAGACTGAGGAACGTCCTTTTGTTCTCTCAGAATATGGAGGCATCACATGTGCCGTTCCCGGCCACATGTATTCTTCACAGTCATATGGCTATCAGAAATGCCAGTCCGCAGAAGAGTTTAAGGCAGCCTACCGCGATATACAGAACCGCATACAGGCCCTGGAAAAAGAGGGCCTGTGCGCTGCTGTATACACTCAGCTTTCAGATGTGGAAGAAGAGATTAACGGTATCTGGACCTATGACAGAATGGTCAACAAGCTAAAATCCGAAGAACCATCATGATTCCTGCTCCTGCTTAAAATCATCTCCTTTTGCGTCCAGCCATGCTTTTACCATGCTTTCTGACATGGTATGGACTTCATTGGAGTCTGATATTTTAACATAGTAGTTCCCGCTTTCGTCCTGTCCGCCAATATAAAGTACAACCTGCCTGGGCACTTTTTTAATCTCTGTCTCAGCCTCAGAATCTGCTTCCGTACCGGATTCTGAGGCTGCCTCTGTATCTGATTCTGCTGCCTCGTTCTCCGTGTAATCAATCGTAATTGAAGCTGCCGGCTTTTCCAGCCCGTACTGTGTCATGTCCTGGCAGTTATAGTCCAGATATCCGTTGTATGCCAGGCTGCTCACCTGGGAGACCAGAGCGGAGACAGCTGTCCCGTCTGCATCCTCTTCTTTTTCTCCTGACATCTGATATTTCCATGTATCTTCATCTCCGTCATCCCTTTTTAGCAAGAGAGAACTGCTTCCCTGCAAGACCTTAACCTGTTCTACAGAGCTCTCAGAGATTGCCGGAAATGTACTTGTCTGGGCCATATCATACAGCTTAAACTGGCAGCCTGATATAATGCCTGTGTCGGTGGTATATATCTTTTCCGGGCTGTCCACATAGATATAATAATCACTTGTTATAGCATTTTTATTTCCTACATAGAAAGTCCTTGTTGTACCATCCTGCATCGTCAGAGCGATCACTTCACTGCATTCCTCCAGCCTGTATTCCTCCAGCCCCTGCGGGTCTTCCAGCTCCCTTACGGCGTATACATTTTCAAACTTTCCAATCAGGTTTTCCATTGCCTCCTGGTTGACAGGAAAATCCTTATCGCCGTCATAATGCCAGGTGTCTTCCTCTTTTGTAAAGCTTAATTTATTTCCGTCCCATTCCACAGACAGTCCGCTGACTTCGTCTGTTGTGACTGAAGCTATCTGAATACTCTCTGCCTCGCTCTCCTGCTGCCCCTCCTGTTTTTTATTGTATGATTTAATCAGGATATAGCAGATGATAAGTGCTCCCAAAAGGACAGCCATCAAGACCATGGGTATCCATTTCCTTTTATTTCTCATTATCTTCTTCTCCTCTTAAACCAGATCACACCGCCCGTAGCCAGAGCCAGTACCGGCAGCAGTATCATTGTGACAATACTCCATGTGCGCGCTGATGCGGCAGTCAGGGTCAGATACTCTATCTGAGTGCTCTTACTTGGTATGGATACACTTACCTCATGATCACACATCCATCCCAGGGCATTTGTAAACAGTTCCATATTTGCTCCTGATACTTTACTGTTCAGCTGGTCATCAAACATCAGTCCGCTTGATATATAAACCAGCCTGGTCTCCTTACTTTTTCCCGCATCTGTATCTGCTGCAGCTTCTGTCTCTGTTTCTGTGTCTGTATCTGTTTCTGCCACTGTTTCCGCTGCTGTTTCTGTTGTTCCTTCAGTTCCAGTTTCCGATTCGTTTTCTGTCAGCCCCTGTGATTCAGCCTCACTTTGGGCTTCAGTCACTTCCTCTTCTTCTGTACTGGCCTCTACAGTTTCAGATATGGCTACTGCCAGAGGAAAGCTTCCCTCTTCCTCACCGTCCTCCTTTGTAAGGGTCTGCATATTCTCCACATCTTCTTTCACGTAAGCTGAATCAGATGTTGTCAGCAGATTCTGGATGGAAAGCCCTGTACGGGCATCTTCCAGCTTCTCTACAGCCTGAGCTCCAAACAGAAGAGTGTACCGCCCTGTAAGGCTCTCTGTAATATCAGAACCTGAAGAGACATTCGGCACCAGGTACAGCGGGTTGCCTGCATAGTGGTTGGCATCGCTTTCCACCACGACTCCCTGCTTTGTCTGAACTCCGTATTCCTGAAGCACTGCCTCAAAATTCGGCATATCTTTTCCTGTATAGTCGCTTGTGATAAATGCTTTTCCACCTGACTTCAGGTAAGTGATTATTTTATCCTTTTCTTCTGACGACAGGTCGCTTTGGGGCGAATATATAAATAGTATATCTGCATCATCCGGCACCTGGTCTGCTGTCAGCAGGTTCAGATCCTCTGTCTTTATGTTTTCTTTCTCAATTGCCTCCTGCATAGACGCTGATATCTGTGTCTCATTGTGGCCCTCTAGCACATACATGGTGGGGAGCCCCTCGGAAGTTACATAAGCAATCGCGCTGGTGATCTGGCCTTCACCGTCAAAGCCTGTTGTCTCATAGGAGTAAGTATTATAATTGATGCTGGTCTCATAAATGTTATTGTACGGAATGATCTTGCTCTGTTCTCCGCACACTGCTATGATACTGTTGGATGATACTTTATCATCTGTATATTGTGAAGTAAAATTAGGGTAGAGGACAGGATCCTTCTGAACTACCTTGATGTGGCCTGACAGGTCAGCATACCTGTCCAGCACCTCTTTCAGCGTAGGATCTTCATTTCCGCTCTCGGCGATATAGTAAAGGGTCACATCCTTATCAAGCGCCTCTGCTATCTGTTCAGTCTGACTTCCAAGACTATACAGCTGTTCATCACTCATATCCAGCTTCGTGTATTTAGAAGGCAGCTCGCCTGCTATCAGATTCAGTACAATGATCACTGCAATGACAAACGCTGTCATTCCAATACTGTAGGACCCGTTTTTTATTTTCTTATTGCTCCATCTGGGTAATATTTCTTTAATTTTCATGGCATCCTCCTTAACTCCAGCGTCTTTTCTGTATTGACTGAACGGTTAAAAATATAAAGACTGCAGTGACTGACAAGTAATAAATGATTCCTGTCACATCCAGCATCCCGTTCACAAAATTTGAAAAGTGACTCTGTATATTAAAGATTTCCATGAACTTCTGAATAGCGCCTTCAAAAAGCGCCTGGTCCAGATTGTACAATATGAGCAGGACTGCCTCCCCAAGAATTCCTATGGTGCATGCCAGCAGTCCATTCTTTAAGACAGCGTAGATAATCACACATGCCGCTATAAGAAGAACTGTAAATGCCATAAATGAAGTTGCCGCAGTCTCAGAGAAAAAACCTTCTATACCGCTCATGATCTGGCCTATGAAAATCACCACAAAGGTCAGGACCGCCGCAATGATCTGGCTCTCTGTCACAGATGAAAGGAACATACCGATCGATATATTCGCACATCCCAGAAGAAAGAAACCAAGAAGCGCCGTATATGCCATGGGCATAGATACCGTACCATACATAGACATAATAAGCGGATAAAAGCAAAGGATCACTATAGGTATAAGATATATGCCTACAAGAGCCAGATACTTTCCAATTACAATATCTCCCACCTGAACAGGTGATGTCAGAAGCAGCTGGTCTGTCTTTTGTTTTCTCTCCTCAGCCAGTACCCTCATGGTCAGAACAGGTGTGACTATCAGAAAGACAAAGGTGATCGAAGAGAGGGTATACCCAAAGATTGGATAGCCTGCCTGCAGATTGTATGCTGTAAAATAGATACCAGTCAGCAGCAGTATAAATGCAATAAATACATAGCCAGTCATAGAAGCCAGATAGGCCTTGAGTTCTTTTCTTAATATTGCCTTCATCAGCTGAGTCCTCCTTCTGTCATATTATCTGCTATTTCATCTGCCGATTCTTCTTCCATCTCTTCTGTCCCGGAGGAAGATTCTGCCAAACTTTCTGCAACATCTTCATTTGAATCATCTGACTTTTTCTTCCTGCCTGCCCGTTTTTTCAGCCCCCTCTTTCCTTTCTCACTCTTGTCCTGATTTGCATCAGAAGTAAGCTCTAGGAATACATCCTCAAGGGACGCCTTCTCCTGCTTCATCATGAGTATGGGGCACTTTGCCTCTGCCAGCGCGTAAAAAAGCTCCTCCCTTGGATCCATATTCTCTTTCATTTGCAAGACTGCAGCCACTGTGCCATCCTCCTGGTTTGTCAGTTCCCAGGACTCCAGACCGTTTACTGTTTTTACTGCAGCTTCAATATTTTGGATATCCCCTTTGATAGCTGCTGACAAAATGCCGCAGCTCTGCATTTTCTTTGTGAGATTCTCCGGTGTATCACTTGCTACCAGTTCGCCTTTAGCGATGATCATGACATAATCACAGACTGCGCTTACCTCAGAGAGAATATGGGAGCTGAGGATAACTGTATGCTTTTTTGCCAGCCCCTTTATCAGATCCCTTATCTCAATAATCTGTTTTGGGTCCAGGCCTACTGTCGGCTCATCCAGAATAATGATCTCAGGATATCCCATTACTGCCTGCGCAAGTCCGACACGCTGGCGGTAACCTTTAGACAGGTTCTTGATCAGCCTGTTCTTCATATCCTTGATTTTCGTCATCTGCATGATCTCGTCAATCATCGCAGACCTCCGGTTTTTTGGTATCTTTTTAAGATCTGCAACAAATTCCATATACTCCTGTACTGTCATATCAAAATACAATGGCGGCTGCTCCGGCAGATAGCCAATGCATTTCCTTGCTTCCTGCGGTTCCTCCAGAATGTCATGTCCGTTTATCCTCACCGTCCCTTCCGTCGATGCAATATAGCCGGTAATAATATTCATGGTAGTAGATTTTCCCGCTCCGTTCGGCCCCAGAAAGCCGTAGATCTGCCCCTGCTCCACCTTAAAGCTCAGACCGTTTACGGCAGTATGGCTGCCATACCTCTTGACCAGATTCTCAACTTCAATCACAATAATCCTCCTTTTTGCTGCATGTAATAGACTTTATAAAAATACAAAAAAAATGTGTTTTTTATTCGAGAATAGTGTGATTTTTCTTTGAAAGTTTTGTGTCCTTATCTGTCCTGCCCCATTTTCTGCCGCTTTTCACCTGCTAAATAAGTGTCTTCGACACTTCAGCTCCCCTGCCCCTCAATCTTGAGGGGTGGGCTTGCTTTTTTCTTCTATCTGATTCATAATTATCTCATGAACATCTTACAAGAGATTTTTAAAGACAATTACGAAATCATTCAATATACCCTTCATCCCAGAGATGTTGAAATGGAAAATATCTCTAAGATGATTTATTGTGGTGACCCTTCCTTTGGCGGCGCCATGTATGCCTGCCCTCACTGCGGCAACTTGAAGTTTGTTCCTTTTCGCTGCAAAAGCCGTTTCTGTCCTACCTGCGGGGTCAAATACTCCCAGGAACGCTCCACTCAAATGGCTTTCAAACTAATACGCTGTACTCACCGGCACTGTGTCTTTACCATTGATGAAGAATTACGGCACTTTTTTCTGGAAGACCGCTCCCTTCTTGACTGCCTTTTCCAGGCTGTCCGCAGTGTTGTCCTGCGTATGTTCCATAACCTCAACAAATCCAAAAATTTTGTTCCCGGCATCGTCTGCGTCCTTCACACTTTTGGGCGCCCCCTGGAATGGAATCCTCATATCCACTGCCTCATTTCGGAAGGAGGATTCTCGGATGACGGCTTCTGGCGGGTCGTCAAGCATTTTAATTATACCCTCTTAAGAAAGTCCTTTCAGACCGCTCTTCTCAATCTTCTCGAATCCCGCATTGGACCTTCTTTTAAAAAAACGAAAGCTCTTATCTACCATAAGGATAAAAATGGTTTTTATGTTTATGCCAAACCAAATCTCTGTGATACGGATGCGGTCATTAAATATATCAGCCGTTATCTCGGCCGCCCCGTCATTGCACTGAAACGGATTGATTCCTATGATGGCACTAATGTCACATTTCACTATAACCGCCACGAAGACAATGCCTTTGTAAAAAGGACTCTTCCTGTTATAGATTTTATAAAGCTCCTGATTCAGCACATCCCTGAAAAAAACTTTAAAATGACACGTTACTATGGTCTTTATTCCAGGCACCGTAATAAAGATCAATCACTTTGGAAAGC
>NZ_JANKBI010000014.1:0-158949 GCF_024622195.1 Murimonas intestini
ATTAAGCTTTCAGATGTTTATGAAGTGCAGGACAGAGAAATATCTTTGGAATTAAAAGCAGTAATGCTGAACATAAATAGAGGCCATAATGAAAGGCTGATGAGCAAATGCAAAACGCTGAAGGATTACAGCATTTATGTGGATAAGGTAAGAGAATATACAAAATCGATGCCGCTTGAAGATGCTGTAGAGAAGGCAATCACAGAATGTATAGAGGATGATATTTTGGCAGAGTTTCTGAGGAATAACAGAACGGAGGCAAAGAATGTGAGCATTTTTGAATATGATGAAGAAAGACATATGAGACAGACAAAAGAAGAAGGCAGAGAAGAGGGAGCAGCGCGGGTGAACCATTTAAACAGACTTCTTGCCCATCAAAACAGAACAGAAGATATTGTCAGAGCAGCAAACGACAAAGAGTGGCAGGAGAAGTTGTTTGAAGAATTTGGATTATAAATGAAACTGTCAGACACTGCAGGCATTTCGTGATGGCATACTACAGAATTTAAATTTGGGGGAATGTGTGCTTTGTCAGCAGAGATACTGTCTGCAAGCAGAAAGATGAATCGTCATAAACAAGCATCATATCAGTGCGGGTATATATCCTCCACTGAAATGAAATCACAGTTATCATTTAAACCGGATTAAAGGAAGCAAATTTTGTAGGAAATTGCTGTTTAACGGAGTAACAGGACGCTTTGTGCGGGAAGCGGTGAGCTGTCAGGAAGGGGGCGGTTCTAAACAGGCTTGGAGTGAGTTGGAAAGCTACTATGTATACGAAAGAGTTTGGTTAAAATCTTTTCCATGGAATTACCGTTTTCGTAATCCGATATTTACAAAAAAACAGTTCAATCCAGTTTTTGTAAAAGCCTATTTTTCACTTACAAGCTATCAAATTAATATCCAACTCTATATTTATAGGGAAATAGAATACCCTATATATTTTGAATATGGCAAATAATTGCTACTGATATGTTCCGGGAATCCAGTAAAGTAGTGACTTCACCCATACCCCAGCCTCATTACGGGAGCCAGCTTTGCATCGATAACCTTGGCATCAGTGGGAGGGGGCAGGCGTGGGGAGAGGTTCGTGGTGAAGGACTGTAGCGAGGAAGATGAAACTCTTAGGCTCCGGTATCTGCGGTCATACCGGCCGCCTTTCGCGGTTCGAGCAAATACCGGAGCCTTAGAGTTTCACTCCGCAGCGGTTTGGACAGAACCACGAACCTCTCCCCACCCCTGCCCCTCACGCTGATTCACAGCCTAAAATGCAAAGCGTCCTCCCCGCCTCTAATCATCTAAACAGCAATCTTAATCTGCCAGCCCAAACGCATCATGGCAGGCAATCAGAGCTTTCTCAGCATCCTCCTGGGCGACAAGAACCGTGATACGTATCTCTGATGTAGAGATCATATTGATATTGATTCCTGCATTGTAAAGGCTTTCAAACATCTTTGCCGCAACACCCGGATTTGATACCATTCCAGCGCCCACAATAGATATCTTGGCGATATCCCTCATACATGTCACTTTCTGCGCTGTGATCCTGGTCTTATTCTTTTCTATAAGGCTGATCACCTCATCCACATCATCCTCATCCACGGTAAAGCTGATGTCCTTTGTACCGTCACGCCCTACTGACTGCAGGATGATATCTACATTTATATTATTCTTAGAAAGGGTATTGAACAGCTTAAAAGCGATTCCAGGTTCATCCTTTACCCCTAACACGGAAATTCTGGCCGCTTTTTTATCCAGCGCAGCCCCGCTGATCAACATTCTCTCCACACTGACTTCCTCCTTGACCACTGTACCTTCAGAATCATTTAAGCTTGAGCGCACCACCAGGGTGACACCGTATTTTTTTGCCATCTCTACGGAACGGTTATGTAAGACACCGGCCCCTGACGTAGCCAGATCCAGCATCTCATCATATGTAATTTCTTTTAATTTTCTGGCATTCACCACGATCCTTGGATCAGCAGTGTAAACACCGTCCACATCCGTAAAGATCTCACACGCGTCCGCATGAAGCACAGCCGCCAATGCCACAGCCGTGGTATCAGAGCCGCCTCTGCCCAGGGTAGTATAATCTTCATACTTATTAACTCCCTGAAATCCCGTGATGATCACAATTTTCCGGTTATCCAGCTCATGCCGGATACGCTCTGTATCAATGTCCTTCAGGCGGGAATTCCCGTAGTTGGACGTGGTGCGCATTCCAATCTGGAATGCATTCAGAGATATGGCAGGCACACCGAGGGCATGCATTGCCATGGCCATAAGGGCTACAGATGTCTGCTCCCCCACAGTCATGAGCATATCAAGCTCTCTCTTGGGCGCTTTCGGGTTGATATCCCTAGCCTGCTCAAGCAGATGGTCAGTGGTCTTTCCCATAGCGGAAAGGACTACTACCACGTCATTGCCTTTTTGATATTCCTCGATACACCTGCGGGCCACATTAAAGATACGATCCTTATCTCCCACAGAAGTACCGCCGAATTTCTTTACTATCAGCATAACTTCCTCCTAAGTTTTCATTTCCGCATATGGCATAAAAGCACGATCTTTCAGTGACGGACCCGGCCCGCCTGACGGCTGGCCGGCTTCATCACTGAAAGACCTTATTTTATGCTGAGAACAGATGCTCCATCAGAGTGTGGCCTTCAGCAATATAATTGCCGGAAGCCGCTGCCTCCTCTTCATTATAATTCCATGTGTTATCAAGCGGCCTGCTGCTGTCGTATAGAAGATACGGCACAGGCGCTGCTGTATGTGTCCTCACGCGGATCGGCGTCGGATGGTCAGGCAGTACAAGAAGACGGTACTCTTCCCCTGAGGCATCCATGCGCTCTACCACGTATTTTATCACACGTGAGTCTATATATTCAATAGCTTTTATCTTTCTTTGCACACTTCCCTGATGGCCCATCTCATCCGGAGCCTCCACATGTATGTACGCAAAGTCATATCCATCTTCCAGCAGAGCCTTCACAGCAGCCTCAGCCTTGCCTTCATAATTTGTATCAAGCCCTCCGTTAGCGCCTTCTACAATAATATTATCCATGCCTGCACCTGCAGCGATCCCCTTAAGGAGATCCACAGCTGAGATCATAACGCCCTTCTTATGGTACTTTTCCTCAAATGAAGTCAGGGACGGCTTTGTGCCTGCTCCCCAAAACCAGCAGCTGTTGGCAGGATTTAAGCCCTGCTCTTTTCTTTTTACGTTGACCGGATGGTCCTTTAATATATCATAGCTTTTTTTCTGCATCATACGCAGCATCTCGTCCTGAGGGAGATACTGCCCTATCACCTGCCCCAGCACATCATGAGGGGCTGTAAGCTTTAGCACGCTGCCCTCCTGCCATATCAGACAATGGCGGTAACTGGTGCCTGTATAGAACCGGTATACATCACTCTCCAGCTCTTTTCTGACAGCCTCCAGCAGGATGGCAGCATCCTCTGTACTGATCTCTCCTGAGCTGTGGTCGATGATCGTCTTCTCCTCATATGGTTCTTCTTCCGAAAGCGTCACCAGATTGCAGCGCAGGGCCACCTCTGTATCCTTCATAGGTATACCTATGCTCAAGGCTTCCAGGGGAGAACGCCCTGTATAATATTTTTTCGGGTCATACCCCATGACTGACAGATTGGCTGTATCGCTTCCGGGGCTCATTCCATCGGGGATCGTATGTACCATGCCCACCTCAGAAAGCTTTGATAAACGGTCCAGCTCGCCAGTCCCGGCAAAAGCGATCGGCGTTCTGCCCCCCAGCTCTTCTATCGGCTCGTCAGCCATCCCGTCTCCTAACACGACGATATATTTCATTTTTATCTCCCTGCCTTTACACGGCGCATGCGGATCATATTGATCACAGTCCCAAGCTCTGCTGCTTTCTCCTTGTACTCTGCTTCAGATATGGTTCCTGTCTTAAATCCGAACTCTCCGTCCAATCCAGGTACAGTCACTACCTCCACGTCCCCAAAGAGCTCTCTGACCCTGGCCAAGTCAGCAGCCGGGTCGCCTTTGACTCTCACGAAGAATCTCCTTCTGGAATTGCTGATATCTGTCAGCTCCAGTTTATGGCTGCTCCAGAACGACATAATGCTTCTGTGAAGATGTTTTGCACAGTCAACTACGTCCGAGACAACTGCGCTGGCTGTAGGAAGCTTGCCCGCACCGCTGCCGTAGAACATGGCATCCCCCAGCACATTTCCGTGCACGAATATTGCATTAAATACGCCGTTTACGCTGTAAAGCGGGTCAGTCGGCCCGATCAGGCACGGAGCTACCATAGCATAGAAGCTGTCATCTACTTTCCGGCTGAAAGCCAGAAGCTTGATCGTCTTGCCCATTTCTTTTGCATACTTAATGTCATCAGCTGTTATTTTTGTAATGCCTTCTGTGTAGATATCTTCATAGTCAACCTGACGGCCCAGAGCCAGAGATGAGAGAATGGCAATCTTGCGGCAGGCATCATGGCCTTCCACATCTGCCTCGGGATTGCGCTCCGCATAGCCCTTCTCCTGTGCATCCTTTAAGACTTCTTCAAAGCTGGACCCTTCTTCGGTCATCTTCGTCAGGATATAGTTTGTTGTCCCGTTCAGAATACCTGTTATCTCATCGATCTCATCTGCTGTGAGAGAAGAATTCAGGGGCCTTATGATGGGGATACCGCCGCCGCAGCTTGCTTCAAACAGATAGTTTAAGTTCCTCTCACGGGCGATCTCCAAAAGCTCAGCGCCATGTCTGGCAACAAGCTCCTTATTGGAGGTACATACGCTCTTTCCTGCCAGAAGCGCCCTCTTAGTAAATGTATAGGCAGGCTCCACGCCTCCCATCACCTCTACAACGATCTTTATTTCCGGATCCTCCAGAATGATATTGAAATCATGTACGATCTTTTCCTGGATCTTGTCTCCCGGAAAATCCCGCAAATCAAGTACATACTTGATATTGATTTCTTCCCCTGCCTTCTTATTGATGCTGGCATGATTTGTGTCGATGACCTCCACGACACCTGAACCTACTGTTCCATATCCTAACACTGCTATCTGTATCATATTTTTCACTCCCTGGCTAATATTTTTAAATAATGCACACCATTCTTAGATTCTATCTCTTCAATCATTCTGGACACATCCCCCGTAGTCGGAAGGATATCCACACTGAGTGTCAGCGAAGCGATCCCATTTACAGGAATACTCTGATGGATCGTCAGTATGTTGGCATGGAAATCCGCCACTGCTTTTAAAACATCTGAAAGAAGTCCTGGTTCATCATCCATCTGAATCACAAAGGTAATCGTCTTTCCCCTGGCATTGTCATGAAAGGGGAATATATCATCTTTATACTTATAGAAAGAACTCCGGCTGATCCCTACCCGGTCTGTCGCTTCCTGTACGGTTTCCACCCGCTCTGACTCTAAAAGCCGCTTAGCTTCCACTACTTTCTGCAGAACCTCAGGCACGGCTTTTTGCTTTACCACAAAATATTGACTTTTATCTGCCATTACTACCTCCCGCGCACCGGATAAGTACGCACCAGAAACACATTTGTAGTCACATGGAAGATAGTATCACATTTTTTTCCATGGTGCAACCATTTTTTCTCTTTTCCTTAATTAAAAGCCTCTCCCGGCTCCCCCATGAGTCCCTCCGCTGCTGGATGTATGGGTGGTGCTGACATTGCTGTGTCCGCCTCCGCTTCCACCGCCGCCGTTATTCTCATTCCTTGGGATAACTCTTTGGGTAACATGTTTGTACATGAAGCGGTCTTCCTGTTTAGTGAGGTTCATCCTGCTCTTCTCCCTGTAGGGATACTTGTAATGTCCCCATTTGAGCCTGTACTTCCCAACCACGCCTCCGACGCATGCAGCGCCCGCTGCCAAGGCCGCGATTGCCGCGATCAGGGCTTCCATAAGAGTAATGCTTCTGTTCCGCCTGTATGTGCCCGTCTCCGAATCATAGATATACAGCTCCTTTGGCACTCCCTGGTTATACCAGGCCAGGGTATCCTTCAGAAAGCTCTCAAACACACCTGAATAATTTCCTCCGGCGGCATAATTTTCCGCATTATCCAGCATATTCTCCAATCTGTCATCCGTGAGATAGTAGACCATATTTCCCGAAGTGGAGATCCACAGATTGCGGCTGCTCATATCGATCAGGAAGCAGACTCCATCCTTATCTTTGCCGTACAGCTTATCAAAAAAATCATCTGCATAGCTCTCTGAGCTCTTACCTTCCGCATAATCAGTAGTCACTAACACTACTTCCATGCCGCACTGCCCTGTCAGTTCCTCTGCTTTTTTTTGCAGCATATCTGCTTCCACATCTGTGAGCAGGCCTGCCTGGTCATAGACCCTGCGCTGAGGTCCATCTGCCCTGGCCCCTGCACCGCAGGCCAGGAACGCGGCCATCCATACCATACACAGCGCCAGCGCCATCAATAGAGTCTTATACACTCCCTGCCGCGGATATCTCTCATTTACAGCCTTCATATGAAATATCCTCCTAAAAGTAAGATTAAAAATACAGGCACAGCTACAGCTGCAAAGAGTATTGCCAGCCTGCCGTAGTCCAGAGGAAGCTTTCCGCAGACTTTTTCAGTCTGCCCGTTCATTGTATAATAATATGTCTCCCCATTTCTGCCCCTGTATGTCAGCACCCAGACAGGAAGAAGGACATATTCCCACTTTTCTTTCTCAAACGTGATATTCGCATTCTTTTTGACCACGGAAGAATACCCGCTGACAGTATCCCGGAGCATATTTTCTGAATACTCTCTGATGTCCTGCCTGGCCTGGGATGACAGGCCGTCTTTTTCAATATCCCTCTTTTCAGCCATAAATCCTGACAGATAACTCATCGTAAAATCCTTCATCCCGTCAGCGTTAAAAGGCTGCACTCCTTCTGCCAGTGTCCTGTCATTCTTCTGAAGGGCATTGCGTGTATACTCACCAAAGTGTATAGTGCCGGCCCGCTCAACCTCATAATGGCTGGTCTCCGTATATTCTATATTTCCGCCCCTCCAGACTCTCACGTTTACTGCCTCAGCATCCAGCTGGCCCTCCACTTCTGCTGTGTAGATCCAGTATGGATAATATACACCTGTTATCTTCTCTATCTGGTCCTTTGAAAAAAAGCTCCCCGGCACAAACCGCCTGCTATGTACATATTTCAGGAAACTTTCCACTGCCTTCTCCCTGTCCACTGCAAAAGGGATCACTTTATCGGGCAGATAGCGGCCTGAGAGCCTTCCCGAGAGGACGACAGGATTGTGGCAGTAATAACAGAAGGTAGCTGCTGTGGTAGGATCTGTCACGATCTCTGCCCCGCAGCTGGGACACGAATAAACTGCTGCATCGCCGGCTGCTTTTGAAGCTTCCCCTGCCTGCTCTGATGTATTCTGCTTCCTTCCGGCATCTGTCTTATCCACGTCCTCCTGACTGAAATAGGACATGCAGTATCCACATTTATACTGCTGGGAATCAGGATCGAACTTCAGGTCTCCGCCGCAGTTCGGGCATTTATAAATAATTGCTGGCATCTTCTTCCCTCCTTATAACGCAGGGGAGCCATCGTCCCGTCCAACCGGTCCGAAATTCTGGCTCCCCTGTTCATTAACATGTATATTTAGCTGCGCGGTCTGCCGCATTCCGCACAAAACTTTCCTGTATTGACTGTGCCACAGCTGCAGGTCCAGTTTCCCTGGACCGGACGCGGACTGCCGCACTCACTGCAGAACTTCCCTGCATTTACATTGCCGCAGCTACAGGTCCAGTTACCTGCTCCCGGGGACCCTTGCTGCACCTGATCCATCTGCGGGACCGGCCGTGTGTTCTGCCCCTGGTTCATCTGCTGGCTCTGGTACATCTGCTGCTCCTGGTTCATCTGCATCTGTCTCATATTTGCTGAAGATGCCGCCCCCATAAAACCTGCGCCAGTCTGCATGCCGGCTCCCATTCCCATAAATCCGGTCATGGCGCCTGCCGCATTAGATCCGGCTGCTTCCAGGCCCCTTGCAGCAGCTCCCTGCATATATCCTTCCCTGATTGTTGGATCACCCAGCATGGCGCCCTGGTTTCTCAGGTTGATCAGCTTCTGGGACTCCTCGTCATAAGAAATGCTTGCTATCCCCACAGACTGTATCTCAATGCCGCGCATCTTTCCCCACTCATCATCCAGGGTATTAGACATATACCTGCCCAGTTCTCTGCTCTTAGAGGACACAAATGATATCCTGGTCCCGTCTGCAGACATCTGGTTGATGGATGTCTGAAGTGCCTCCAGAAATTCTGCCATGTACTGTTCATTGATGTCTTCTATTTCCAGATGACTGCAGTTTTTCGGCACTACTTCACAGTAGAACTTAAGCGGATCCACGATCTTGATGGAATAACTTCCATGGGATCTTAAAAACAGCTCTGCATTGTAAAAATTATCAAAATAGTTGATAGGATTCCTGGTTCCGAATTTAATGCCCTTTATTTCCTGAAGATTGATATAATACACCTTCTGGGATACAGGCGTCCCTCCTCCAAACCGGATCCTGGAAAATGCTTCATGGAGGGCATCCTCAAACTGCCCGTCAAACATTGACGGGGATGAGGAATTCTCTACCGTAAAATATCCGGGCTCAGCAGTATAATCTATGATCTTGCCCCCATCCACCAGAATCATGAACTGATTGTCGTAGACATGGATCACAGAACCATTTGATATATTGTCGTCTGTCCCCTTCCTGTTTCCGCCTTTTCTTATCTTTATTCCTTTGGTAAACAGGGTCTGGCCTCCCATCTCGTCAGGCTCTATCACTTCCTGCCACTGGTCAGCCAGAGCACCGCCAAATGCACCTGCTGCCGCTCTGATAATTCCCATGGTATTTCCTCCTTTTATTCACCCAGGGCCATCCATTTGAGATAGGAATTAATGAACAGATCAATATTGCCATCCATGACACTGTCAACATTTCCTGTCTCAGCATTCGTCCTGTGGTCTTTCACCATTGTATATGGCTGCATGACATAAGAACGTATCTGGTTGCCCCAGCCTATTTCCTTGACTTCACCGCGGATTCCCGAAACTTTTTCTGCATTCTCCTGCTGCTTGAGCAGATACAGCTTTGCCTTCAACATCTGCATTGCTTTATCCTTATTCATGTGCTGGGAACGCTCATTCTGGCACTGGACAACGATACCCGTAGGCAGATGGGTAATGCGGATTGCCGACGATGTCTTATTGATATGCTGGCCGCCTGCGCCGCTGGAACGGTAAGTATCGATCCTCAGATCCTCATCACGCACCTCGATGTCAATGTCTTCCTCAATATCCGGCATGACATCACATGACACAAAGGAAGTCTGCCTTTTTCCTGCCGCATTAAAGGGTGAAATCCTCACTAACCTGTGGACTCCCTTTTCCGCCTTGAGATAACCAAAGGCATTCTCACCTCTGACTTCAAATGTGACTGATTTAATACCCGCCTCATCACCGTCCAGATAATCCAGGACCTCCACGTCAAAGCCCTTCTTGTCAGCGTACCTGCAGTACATGCGGTACAGCATGCTGGCCCAGTCACATGACTCAGTGCCGCCCGCTCCCGCATGCAGCGTTATGATGGCGTCATCCTTGTCATATTCACCTGAAAGCAGAGTCTTAAGCCTGATATTATCCAGATCACCTATAAACTCATCAAGGCATTCCTGGATCTCCGGAATCAGTGAGGCGTCATTCTCCTCATATCCCATCTCTATAAGCGTCTCAATTTCTTCATACAGCTCTTTAAGATGTGCATATGTCTCCACATCATCCTTTAAGCTTTTCAATGTTTTCATGGACTCCTGTGAGCTTTCCGGGTCATCCCAGAAATCAGGAGCCTCCATTTCTCTTTCTAATTCCTGGATACGCTGCTCTTTGTTAGCCAGGTCAAAGTGAATCCCTCACTTCCACTAAGGCATTTGTGTACGATCCAAGCGTACTTTTAAACTCATCTAATTCTACCATAGCTTCACCTTCTTTCTATAATCTCTTTTTTATTCTGTCTGTATTACTGCTATCTGCGGCAAAGAGGCCGCTTATAAAAACGGCCTCTCTGGCAGTATATCTCAAACTGTTACTCCGCCTATGCTCTTCTGCCGCAACACTGTTTATACTTCTTTCCGCTTCCGCAGGGACACGGATCATTCGGGTATACCTTATCGGCCGCGCGGCGTACAGGAGCCTTCGGTCCTGTCTCATCTTTATTTGTACCAGTGATCTTGGCTACTTCTTCTCTCTCTACCTTCTGCTCAATTCTCACATGGTAGAGAAGGCGCAGCGTATCTTCCTGGATACCGGCTGTCATGGCATTAAACATCTCATAACCGCTCATCTTGTATTCTACCTTCGGATCACGCTGTCCATATGCCTGCAGGCCAATTCCCTGACGGAGCTGGTCCATATCATCAATGTGATCCATCCACTTGCGGTCGATGACCTTCAGCAGAATGACGCGTTCCAGTTCACGCAGCTGCTCCGGCTCCGGGAACTCAGCTTCTTTCATTTCGTAGAGCTTCACTGCCTGTTCCTTCAGGCTCTGCTTCAGTTCATTCTTTTTGTTTATTTTTCCAAGCCCTTCATGGTTCACCGGCTCAAGAGGTATGATCGGGATAAGAAGTGAATTCAGTTCATTCAGATCCCAGTCTTCTTTGTCCTGGTCATCTGAAATACACATGTCCACAGTATTATCTACAATGTCAGTGATCATCTTGTAGATAGCATCCCTCATGCTCTCGCCATCCAGCACACGGCGGCGCTCTGCATAAATGATCTCGCGCTGCTCGTTATTTACCTGGTCATATTCCAGCAGGTTCTTACGTATACCGTAGTTATTGCTCTCGATCTTCATCTGAGCTTTTTCAATGGCATTTGAGAGCATCTTATGCTCGATCTGCTCATTCTCAGCCACACCAAGGGACTTAAATACACCCATCAGTCTTTCTGAACCGAACAGACGCATCAGATCATCTTCCAGTGAAATATAGAACCTGGATTCTCCCGGATCACCCTGACGTCCTGAACGTCCGCGCAGCTGGTTATCGATACGCCTTGACTCATGGCGCTCTGTACCTATGATCTTCAGTCCGCCGGCCTCTCTGGATGCATCGTCCAGCTTAATATCTGTACCACGTCCTGCCATATTGGTAGCGATGGTAACGGCGCCGTGCTGTCCTGCCTGTGCAACGATCTCAGCCTCCAGCTCATGGAACTTGGCATTTAACACCTGGTGCTTGATTCCTTTTCTTTTTAGCATGCCGCTGAGCAGTTCAGATGTCTCGATGGTGATGGTACCTACAAGTACAGGCTGTCCCTTTGAATGTGCGGCCTCAATTTCCTCCACAACTGCATGGAATTTCTCTTTTTTTGTCATATATACCGCATCTTCGTTATCTTTACGGATAACAGGGCGGTTTGTCGGGATCTCAACAACGTCCATCCCGTAGATATCACGGAATTCCTTTTCTTCTGTGAGGGCTGTACCTGTCATACCAGATTTCTTCCCATATTTATTAAAGAAGTTCTGGAAAGTGATAGTTGCCAGGGTCTTGCTCTCTCTCTTCACCTTCACATGCTCTTTTGCCTCGATCGCCTGGTGCAGGCCGTCAGAATATCTTCTTCCCGGCATGATACGCCCGGTAAATTCGTCTACGATCAGAACCTGATCCTCTTTTACCACATAGTCCTGGTCACGGAACATGAGGTTGTGCGCCCGCAGGGCCAGATTGATATTATGCTGGATCTCCAGGTTCTCCGGATCAGCCAGGTTTTCGATATGGAAGAATTCCTCCACCTTCTTAATACCCTGCTCAGTCAGGTTCACTACTTTATCTTTTTCATTTACAACAAAATCACCTGTCTCCGTGATCTCCTCACCCATGATGGCAGACATCTTGGTGACCTCACCGCTGGCTTCACCTCTTTCCAGCTGCCTTGCCAGGATATCACAGACTTCATAGAGTTTTGTCGATTTTCCGCTCTGTCCTGAAATAATAAGAGGTGTTCTTGCCTCATCGATCAATACAGAGTCGACCTCATCGATGATGGCATAATGAAGATCCCTTTGAACAAGCTGCTCTTTATAAATTACCATGTTATCTCTCAGGTAATCAAATCCCAGCTCGTTGTTGGTAACATAGGTAATATCACAGGCGTAGGCTGCCCGTCTCTCGTCGTTTTTCATAGGATTCAGTACACATCCTACTGTAAGGCCCAAAAATTCATGTATCTTTCCCATCCACTCAGCGTCACGGCTGGCCAGATAGTCATTGACCGTTACGATATGCACGCCTTTGCCTTCCAGGGCATTTAAATAAGCCGGAAGAGTAGACACAAGTGTCTTACCTTCACCAGTCCTCATCTCTGCAATACGTCCCTGGTGCAGGATCACACCGCCCACCAGCTGTACACGGTAATGCTCCATATTAAGTACACGCTTGCCGGCTTCTCTGACCGTTGCAAAAGCTTCCGGCAGGAGATCGTCCAAAGTCTCACCCTCAGCAAGCCTTTTTTTGAATTCCTTCGTCTTGCCGCGCAGCTCTTCATCTGATAATGCCTGCATGGACGGCCTCAAAGCTTCTATCTTATCCACGATGGGATTGATCAATTTCAGTTCCCTGTCACTGTGAGTCCCGAATACTTTTTCAATCAGTTTCATTATTATTCTCCTATACTTTCCAACATAAGGGTATCCATTTTACCCCAGTCTTAATAAACACCCCTATATTCTAACACTTTAGGGACAGTTAGACAATAAATTTTTTGTGAACTTATGTTTAACGAAATTAGAATCTGTATTTGCAGAACCGCAAATAATAATTGGACCTGCCGTCTGGCAGGTCCATATACTTACTATTATTAAAATAATGTGTTTTTATACTTCCGGTTCGATCAGACCGTATGTATTTCCTTTTCTCTTGTAAACTACATTCACTTCATCAGTCTCCGCATTGCGGAATACAAAGAAATTGTGGCCTAAGAGTTCCATCTGTACACATGCGTCTTCCGGGAACATAGGCTTCATACCAAAGTGTTTTGTACGGATGATCTTGATCTCCTCGTCGTCCTCCACTTCCTTGTCTATAAATTCCTTGCGGAAATTTCCGCCATCCTGATGCTTGTCGATAATCTTATTCTTATATTTTCTTAACTGTCTCTCTATAACTTCTTCCACAAGATCTATGGAAACATACATGTCATTGCTGACCTGTTCAGAACGGATGATACCACCTTTTACCGGAATAGTGACTTCGATCTTCTGCCGCTCTTTTTCGACACTGAGTGTAACGATGATCTCGGTTTCAGGAGTAAAATATCTTTCCAGTTTTCCAAGCTTGTCCATTACTGCATTTCTTAAGCCCTCTGTAACCTCAATATTTTTTCCGCTAATTGTATAAGGCATGATGTCCAACTCCTTTGCTCTTTAATTTATATCCCAATTATACCATATCCTGAACATTTTACAACGAAATTCATAAAAAGTTTCGAATTTTATTTATGCTTGTTTTATTTATCACACAATTTTAACACTTCTCTGTATTCCACAGGGCCGCCATAAAGGTCAAGAGCGCTTCCCACAGTCACATCCAGCCTGTTCCTGCCGCACCTCCTCAGCGTCTCCAGGTCAGCATAGCTTCCCACGCCCCCGGCATAAGTGACAGGGCATCCGTCCCAGCTTCCCAGCAGCTGCGCCAGCCCTTCTTCTATCCCCTGCGCCTTTCCTTCCACATCAACAGCGTGGACCAAAAACTCATCACAGCTCTTGGCCAGCTCATCTAAGACCTTATGGGATAAAATGACATCTGTAAACTTCTGCCACCTGTCTGTGACAATATAATACTGCCCGTCCCTGCACCGGCAGCTCAGGTCCAGAATCAGCCTCTCCCTTCCTGCCGCCCTGACCATCTTTTTCAGATTTTCATAATTCAGAAGTCCATCCTTAAATACAAAGCTGGTGACAATAACGTGGGAAGCCCCCGCTTCCAGATATTCGCCTGCGTTCTTATCTGTGATGCCCCCGCCTGCCCCAAAGCCTCCCGGCCATGCCCGCAGAGCCTTAAAGGCCTGCTGCCTTGTGGCTTCATAATAGGGGGAGGAAGAAGGATTCAGCAGGATAATATGCCCTCCCCGGATATTATCTTTTTTAAAGAAATTGGCATACCACTCCCCGTCCTGCCCGGAGACAAAGTTTTCCCTTGCACTGTCACCCTTGTCCCTGAGTGAGCCGCCTACGATCTGTTTCACCTTACCATTATGTATATCGATACAAGGCCTGAATCTCATGCATAACCTCCTGATTACTTAAAGTTATACAGAGTTTAGCATAACAAAGTGCTCCATGCAAGATAACATTTGGCTTAAGCGCAGATAATGCGGCCCCAGCTTTTAAGCAGCGCCGCATTAATAATCACCCATACAGTTTTTAGTTTTATCTGTTTGTTCCCGCCGTGCCTTCTGCCGGAGCCCCGTTCTCTGCTGTCCCGTTTCCGCCGCCTTCCAGGTCATCCTTGATATCTCTGGCGCCGTCTTTGATATCATCGCCGATTTCGTCCAACAGACCTTCGCTGCCTGCTGTGTTTGTTCCGTCTGTTGCATCGTTTACATTGCCTTTATTGTTTGTTTCAGTCATATTTTCTGTCATAGAACTTGTTTCTGCCGGAGTTGTCTCTTTTTGTGTCTCTTTTGTTGTCTCTTTTTTCTCTGTAACAGCTTCAGTCTGCTTGGAAGTATCCTTGTTATTATCTTTCTTTGTGCATCCTGCAGCTGCCACCAGACATACTGCCAGTACAGCTCCGGTCATAAATTTTTTGAACTGTTTCATAATGATTCTCCTTTTCTATTAGTTTCTATAAGATTTCTCTTCGGGAATAATATGTGTCAAAAAAACCTTTTTATACATCATTTTTAATTTCCTTACTCATAATAATGGCTGATCCTGACCCTGAACAGCCTTCTTGCCAGCTGCCTGCCTGAAAATGGTATCAGCGGATAGAGATAGCTCTTTCCTGAGACTGTCTTATTAAGCGCAATAAACAGCATAGAAATAATAACTCCTGCTATCAGTCCATAAATCCCAAATATAGCTGTCAGCACCAGCATGATCAGCCGCATGAATTTCAGCGCATATCCCAGTTCATAGCTGGCCTGGGTATAATTGGCTATTGCCACAAATGCCATATAAAGCATAGTCTCAGAATTAAACCAGCCGGATTTCACTGAAAACTCTCCCACCACAAGAGCTGCAATAACGCTCAGAGGCGTTGTCAGCATGGAAGGCGTATTGATAGCCGCCAGCTTCAGACCGTCTATGGCAAATTCCAGGATCAGAAGCTGCGCGATCAATGGCACATTAACAGGATCACTTATTTTAATAAACTCAAGAGATCCCGGTATCCATTCCGGATTCTGCATGAGCAGCAGCCAGACAGGCGTCAGGAATAATGTCATAACACTGATGCAGAATCTGGTCACCCTCAGATAAGTTCCGGTCACAGGCGGAAAATAGAAGTCATCCGCCTCCTCCAGAATATCAAAAATTCCAACAGGAAGTATCATTGCTGCCGGGGAATTATCTATCAGTATTGCTATCTTTCCCTCAAGAATACTGGCCGCTGTGGCATCCGGCCGCTCTGTATATTTGAATTTTGGAAACGGATTATACCACTTTCTTCTGTAGATACACTCCGCCAGGCTTTCCTGATTCATGGTAAGGGCATCTACTTTCATATTTTCAATCCTTTTTTTAAGCTCTGCCAGAAATTTCTTGTCCACCCTGTCGTCCATATAGCTGAGCACAATATCAGACTGGGATGAATTGCCGGCTTTAAGCATCTCCATCACAAGCTTGGGGCTTCGTATCCTTCTGCGGATCAGGGCCGTGTTGAAAACCACAGTCTCCACAAAGCCGTCTCTGGAACCTCTGAGTACTTTATCTTTCTCCGGCTCCTGTACACTGCGCATGGGATATGTCCTGCAGTCAATGGCAAAGCATTTGCTGTATCCGTCTATGAACAGGCACAGGACGCCCGACAGAATATTTGTCAGGATCTCTTCTTTGTCATCCAGCAGGTCCACTTCCACATAAGGCATGTTCTCATGGGACAGCCCATGGCTGTCCTCCGGCAAATCCTCCGGTGTTATGGAGTAGAAATACTCCATCAGCTTCTGCATGATGGTATCCTTTACGAATCCATCCATAAAATAAATACTCGCATTTTTATCTGCCACCAGGGTCATCTTATAAATAATATCGAAATTTTTATCAACCTGGAGCTTGTCATGGAAATACTGCATATTCTCAAAAAGACTGCTGCCGATTTTCCCTGACGCTGCGTCCTCTTTCTCCTGTACGCCTTTTATTTCCTTTTCTTCCATAACCTTTGTTCCTTTCTAGTATATTTAAAATAGGATTTCCAAAAACTGCAAAAATATGCATGTAACTGTAACGGTACTGAACAGTTACAAAATATTAAAATTATGATACAATGAACACGGAGCATGTTTGAAAAATACTTTCCGTGAGATGTGCAGCACAGTTTGCGGAAGGCTTCTGCCCATTCTAAATTTAATAAAGGAGATTTTTTACTATGGATTTTTTAAGACTGTTAGAAGGAATACGGACACCTTTCCTGGATCAGATATTTCAGTTTATGACTTATTTTGGCCAGGATTTTCTGGTGCTGGGCATTATCTGCCTGCTCTACTGGTGTCTGAACAAAAAACTGGCCTACGAGATCGGCCTGTCTTTTTTCACCTCCGGACTTATCCTGCAGAATCTGAAGATCACCTTCAGGATCCCCCGTCCCTGGGTCCTTGATCCTGGCTTTAAGGCGGTACCCTCTGCCATACCTGCTGCCACAGGATATTCTTTTCCCAGCGGACATACCCAGAGCGCCACTACTCTTTTCTCTGGTCTGGCTCTGAATATAAAGAAAACCTGGGGAAGGATCATATGTATTGTCCTGTTCCTGCTTGTGGGCTTTTCCAGGATGTACCTGGGTGTCCATACACCTAAAGATGTTGTCACTGCCATGCTTATAGCCCTTGTTGTGTCCTGGCTGATTCACAGGCTCATGGCATCCCTGAAGAATACAAAGAAAGAAAATATCATCATAGCCATCGTACTGGCTGTATTTTCTATTGCAACTGCCTGTTATTCTCTGGCTCTGCTGGGCAGCGGGACTATCGAAGAGGCTTACGCGGCAGACTGCTGCAAGGCGGCGGGCGCAGGTCTGGCGTTTGCACTTGGCTGGTACCTGGAACACACATATATCCACTATGACACGAAAGCCTCCCTTTCATTCCAGGCAGTAAAATTTATAATAGGACTTATTGTCACTCTTTTACTCAAGACAGGACTTAAGGCTCTTCTGGGCGCCTCTGTCCCGTCAGAAATGTTCCAGTATTTTATTCTCGTCCTGTGGATCATAGTTATCTTTCCGTTTCTGCTCACTGCCTTCACTAAAAACAGGCACAAAAAGGAGAAGCTTTCATGATATCACTAAATGAATTATGCAGGCTGATCAGCCTGCCGGATGAAGCTGCTGACCTGGTATGTAAAATTGCAGAACGGCTGGACTGGGCTGCCGCAGCTCCAGCCATAAAACTCTTCTATTCCCGGGATACATGGATGGACGGAGTCTGTACGCTGAGAGAACTGTTCTCTCAAGAACAAGAAAATAAAAATGGCTTCCATATGCTCACCTGCATGCTGGAAACCTCCCGGAAGACATTTGAAGATTACATAGATCTGGGGATCGGTGAAAAGATTTTTGCAGATACCTTTAAGATGTTCTCAAGATTCGTTGGAGAACATAAAGAGAGTTTTGGCGAATATGGCTTCGACCGTGATTTTTGGACCTGCCGTATCATCGCCATGGAAGATTTCCGCATCGGTGAGATGGAATATGAGATGGAGACAGTTGACGGACACCCCAGAATCAACCTCCATATCCCATCAGACGCTTCTCTGACACCTGAATGCTGCCGCAGCTCGGTCAGTGCTGCAAAAAGCTTCTTTGAGAAATTCTTTCCCCAGTACCACAGCGAGGCGTTTGTCTGCAGTTCGTGGCTTCTTTCTCCCAGGCTGGAACATGTCCTGAGGGCAGGATCTAATATCATGAAGTTTCAAAATGCCTTCCGCCTGATCGAGGATCAGCCTGATGACATAGAATACATGACCTGGGTATTTAAAAAACCCGGGAGCTCATTAGATGAACTTCCCGGGCATACTTCACTTCAGCGGAACATCAGACAGTATCTAAAAAGCGGCGGTAAGATCGGCAGTTCAATAGGCATTCTGGAAGACGAAGACTTCGGGACTGCCTGTGTCTGATCTCACTCCGCTGCCACCATCTTCTCTTGTTCCCATCTCATCAGCCTCTTCATCCTGACAAAATAGACAGGAATCAAAGGAATCAGGGCCGATACCCAGGCACAGGGATCGGTCAGACAGATTCCCACATATCCCAGGGGCGCAGCCAGCAGCACTATAGCCAGCCATCTGGCGAACAGTTCAAAAACTCCTCCCAGCATAGGCACAAAACCATCTCCCAGCCCCTGCAGCACATTTCTGAACAGAAAGATAGTCCCCAAAAATGGATAAAACCACATACTGATGCGGAACATCTGCCTGGCTATGGATCTTATTTCCCCGGTTGGATCTTTCACAAACATGGTAACCATGGAATCTCCCAGGAAGTAAACGATCAGTGCACAGACTGCGCTGCCGCCCAGCACAATAAAGAATGCCTGCCTCATCCCTTTCCTGATCCGCTTTATCTTTCCTGCGCCCGCATTCTGTCCTGCAAAGGTAGCCATGGTGACTCCCAGGGACGGAAATACCTGGACTATAATATTCTGCACCTTAATAGCGGCTGCGAACGCTGCAATATAAGCAGACCCCAGCAGATTTAAGGAAGCCTGCACGATCATTGTGCCAAGACCTGTTATGGAAAACTGAAGCGCCATGGGTATCCCCATAACCATAAGCCTCCAGGCGCTCCTTCCGTTAAATCTGGCATCCTCCCTGCTAAAATGCAGAATCTCAAAATGCCTGCGCACATAAAAGAAGCAGAGTACTGCAGATACACCCTGTGCCAGAACTGTAGCATAGGCGGCTCCGGCCACTCCCATGGGTAGCACTGCTACAAAAAGCAGATCCAGGCCGATATTGAGCAGCGAGGAGAGTATCAGGAAATACAGCGGCGTCTTACTGTCCCCCAGAGACCTGGCAGTACCCGCCAGCATATTGTACATGATAGTTACAGGCAGCCCTGCATAGATAATGGCAATATAGCTGCGCGTATCTCCAAAAATATTATCAGGTGTATTCATAAGCCTGAGGACCGGTTCATTTGCAATAAGCAGGCCTGCGGTCATAACTGCCGCCATGGCCGCACAGAGATAAATGGACATAGCCACATAATGACGCAGACGTTTGTGATCGCCTGCGCCAAAGCTCTGCGCTATCAGTATGGCAAACCCGCTGGTCATGCCGCTCACCCAGCCGATCACCAGAAAGTTAATGGAACCGGTCGTCCCTACAGCTGCCAGCGCATCCACGCCTAAAAACTGTCCTACAATGATCGAGTCAACGATATTATAGAAATTCTGAAAAATATTTCCGATAAGAACGGGAATCGTAAACATGATGATCAGCTTAAGCGGATTCCCCTTTGTCATATCATTTGTCATCGATGCTCCCTTATCTCACATCACCCATATAGAAAAGCGCCAGGGTACCGGGTCCTGAATGGGCTCCGATAGTAGGCCCTACCGGGTTAATAAGGAATTCCTGGATCCCCAGCTTTTCCCTGATCATATCCCTCAGATACTCCGCATCTTCCAGGCAGTCTCCATGGCTGATGAATACAATATCATTCTTGTCCCTGTAGCTTCCGATCTGCTTTTCCATGGATTCTACAAGGGCAGCTATAGACTTCTTCCTCCCTCTTACCTTGGATACAGGGACAAGGTGACCTTCATCATCCACATGGAGTACAGGTTTGAGGTTCACCATAGTTCCCAGAATGGCTGCGGCTTTTGAAACACGGCCGCCCCTGTAAAGATGAAACAAATCATCCACGGTAAAATTATGGACCATATGCAGCTTATTATTTTCTATCCAGCTGACAAGTTCATCATATTCCATCCCCTGCTCCTTCAGCATGACAGCCTTATGTACAAGCAGGCCTTCTCCAAGGGACGCGCACAGTGAATCGATAACTGTGATCTTAACATCTGGATTCTCCTCCATAAGCTCCTCAGCTGCTATCCTTGCACTGTTATAGCTGCCTGAAAGTCCGCTGGAGAAAGCTATATGAATAAGGCGGTTCGTCCTTTCCAGAAAGACCTTCAGTTCTTCCTTCGCCTCATCAGGATTAACCTGAGATGTAGTAGGCATAGAGCCTGCCCTCATTTTAGCGTAGAACTCCTTATATGGAAGTTCATTCTTTTTACTGTATGTTTTCCCATCTATCATATAAGTCAGGGACATAACGCCCAGACCATGCTCCTGGAAATAGGAATCCGGCAGATCTGTCATATTATCAGTAGTTATTAAATAATCACTCATTCTCTTTTCCTCCCATAGAAAACTTTTTTCCATCATAGCATCTTTTCAAAAAATATGCAAATAGGAATAAAAGGCTGTACTGGAAAATAGACTATATAAAACAATGGTTAGGGGGGATTATGGATGAGTTCTAAGACAAAAATTATGGTATTTAAAATGCGTGAAGTTATTTATACCGGGATTTTTGCTGTACTGGGAATCATACTTATCGTACTGATGATAATCATGTTCAAGCCGAAAAAAGAGGCTGAGAGCGCACAGACCGCGGCTGACGCCGCAAAATACACTGCGGGTGTCTACACCTCCGGGATCACCATAGGTGACAGCGCCATAGATGTGGAAGTGGTGGTGGATACAAGCCATATCAACTCCATACGTCTTGTCAATTTAAGTGAATCTGTCACCACAATGTACCCTCTCGTACAGCCTGCCCTGGAAGACCTCGCATCTCAGATATATGAGTCTCAGACAACAGATGGCATCACCTTCTCTGCCGACAGCAAATATACCTCGCAGATACTTCTGGATGCCATCAAGGACTCCCTGAACAAAGCCAGGGTCAAAGACGGCAGCAAGCCTGACAAAGAGTCTGCAGACGAATCGGAGACAGAAACAAAGGCGCAGTCTGACGATGATGATGACTGACACAGCCAGAAAATCAAGTACCCCGCAGCCTGCTGCAGGGTATTTGATTCTCACGGCAGCCGCT
Organism: Murimonas intestini; assembly: GCF_024622195.1. NCBI lineage: Bacteria > Bacillati > Bacillota > Clostridia > Lachnospirales > Lachnospiraceae > Murimonas > Murimonas intestini. Next base: position 21,324 of record NZ_JANKBI010000014.1, read on the forward strand.
GCTGCTTTACAGGAAGTCCTCTCCATGCCGCACAGTATCTAATCCATCTCTTCTGAATCGAAATCCTCTATCTTGTAACCTGTAAATTGTATTTTATCTGTGGAGGCAGACGCACCAGCACTTTCAATAGCACTTTTTAGCTGGTCTGCAGTAAACTTCCCGGGATTTTCTGATTTCTCAAGTATATCCATGACCCCGGCCTTGACCGAGTCTAAAAACTGCTCCCTCTCACCGACAGTCAGCTCATCTGCAGCCAGTATCCTGTATGTAAATGTATAGTAAGCATATGATATTCCTGTGGCAACCTCATCTCCAAAGACATCTTCCTTATGCTCAATCTGGAAATAATCGCTGTGCTCAGGATCCACAGTCTTTCCTGAATAGACTTCCTTAGCCCTGGCGCTGTATTCCTTTATGGAGGTTTGTATAATATTATTCAGGAAATCTTCCTCTTTGCCCGTGCGTTCATATTCGGATGCCCACAGAACTGCCTCGTAAGCTTTTAAAAACTCTTCCGTCATTTTTTCCCCATTCAGTACAGAATTTACTTCCCGGTTAAATTCACTCACAGGCATAGACTCATAATCCGAAAAATGGAGCACATTCAGCACAACGTCATATTGCTCTTTTAACTCTTCCTTAGACACAGTTTCATTGGAAGTATCATCTGAGGAATTCTCTGAAATCCCATCATCCTCAAGTTCATTCCAGTAGGGCTGCCAGTAATAATACAGATATGGATCAGTATCCGCTGAAACTTTATCTGGATCTGTTTCCAGTATCTGGATCAGTTTCTCCTTCAGTACCTCCTCCATCTTCTGCTCATCCCTGAGCTCTGACTGGTCAAATTGATCTAAAAATTCCTGCATCTGCGTCTGTACGCCCTCAAGCGCCTGATCCCTCTGGGCAACCGTCATATCTTCCAGACTGTCCATGTCATAGTCAAAGCTGAATTCCGCATACGCGCCTGTAAGCACTACCTTGTCACCATAGATATCACCGAAAGTCTCCACTGAGGCTTCTCCTGAATAGTTGGGCTTCTCCTTATGGCAGGCATTATAGTGAAGTTCTGAACACTCCTCCCATGTATTTGAAAGTGTCGTCATAAAAAATTCATATTCCGGGTCGTCATCTCTGAGCCCCCAATATACCTTTTCCAATATACCCTCTGTCTTATGGAAGGCTGTCTCATCCTCCCAGTCCAGCACTTTCTTATTATAATCCCCCACCTTCATTGATTCATACCCGTCAAACTTTAAAGACACAGCGAACTCATACTCATCCTGTGTATATTTCTTATCGTCTGAACTGTTCCAGTTCCCGCCCCTTACTAAATGCCGCTGGTATGCAGCCTTTTCTGCTTCCGGAGTCCGCAGCAGCGCCGCAGAAACATTTATCTTTCCAAAGCAGAGGCACACAGCCATGCCTGTCATCAATATTCCTATTCCTGCTTTTCTCATAGCTCCTCCTTATTCTCTATCTCAAAATAATCGATCTCACCGCCAGTGAATTCAATATGTTCGTTAGATGCTGATTTCCCTATCTTCTTTAATTCTTCCAGCGCTTCTTTTTCTCCTTTTTCTTCATCGGCAGATATATTTCCTGATTCCAGATAGTCCTGAACCCCCTTCATCACATCCTGAAGGAACTGGTCACGTTCTCGTACTGTAAGTTTGTCCTGGTCAAGGATTCTGTACGTAAACCTATAATCAATCATCCCAAAATCAACTGTGACCTTATCCCCAAACACGTCTTCTTCTGAAGTTATCTGTGCTGTGCTGCTGAATGAGGGATCTGTACGCCGGCCGGAATAAACTTCATCCATACGGGAAGAATATTCGGTTAATGAGGCGTTTACCGTATTGCACAGATATGCCTCATAAGGATCGCCGGCCGGGAGCATGCTCATAACTACTTCATATAATGTATAGAGCCCTGTATCCATGAAGTCCTCTTCTGATGAGAAAACCGCATTTATTTTTCTGTTAAATTCAGCTATTGACATATCCTCGTAATTTTCAATTGCCACTGCATTTATAAGCCTGTCGTACTGGGACTTCGCATACTCACTGTTAAGTGCATATTTCTTCATATCAAAGTTCCAGTCCTCTTCCCCTGTCTTTCCCTCCAGAATATCTGATCCTTCTCCATTAGCCAGCTCTGTTTCAATTGCTTTCCCTGTCTCATTTTGCTTCTCTGTCCCGCTTGCTTCCCCAGTCTCACTAAGTTTCTCTGTCTCATTTATGTCCTGGACAAGGGCGCCTTTTTCACTGCCTTCCTTCAGGGCCTCTTCCCCGGCAGCCATAACCTGACCGCTCTCTCCCTGGGCATTTGGAAGAAACAGGCTGAGTGCTGCAGCTACCATCAGAAGCGCTGCGACTGTGCTGATCACGGTAGTTTTTCTTGATTTCATAACTGCTGTTATCCTCTCTTTCATAGCGTTTTTACAAAAACTGTTTACAATGGGTGAACAGCCGCTGCGGTGCTCCTCAAGCCCTACAAGTGTCAATGCATAGGTGACGCGTGCCTGGCTGCCGTACTGCCTGATCACATAGTCATCACAGGACAGCTCCAGATCTCTGTTTGCAAGAATATACATGACCCAGACAAGAGGATTAAACCAATGTACACACACAAGCGCCGCCAGCAGCCATTTGAACAGTGCGTCAAACCGGCGGATATGGGCAAACTCATGGGCAAGTATAAAGGAAAGTTTATTCTCATCCATCAGGTTCAGATTCTTAGGCAGCAGGATAACGGGCCAGAGGATGCCGTATGTCAGAGGAGAGTCTATCTGGTCACAGACACGTATCTGTATAGGCCTGCGCAGCCTGTGGTTTTCCAGCCACGTCTTCACATATGAATTTTCAATAGGAAGAGAAGCCCTGTATATCCTTTTCCCCCGCATATGAGATACCCAGAAGCTCAATGCCACAATAACCGCCACAGCTATCCATATACCCGTTATTACAGATACAGGTACACCGCCCGGCATAGAACTGCTTCCAGATAAACCTGCCGTAGCCTTCATTGACAGCGGTGTCCTCTCCGTAACCAGCACGCCTCCCCGGCGGGCAGCATGCGCCAGCCGTTCTGCCGCAGTATAAATACTCACAGGCGAGGTGACTGTCACCGGGAGAGTCAGTCTCAGGAAGGCTGCAGCCCACAGCACCTTCACAGCTGTTTTTGGTATTTTGTTAAAAGTTGCCGCTCTAAGAACAGTGATCGCGATTATAAAAATGCCCCCATACAGGCTCATTTCTATAAAAGACATCGTTGAAATCATCCTTCCCCCTCCAATCTCTCGATCAGTTGCTTCAATCTGAGGATCTCCTCCCCTGACATCTTCTTCTGTCCCAGAAGTGATGCCACAAGGCGGTCCGCAGCGCCCCCATAGTTACGTTCAATAAACTCCTCCGTCTCCTGCTCCAGTACTTCTTCCCTGCTTATCAGCGCATGGCACATAAAACCCGGATCACTGCGGCGAATTGCACCCTTCTCAATGCATTTCTTAATCACAGTATAAGTAGTCGTCTTACTCCATCCTACTCTGATATTTAATTCAGCCGCAATCTCTTTAGCGCTCATATCCCCGTTGTCCCATATACATTCCATAACACGCTTCTCTGAATCAAACAATTTTAAGCTCAAGTCAAATCACCTCCTTTGTTCTACTCCATTAGAATATAATTTCATTCTACTCCCATAGAACAGAATTGTCAAGCACATTATTCTATTGGAGTAGAATATTTTATATAAATAAAAAGACAGTCTGCCCTGATATTCTCAAAGCAGACTGCCAAACTGTTCTTATTAATTTTTGCATCATGTTCTTTCGGTCCGGACAGTAAAATTTCTTCAGCGTTTATGGATTTAATTCTGCGATCCTCGTCACTGCCACATAGATTTCCTGGATTTTGAACCAGGTACTGTAATCTACCACACCTGTCTGAGGAAGCCCAAATACGCTCTGGAACACTCTCACCGCATTTTGTGTGCCCTCCCCGAATATACCGTCCTCTGCTATTTTGGGAATCAGAGGATAGTTGTTGGAGATCGCGTTTATCTGCTCCTGCATCTGGAGCACTTTTGCGCCGGACGACCCGATATCAAGAGCATACCCCGGCCACGATGAGGGAATCCCCGAAACTTCCTCCGCCGTGTTAATATACATATTGTCCCCATAATAATATCTCAGTATCTCTATCGCCTGATACCCCTGATCTCCCAGGCTCTTTGACCCCCACTGTGTCATCCAGTTGGGGCAGGATACTCTCTGTCCGTCACAGTACTGTGTCAGGATCGGCTGTTTTACATTCGGCCTTGACAGATAATTGGCAAATAATTCATCCACTATTACTGAGATACTTTCAAAAATATTTCTGCCGTATATCCACTTGTGGTCAAAGGCGGTGGAGGACGTGATAGTAAAATCAAACCCTTTATTCCTGTACCACTCTGTGTATACCCTGTTCAGGGTAAATGACATGATAGCCAATACATTCGCTCTGATGGTCGCTGCCGGCCAGGTTGCATATATTTCACTCGATGCCACATTCTTAATATAATCCTTGTACCGCACATAATAATCTGTTGCCGTAGTATCCATAGGGGAACCGTCATGCACCACCACAAATTCCGGCACCACCACTCTGCTTAATACTATCTCTCCGAACTGGCTGACAGGTTTGATCTCAGCCTCTGCAATCTTCGGCGGATAGTCGCCGAAGAGAGTATGTGCAGGTATAACAATATTATCAATCGTTTCGCCGGGAGCAAGCGGACGCAGGCGTATCTCCTGAAGAGCTGTGGCATCCGGCAGTATTTCCGCTCCTGAGATAGTCAGTGTCTCATACCCCGGCGCGCTGACACGAAATGTATATTCAGAATACGGCTGGTTCTCAGATGGAGCCATGCTGTACTCCAGCGGCGGAGCCGGAAGCTCCAGGGTCTCTGTCTGGCCGTTCTGGTCTGTTGTCACCTCTTCAACCGTGCTCTCAGGGTCTCCGGTGTACGAGATATCAATTACAGCATCCTGAATAGGGGCATATCCCGTGTTTGACACTACGGAAAGCCTGAGTTTTCCCTGGTCAGGCGCATCCTGCTGCATGGCAGTTATATTTTTTATTTCCATATAAACCTCAACGATAGCTTCTCGTTTCAGTATATGCTATATTTTTCTTTTCGTTCCCCGGCTCTAAAACAGTTTCCGCACATCATTAAACATAACGACAACCATCAGAAGCATCAGCGCCATAAGGCCGATGAAATTAACCATTCCTTCTTTTTCCGGATCAATACGTTTCCTGCGGATGGCTTCTATGATCAGGAACACCAGCCTGCCGCCGTCAAGGGCAGGTATAGGCAGAAGGTTCATGACACCTAAGTTGGCCGTCAGAAGTATGGATATATTCAGCATGTTCAGCCATATATAGAACCCGCCGTCCTCGGCGCTCTTCTCATATGTCTCGCCTATGATATCGACTACGCCCACTGGTCCTGACAGATCATTGAGTCCGACCTCACCCTTAAAAAGCATCTTCAGGCTGTCTATAGTAGTCTCTATCCAGTATTTTACTTCGTATGCGCTGTATTTTATCGTATCCCAGGCATTCCCCTTTACACGGTAGTTGCTGCTCCCGCTGATACCCATCAGGTATCTTCCCGTCTCTTTATCCAGCTGAGGCACGATGGTAGTCTCTTTAACTTCACCGTTATGCTCATACTTCAGGTCTATGGTCTTTCCCTGATGAAATGTGATATAATTTGAAACTTCCCTGTACAGATGGACCTTCTTCCCATTCATGGAAATGATCGTGTCCCCTGGCTGCAGTCCTGCAGCCTCTGCCGGCGAACCTTCTGTTACATTTAAGATCTCAGGCACATCATGGCCAATACTGCCAATGACAAACAGCGACAGCAAAAATGCAAGTACAAAGTTAAATATTGGTCCTGCCACAACAATCGACATCCTGGCCCAGACAGATTTGCTGCCAAATGAACCCGATTCCATTACTCCGTCATCTTCCCCCAGCATCATGCAGGAACCGCCGAACGGCAGCAGTTTCCATGAATATCTTGTGCCGCCTTTTACAGTGCTGATGATCCTTGGGCCCATTCCCAGAGAAAATTCCGTTACTACTACTCCGTTGTATTTTGCCAGGAAGAAATGTCCCAGCTCATGTATGATAATAATTAAACTAAATATCAAAAGTGCAATGATTATTTTCACCCTACCACCTGCTTTCAATCAATTCATAAGTCGCCTGCTCTGTCATGAGTATTTCTTCCACAGTGGGATTCTGGATTATCTTATGTGCCTGCATGCTTGCAGATATGATCTCGTAAATATCCAGGAACCTTATACGCTTATGTAGGAATTTACTTACCGCAAGCTCATTTGCCGCGTTAAACACTGTAGGCATGGAGCCTCCGGCCCGGGAAGCGTCAAACGCAAGCGGAAGTCCCAGAAAAGTCTCCATATCCGGTTCTTCAAAAGTTATCTGGGAAAGCTTTCCAAAGTCCAGCCTTTCGCCCGGCAGATACCTCCTGTCCGGGTAGTAAAGGGCATACTGAATGGGCAGCTTCATATCCGGAGTGCCCAGCTGCGCTATGACCGCCCCGTCCACATATTCCACCATGGAATGTATGATACTTTTGGGCTGGACTACTACCTGTATCTGATCCAGACTGACATCAAACAGCCACCTGGCCTCCATCACTTCCAGTCCTTTATTGACCAGAGTCGCCGAGTCGATGGTGATCTTCTGTCCCATAGACCAGTTAGGATGCTTCAAGGCATCTTCCACCTGGACCTTCTCCAGATCGCTGCGTTTTTTTCCGCGGAAAGGACCGCCTGAGGCTGTCAGCAGTATCTTGCTTATACACTTTCTGTCCTCCCCGTTCAGTGACTGAAAAATCGCACTGTGTTCACTGTCCACAGGAAGGATACGGACACCGCATTCTCTGGCAAGCGGCATAATAATATGCCCAGCTGTCACCAGGGTTTCTTTATTTGCAAGAGCTATATCCTTTCCCGCCTTTATGGCTTCTATCGTTGGCCTTATCCCTATCATGCCTACTATGGCAGTCACAAGTATGTCAACTTCCTCCATAACAGACAGCTCAATAAGGCCATCCATTCCGCTGACCACCCGGACAGGCAGGTCACGTACAGATGCCCTGAGTTCTTTTGCAGCCGCTTCTTCCCATACTGCCACTCTGGACGGACAGTACTGACGTATCTGCCTCTCCAGAAGCTTCAGATTATGGCCGCCTGCTGCCAGGGCTGCCACCTTTATATCCTTATTCTCAGCCACGACCTCTAATGTCTGGGTACCAATAGAGCCTGTGGAACCCAGAATCGCAATTGTTTTCATCATTATCTCCTCTTTATCCGTTACATCATTACCATAGCAAGAAAATAGATGACCGGCGCCGTGAAAATCACGCTGTCAAACCGGTCCAGAATCCCGCCGTGTCCTGGTATCAGCTTGCCGTAATCCTTTATTTCATGATTCCTCTTGATGGCGGATGCAGCCAGGTCTCCTATCATGGAGATCAGGGCGCCTGCCGCACATATGGCTGCATACATTACTATATGGTTACTGTCTGTCTGCAGGTATTTTCCAACCACAGCCGCATACGCTGCGCCTAACACAGCAGCTCCCACAACGCCTCCGACGGCACCCTCAACAGACTTCTTAGGGCTCAGCTTCGGGGACATCTTATGTTTTCCAATCAGCACACCTACACAGTAAGCGCACGTATCGCACCCCCAGGAACACAGGAAGATGAGCCACACAAGAAAGGCGCCGTCCTCCATCATCCTCGTCTGGTAAATATAGGAGAGCATAACGGAAACATATACGACTCCGAAAAACGCTGACATAACCTGTTCAGACCTGTATTTCGGAAAGGTGAACACATAGACAGACATAAAGGCGGCCAGTAAAAATATCAGCCCTATCATACTATATGCTTCTAACCCCAAAAGTAACATGAGATAATACAGCAGTGTGCCTGCATAACCTACAGCCGCCAGTACTGAAAATCCCTTTTCCTGAACTTTTACGGCACGGTAGAGTTCGAAAAGCCCTGCAAGCGATGTCAGAAGAAGTGTCACAAGGAGCACTATATCACCGCTTATTATAGTTACCAATGCAGCGAGAACTAATACAACCCCACTGATAAGTCTTGTAAAAAACACAATTATTCCTCCTCCACGCCGCCAAAGCGCCTGTCTCTTTCGTTGTACTTTTCAATGGCTTTCATCAGCTCATTTTTATTGAAGGCCGGCCATGGGACCTCTGTAAAATAAAATTCCGTGTATGCCAGCTGCCACAGCAGATAGTTTGACAGCCTGAGCTCACCGCTGGTCCTTATAAGCAGGTCCGGGTCCGGTATCCCTGCCGTGTCCAGATAACTTTCAAATACTTCTTCTGTGATCTCTTCCGGCGCCTGTCTGCCATCCACACAATCCCGGGCCATCTTTTTCATTGCTCTGATCATCTCATTCCTGCTGCCATAATTAATAGCGATCTGAAAATTAAGCCCTGTATTATTTTTGGAATCTTCAACCAGGTCGCTGAGGCTTTTCTGTAGATCCGGAGCCAGGGCGGACGGTTCTCCAAGGACGCGGACTTTCATATTGTTTTTTCTGGCTGTCTTTATACATGTCTTTGTATAATTTCTGAAAAGCTTCATGAGGGAGTCCACCTCCTCCTGAGGCCTTTTCCAGTTCTCAGTTGAAAAAAGGTAAACAGTCAGGTATTTTATACCCATGTTCCATGCATCCTCACAGATGACTTCCAGATTCTTGGCACCCCTCACATGCCCATAATTTCTGGGCATCCCCTTACTCTTGGCCCAGCGGCCGTTTCCATCCAGTATAATCGCAACGTGCTGCGGTATAACCATCTTTATCCTCCCTATTTCAAGTTCATTCAAGATAAAATGCTATGAATATTAAAGGAGGCTTAAAAAAGCCTCCTCTTTCTCTGCACTTTCTCTATCAGACTTTTAAGATCTCACCAGACTTTTCTTCAACTGCCTTATCGATTTCTTTTACATACTTATCGGTCAGTTTCTGTACTTCTTCTTCCAGTTCTGCGATCTCATCCTCAGACACATCCGCAGACTTTTTCAGCTTCTTGAACGCATCGTTGGCATCCCTGCGGATATTGCGGACTGCTACTTTTGCTGCTTCGCCTTTTTTCTTTACATCCTTTACCAGCTCTTTCCTGCGTTCCTCTGTGAGTTCCGGAAATACAAGACGGATAACTTTGCCGTCATTATTAGGATTGATCCCCAGGTCAGATACCATGATTGCTTTTTCGATAGCCTTTACAAGGCTGGCATCCCACGGCTGGATCTGGATCATTCTGGCCTCAGGCACTGTCACATTTCCTACCTGCTGGATCGGGGTCGGCGTTCCATAATAGTCCACCATGATCCTGTCAAGTACATGAGGATTCGCGCGCCCTGCACGGACTGCTCCGAACTCTGCCATCAGGTTATCATAAGTTTTTGTCATTTTTGTGTCGTAAATCTGAATTCTTTCATCCATTTCTTAATTTCCTCCTGCATCCTTTAACTCTTGTTATACAGTTACCTTCGTCCCTGTAAAGTTCCCATTCACCGTGTTGACAATGCTGTTTTCCTGGTTCAGCCCAAACACCATCATTGGCATCTTATTTTCCATGCACAGGATGGACGCTGCCATATCCACTACGCCCAGCTTTTTGTCAATGACCTCCTGGATGGTAATCTCGTCATACTTTTTGGCATTCGGATTATCCTTGGGATCGCTGTCATAGACTCCGTCTATAGACTTGGCCAGCAGAATAACATCAGCTTCGATCTCAATGGCACGCAGGACAGTTGCCGTATCTGTAGAAAAATACGGATGACCTGTACCGCCTGCAAAAAATGAAACCACACCTTTTTCAAAATATTTATTCACTCTGTCCTTTGAGAACAGCTTTGTGAACGAACCGCATGCGAAGGGAGTGAGGATCTGGGTCATCATACCAACCGAACGGAAAATCTCAGACACGTAGATGCAGTTCATAACTGTCGCCAGCATACCGATCTGGTCTGCTTTCGTGCGGTCGATCGTCTCGCTGGATCTTCCTCTCCAAAAGTTTCCGCCGCCGATGACGATACCCACATCAATACCTTTATCCACTAATTGTTTTACCTGGCTGGCTACCTTCGTGACCGTCGGTTCATCAAAACCAGTCTTCTTGTCGCCGGCCAGCGCCTCGCCGCTCAGCTTCAGCAATATTCTTTTCATTATTTGCACCTCTGCTTGTCTTTAATTTAGATGATGACACGCCGCAAAAAGCGCATCTTAAAACTGTGTTGATTATAACATATCCGATATAAAACTACAACTTTTTCTGGCTTTTTTCTGCTCCTACTTCAGATTAAGTTTTGCAAGCGCCTCTGCAAATGCATTGTTGACCGGCTCCTCTGCTTCCTTATTCTGTTTATTCAGGTAACGCTGGACATCCCGTTTATTTACTCCTGCCCCTTCTTTTTCACGTCTGGCCTGAAAAGCCGAGAGTTTTTCTTTGTGCCCGCAGGCGCAGATAAACACTTCCTCCCCGCCTCTCTTATACATCTCCATCCGTTTATGGCAGACGGGGCATCTGGCATTTGTTGTTCTGGAAACAGTCTCCCTGTATCCGCATTCCCTGTCCTGGCAGACAAGCATCTTACTGTTCTTTCCGTTCACCGCAAGAAGCTTCTTGCCGCACTGGGGACATGTTTTATTCGTCATATTTTCATGCCTGAATGTCCCGTCCCCGGATTTTATCTCTCCTATTATATCTTTTGTATATTCCCTGATGCTTGTTATGAAAGCCTGCTGTTTTGCCTTTCCTTTGGCGATCTGTGAGAGCTTCAGCTCCCAGGAAGCCGTCAGCTCCGGCTTTTTTAAATCCTCCGGCACCAGCTCCAAAAGCTGTTTTGCTTTCGAAGTCAGGTAGATATCCTGTCCCTTTTTCTCCAGCATGAAATTATTAAAAAGCTTATCAATAATATCAGCTCTTGTAGCCACTGTTCCAAGTCCGCCCGTCTCACCCAGAACTTTCACGGAATCTTTGTCCCTGGTCTGCATATATTTTACAGGATTCTCCATAGCTGATAAAAGGGTGGCCTCATTAAACCTGGCCGGCGGCTTTGTCTTTCCTGATGTCATTTCAGCTTTCCCGGCCTTTAGTACCTGGCTCTTTGACAATGAAGGCAGTGTCTGGTCTTTCACATTCATATTAGTATCTGTCTCTTCATCCTCATCAAACTCGTCAGAGTTATCCCCAAAACCTGCGTTTTCGTAGACAGTTTTCCACCCTGGGCTTTTTACGGTTCTGCCTTTGGCGGTAAAGCTCTCTCCTGCCGCCTCCGCCCTCAGAGTGGTCTGCTCATATTCATAGGGCGGATAGAGTACTGCCAGGAACCTCCTTACCACAAGATCATATATCTTCCTCTCTTCATTCGTCATGTGGTCCAGCTGAACATACTGCTCTGTGGGTATGATGGCATGATGGTCGCTGACTTTCTTATCGTCCACAAACGAGGAATTTGTCCGTATGGGCTTTGTCAGCAGCGGACCTGCCGCCTTTTTATACGGTCCTGTCCCGCAGGCCATCAGTCGTTCCTTTATTGTTTCAGCCACATCTCTGCCAATATACCTGGAATCAGTCCTGGGATATGTCAGGACCTTATGGTTCTCATACAGCCTCTGCATAATATTCAGAGTTTCTTTTGCGGAAAACCCGAATTTTTTATTGGCATCCCGCTGCAGCTCCGTCAGGTCGTAGAGCCCCGGAGCATTTTTATGCTTTGCACTCTTTTCCACTGAAACTACTGTCAGCGCAGCCCCATCAATCTTCTCTTTGATCTTCTCTATCCTGTCCTTCTGGAAAGTGGAAGAACTGCCGCTCTTCCCATCCGTCCAGCTCCACCTTACGCCGCCTGCCATGACAGCCAAACTATAATAATCTCTCGGTTTAAAATTCCTGATCTCCTCTTCTCTGCCTGCCACAATAGCCAGGGTGGGAGTCTGCACACGTCCGCAGGACAGCTGGGCATTATATTTGCAGGTAAGCGCACGGGTGGCATTGATCCCCACCAGCCAGTCCGCCTCAGCCCTGGCCGCCGCCGCGCCATAGAGGTTATTATATTCTCTCCCATCCTTCAGATGTGCAAAGCCCTCTTTTATTGCTTTATCTGTTACAGAAGAGATCCAGAGCCTTTTGATGGGTTTATGGCAGTCTGCCTTCTCCAGTATCCATCTGGCCACCAGTTCACCTTCCCTGCCTGCGTCTGTGGCGATTATGATTTCGCCGATATCCTTCCTAAACAGCTGTGCTTTCACAAGTGAATACTGCTTTGCAGTCTGTTTGATCACTACAAGCTGCATTTTCTCAGGCAGCATGGGCAGGTCTTCCATTTTCCACTGTGTATATTTCTTATTATAGGCCTCCGGGTCCGCCAGCGTCACCAAATGCCCCAGCGCCCAGGTCACCACGTAAGAGCTGCCCTCCATCGCGCCTGCAAGCTTCTTCTGGCAGTGCAGTACCCGTGCGATATCCCGTGCAACCGACGGTTTTTCTGCTATTACTAAAGATTTCATATATTTTCATTCTCCTGTTTATGCAATTTTCTTACGGTCTGCGCAGTAAATGCACAAACCTGCTGAATAGTTACAATTGATTACTTTATTACGTACTTAGTACCTCTTCCCCTGCCTTCAACTTTTATGACACCTTTTTGTCCCATCTCTTTCAGCAACTGTGTTGTCTTTGATTTGCCAAATGGGGCATAAGGTGCAATTTCGCTAATTGATTTTAACATTGTCCTGCTTAAAACTTTATATATCTTTCTCTCATCTTCCGTTAAATGTAAATTCTCCTCAAAAACCGGAAGTACCATCTTAATTGTATTTTCTGATATTTCAAATTCTGGTTTTTTCACTCCCTCTTCATAGAGTTGTTTTATTCTTGTAATTCCTGTTCCGAATATTTCAACAAACCCTAATCTATAAAACACGTTTGCCAGATTTCTATTTCTTAGAACTGAAATTTTACCTGATAAATATTCTTCTTCCGTTATTCCAGAGGGCAATCCTCCTGGAGAAATAACTTCTATCCTATCATCAAACATTAGAACTCTTATTTGTGATTCTACATCCCACGTTCTATGTATCAAAGCATTTGCAATTGCTTCCCGGAATGCAGCTTCTGGTATTTTTTCGACCTTCTTTCTATCGGCTCCCTGTATTTCTTCATATTGATAATAATCTCTAAATACATCTAACGTTTTGTCATATACAGCCAATACTGATATATTTTCAAATGTAACTCTCTTTTGAATGATACTGATACTTTCACCAAATTTTACCATATCAATTCCCGGAAAATGATTTTTATCTGCCAAAATACCAGCTGCATTATTATATCCATTGAATCCGTCATACAGGTTCAATGTTTTTAATGTATCTTGATTAAATGTTTCGATTTGAATACTTTCTTTTAATTTTTGATGCAGGATATCGAAAGCTAAATCCTGTTCTTTATTTGGCAGCTCTTCAAATCTGATGTTTTTCCCTTCCAAAATGAGTCTTGAAAATTCCAGCGTATCTACCTCTATTGTCGCTGTATCGTTTCTCTTATATGCTTTTGATTTGTATAAATACGGCTTCTGAACACCACTTTTTACGGTAAGCTTTATCGTTTTATCATTATTTTGTATTTCCAGTGTATAATCAGGCTGTGGCGAAATACTATCATTAATTTTATTTTCAATATCCAAACATGCCTGTTTTATGTCCGACACTCCTTTAATATTACCAGAGGCATCGATTCCAAAAAAAATTTCTCCACCATCATAATTCGAAAAGGCACTTACTGTTTTTAAAAACGTGTTTGCAATTATTTCTTTGAATTCTATTACCCTTGTTTCACGCATACTATCCATATCCTTTCCGTTTTCTTGTTTATATTATATGTAAAAGTGCGCAAGAAATCAATCGTTTTTTTTTACGATTGATTTCTTGCACATTTTTAATTGTGGTGAAAAATTATGGGGCGCAAAATCATTACGGTTCCCTAACAATCCGTCTGTCATAAGGATCAGTACAATCCGGTCTGTTTCCCGAAGCATCTCTCTTCTGTGGAATGTATCCTTGTAGTGTCAAAGCCCAATTGGGATTTCATGGCCACAGATGCTGTGCCAGCCGGTCAGAAAGTTCTAAGTATTACTTTGTCTGGAATATATGCCATTTTCTAGTATATCTAACATACTTTCACGTTTTTCTTCAAATTGAATTTTTCTTCTTCCGTTTAATCCTGATGGATGCGGAAATCCCCACAGAACTTTGCTGTACTGTGCAGACTTTGGTTCAAAAAATTCTTTTAAGATCTCCTCTACTGCTGCCCCCAATGGTATAATCAATTTTAAATCCGGGACACAATCTAACTCCTTTGAAAATTCTTCCATAATATATTTTCTTAAAATATCAACAGATCCCATCGTTGGAGTATGACCATTATAGTTTTTCCCTTGTAAAAACATGGATATTTTATCAAAGATGTAGTATGTAAAAGTGATTTATTTTTGTCAAACAACTCTAAACAAGATTTCAACCCTAAATACTCCTGAAGGTTCAGATCATCTAACATAGAAATTAGGTTTTTACGCATTGTTCCGGCAAAACGTGATTCTACTTTACATTTAAAACATATTTCTTCATCTGTATTACACGTCCCTATCCCATTTTTTGCCGTTTGAAATGCAATTTGTGTTTGGCTCCAACCTGGTGTAATGCCGATAATAAATACACTGGCTTTTTCGTTTATATATTCGTTATGAGGAGCATAATAAATCTGAATTTTAGAATCATGATAAAGTAAAAACTGTTCCGTTTGAATACTCTCTTTATTAATCACGCCTAAGTCCGCTATTTTTCCCTTGTACTTTTGGAATAAACTATTGGGGTGCAGCATATAATCCCTTCTTTCTCTATTTGTATAGTTTACACTAAGATACAATATTCGAATTTTCATCCCAGACTAATCATCCAACAAACCTTAGTTTTCACATATATTTTCTTTAGCCCCTCAATCGTAGTAAAACCGTAGTCCTCCATCAGTTCTATTTCGCCGATTTGCTGTAGTTTATCGACTCTATATTTCGTTTAAAAATTGTTAATTTTTTCATAGCATAAGCAAAATGCGGCAAAACGAGGCAAGTTGAGGAAGCTTAGTAGAAACTGGGGTTTCTTACTACTGCGATTTCTTAATACTTTTTTTAATATACATCTAAAATGTTTATTACTCTAACGCCAAACTTAATATCCTTCATGATAGGACAGTTGTGCGCGTATATGGCCATCGATCTTTGCATTCCTCTTCAATATATTGGAAACACTTTTTATTTTAAATCTTCCAACATTTGATGCCACATATTCGATAATCTTTGCTGCTTCAATACTAATCTCATCATTTCTATTGTTTCGACTTTTTATTATCTCAATTGCCCAGTATGCTATAATATCATAATCATCCCAACTATGGGAACTTTCTTGCATTTCACTTGAAGCCCTTCGTATTTCTCTTAGTGCAACTTCAAATGACACTTCAATTACATTAATAAACGGAACAGAAATATCTTGCCCGAATTTGATTATCAAATGCCACATTAATTTGCCATCGATATCTCTGTTAAAAAAGTCAATTAATCGAATCACATCTAATTGTCCACCCTTTGTATATTCTACAAGTAACTTTTCTGCTATTTCTTCAGGCGATTCATAATCTGACCTATCGCAGATAGCCGCTAAATCTTCACACATTTCATTAATATTCTCATATCTACTATCTGGATTAGATGCAGTAGCTTTATATACAATAGATGAATACTTATGTGGTGCTCCTGACATGTTCCCATCCATTATATAGTCTATCGTTTTTGCTAGTGAAAACATATCTGTTCTAAAATTACCATCTTTCAACGCAAATAGCTGAGTTGGATCTGTAAACCATGCGCGTCCAACAGCATGAGTGGTAGTTGTTTGATGAGAATATTTGCTAGAAATATCTTTCGCCAGCCCAAAATCCGTAATCATCCATTCTCCAGAACATCCCAACAATATATTACCCGGATGGAAATCCCGATGTATTACTCCTTTATTATGTAAATATCTCATACTTTCAGCACATCTAATCACAATTTCATCTTTTTCCTCATCAGATAGTGTTTTCTTTTCAATATAAGTTTCCAATGATATACTCGCCTTTTCCATTGAGTATCTAAGAGCCTGAGAATCATAATCAAACACATTAAGTGTGTAACCACTATCATTCTGTTCGCTCATAATCTCATATTCTCTCTTAAACCTATGTACCGAGCCTGCATCGGCTTTTTCAGAAATATTAAGTACTTTGTATACGCGCGATTCATCTGTAGGACAACGATATACAGTACAAAATCCACCTTCTCCCATTTTGTCATATTCCTTAAAATCAACAAATTTCAAAGAAAATTTACTGTTGTCTATTCCAAACTCTTGGTTTGAAATGCTCCATAATGCATTCAATGAAGTGAGAATTCTATCTTTTAGCTGAAATATACTGTATCCCGCTACAGTTAAATCAGTTACCCTATTTTCGATATATTTGTTAAAATAGTAATCAATAAACTCAACCAATTTTTCTTCATCAGCCAATTGACAAAAAAAACTACTTAAAATTTCTATACTATAATTGTTATTATCTAAAATTGATGTTTCCCACCCCATATCATAACAACATTCATACAGAGCTGTTTCATCAATCTTTATACTTTCTGGAAGGTCGACACTTCCTAAACCAGCAAATAATCTTGCAATATTCTTTAAATCGTCAATTTTATATTCCATCTTATCAGGTCCATATCTAAATATAATGTAATAGAAACTAGGGTTTCTTACTACTGCGATTATTCTACCATAACCTGCTTGATTTGGGGAGTAGGTAAAGCAGAAAATGCCCTGCTGAAGCAGAACACCATTTTGTTCTTTCTATTATTAAATTGCCCGGAACATTTTCTGCGATACCGGATTTTCCCCTTTGACCTTTTCTAATTCCTTTTTGGCATCCACCATGAATCTTACGGTGCGGCGGGTTCTTCCGTAATTATCCGTTTTTGCCTGGAAAATCATAGAAAATTATATTATAATTACATTAATAAAATTGGGAGATTTTCTATGAGCATGAATAAACTTGATTTAGAACTCTTCTTTCCAGAAGATAAGTTGCAGATAACAAAAGTTGAACAAACAGAAACAGTAATACATATTTACTTGAGATCGCAAACTAAAAGCTGCATCTGTCCCAAGTGCGGACACTTTACCGAGCAATACCATGGTACATATATAAGAACAGTTCAGGATCTTCCTGTTTTAGGAAAAACGCTTCAACTGCATATTAGAGCCCATGAGTATGATTGTACAAATCAAGATTGTGATGTTACTACGATTGCAGAGAGTTTCGATGGGTTTCTAAATACCTATAGCAGAATGACCGAACGATGTGCTGATTTTATCTGCACTTTGGCATTAGAAACAAGCTGTGAAGGATGCTCACGGATTTGCAAAGTCTTGGGAATAAAAATCAGTGGGGATACTGTAATCCGCCTTCTTTTAAAAAGATATCAGTGTATGGAAGAGCCCCCTGTTGGTGATGTGATAGGGATAGATGATTTCGCCTATAAGAAACGTCACACATACGGAACAATTATTGTAGATGAAAAAACGCATGCCCCTATTACATTACTAGATGGACGAGATGGGAATTCATTGCGGGAATGGCTAAAAAATAATAAGCATATTAAAATAGTTACCCGTGACAGAGCCAGTGCTTACGCAAAAGTCATTGCAGAGGAATTACCAGATGCTATGCAGGTCGCAGATCGCTTTCACCTGCATCAAAATTTACTGGAAAAAATAAAAAATGCACTGAATCATGAATTACCAGCTACTATTAAGATTTCACATACAGAAAATACACCAGAAGACAACGAAGGTAGTAAAAAAAATGGCACACGATGTGGATAACTCTCTGAATTATTCAGAAAAGTGTTATAAAACGATCTGCCAGATTCAAGCGTTGCTAAAAGAAGGTTGTAGCTGCCGAGAAATAGCCCGACGTATGGGCGTTGGAAGGAATACGATAGCCAAATACAGGACAGGTGATCCAAAAGAATTAAGTATGTACGGAATACATCAAAGCAAGTTGGATGTCTTTCATGATTTTATTTTGCAATGTCTGAATTCTAGAGGGAGTAAATGCAAAACCGTAAAAGCCATTTATGAAAAAGGATATGCTGGTTCGAAGAGCAATGCTTTTGATTATCTTGTAAAAATAGAGCAGCGTGAAAGAAAAAACTTTGACCCTCAATCATATATAAGAACACGAACAGAGTCACTTAAATATAAAATAGGGACTACTGGAAAACATGAAGATTTTATTACAAGAGAAGGTGTATTCAAGCATATGTGGATGAATGCAGCTTTGGCAGAGTTGCACAAATCTTATATCTATGATAAATTTCCAGATTTATGGAAAATCCATAGTTGTATCAAAGAGTTCCGAAATGTTTTTCAGAAAAAGATGGTGGTTCTTCTTTATCTATTCATAGATAAATATAAAAATAGCAAAATAAATGCACTCAGCAGTTTCGCAAGAGGATTGGAAAGAGATATGGATGCTGTTGAGAATGCAGTATCTTATAATTTTAGCAATGGGTTTGTATAGGGAACCAATAGCAGGTTAAAAATGATAAAGAGAACCATGTACGGCAGATGTAGTAAGGAATTATTGGAAGCTAAACTACGTTATATGAGATAACATAAAAACGGACAATTCCGGAAGAACCAAAGAGCCCCGGAATAATCACACCAGTTCTTCCATCCGCTTTAATTCATCAGCCGCATCCTCCAACCCAAGATGCGTGTAGGTATTCAGTGTCACGCCTATGTCAAATGCCCCATCAGACATTGGACTTTCTCTCCATCTATCTGTCACATTTACCATACATGATTCCGTGTAGTTATTGGGCTTCGGCTTGTGATGCAGTCTTACCCTCATGCATGGCCTGATGTGATTTCTGTTCATCAGACCAGAGATTTGCCCGTGGGTTAGTATGTTCCCCACATCCGGTTTCCTTCAGATTACATCTCGCGATGGACACCCTTGCCTTCGGCTATATCCTTCCCACTACCGGGCATATTCCGGACTTTCACCGGTCAGAAACGTGCGCCCCCAGGCGCACAATAAAAAAGAGCCACGAACAACGGAATTTAATTCCGCCATTCATGCTCAATTTTATTCCATAAAGGACTACTACCTCATTGAGTAACTCGTCGTAAAAATTTTGCTTATTCTGTTCTCACAATTTTCTCATGTCCAAGGGACTTCATTTTTTCAGCATATGAGCAAACTTCATAAAACTGTTGGTAAGTTAATGTATCATTGCTTTTGCCAAGTCCCCACGGCAATGAGCCATCATCCACACAATGCTCTCATCATAATCATCGTAATGGTAATCAGCTTCGTGGGTTTCAAACCATATTAACACAGCTACATCGAAATGTATCTCCATGCCTGGTTTGTCCTCACCCCATACATACTCCACCTTTACATCTGATATCTCCGTTTCTCCGGCACGGTGAATTCGCTTAAAATCAATCCTAAAGGAATCGAAGTTGGTTTCCGGGTAGCTTTCGGCAGCCTCCTAGAAATCATTATCAAATCTCTTTTATATATATTCAGTAAACGAACGATGTGCTGCCATAAACTCCCTCCTTGATGAGTGTCATAGTTCCAACATTTCAAGTCTTGCTTTTCATTCCTCGTTATCTTCTTCAACAACTACTATATAGTGTTTCCTCAATCCTGACCGTGTTTTGGAAACAAAAGCGTGAAATTGCCGTGCATCTTTTAATCCTAGAATTTCCGCACATTTTACTGCATTGCCAAATGCAATTATCTCTTCGGTATCCTCACGATATACGGTATAGTACTTCATCACAAGTCCTTTCACAGTAATATTTGCTTCAATGCATCTGCCGCATTATCAGAATCATTTCCCAAAATCAATTCATAATAATTAATTGAGTCAACAGACAACGGTAATGCAGCCGTCTCTGTTGAATGCATTATCTTAGCCCTACTTTCAGAACCCGGAAATGCAAAGCCACATTTTTGAACACCTGTTAACAGTACATATGAAAGTAGCTGATGTGTATCTGCTCTGACGCTTCTGCTATTAGGCTTGTATTTTGCATCTATAACCGCAACGGGATTCTGCGTTTCATTGTCCCGAATGATGATATCTGGAATACAGTACGGCATCAAATGAATGCCTCTCTCAACATCCGAAATATCGCTAACATCCTTTTGGATAAACAGCCTTTTCGAATAACTGTCCAAAGAATATTTATCCTTGTCTATGGTTCGCTTGAGTACTATACGAGTGTAAAATTCAAACAAAGTTTCCATATTAATCATATAGGGTATTGTAAATACACTTTTTGCAACCGATTTTCCTTCTTCATTTTTATAAGCATAGTATTTTTGACCGTAGATACACCTTGCTTGCTGCAACAGCGGTTTATAGTACATATACAATCCCGATGCGTCTGCGCCATTAAAATCACTTGTCTTAATACGGACGGTCTGAACACGGCGGAATGAATTCGTACAATATGCTACTCGCTTTGCCACCTCTGATGTAGTTGGAAAGCGTCTCCCTACAATTTCTTTGCATTTCAGCAAAGTAGCCTTCAAAATTCTATTTTCAATATTATCCTCAGTAAAATCAATATATTTGCAATAGAATCTGTCATTTCTGCCCTTGCAGGTGTTAATCCGTATATTCTTTTTGATTTCAATCTTTCCTCTGACCTTTGAAGAATAGTTTTCCTCTTGGTGGAACATTGTTTTTTTCAAACCCTTTTTGCATAAACCATAACATGAAGTTATAAAACTTAATGCGTATAAAAGTTCTCCATCCTGCTCTATATCTTGGGAAAGTTTAATAAGCGGTTGGTCATAAAATACTTGGAATAATGACCTGCCATCATCCTCCACTTCGGCAATATAGTCATCGTACTCATCATCAGACATTACCATTTCAAGCATATGCCAAGGCTCCATGCCATATTGCGAAGTAACAACGACAATATGCTCTTTTCCTGCCGACTGCAAATAACGTCCATTCTTGTCATGTAGCCTTCCTACTCCAACATAACCACTACTCCAAAGCCTACCTTGAAATTTGTGGATTCCAAAATTTATTTCTGGAGTTGATAAGTCAATATTATTCCATACATCATCTTTACTATTCAACACTGACCAATCATTTATTTGGTGTATTATTACATCTCGTGCCATAACATCACCTTCCTAATCAATATCCTATCTTTATCCTCACTTCTTCAATAAAAGTTCCAACATATTCGTTGTCAATACGCTTTCCCGCTCGGGTTATGTTACCAAATTCCTTTACATACAACATGATGTTATCACTAATAAAGCGTACTCGCTCACCACGGTCAGTAGCATCTCTAATCTCGGAAGGAGTGTGTTCAATAGCAATCAATTCTTCAATGGTATCCAAAATCCCGTCTTTTACATATTCTCTTAGAATTGGAATGATTTGGAAAACAAAACGTTCCACAAAATCTTCCTCATATCCTTCTTTACGCTTACGAAGGAAATACGTATGACCAAGACGTACATCACTCTTCTGATATTCATCGTTGAAATAACTTTCGTTGTCGAATATAGCCTGTACTGCATCGAATACCAATAATTCAATTGAATTTTCATCATCATTCTCCGATACATTCTGGTAACAGCTAATAACAACACCTCTGTCAGCCGGACTATCGACAAAAAGAAAACGTCTTCGAATAGCATAATCAATCGAATCAATAGATTTATCTGCAGTATTCATTGTACCAATAATAAATAGGTTCTTTCCGAGAACAATATCTTTTGTCCTTGATACAGGAATACTGACTTTGTCCTCTACTTCGTAAGGTGTGGAAACTTTGCTATCACGGTATTCCAATCCATAAATCAACTCGCCAAAAACAGTTGCAATATTTGCCCTGTTTATCTCATCTATAACAAGGTAAAATTTAGGTGGTTCGTCATGGTTAGCTTTTTCTGCAATTTTAGCAAACTCGGCAATTTTACCCAGAATTCTATTTACACTGTTATAGGATGGAAGACCACCATCCGCTTTAACTTCAATACCACGGATAAAATCTTCATATCCGTATGATGGATGAAACTGAACCAAATCCCATCCTCCTGTTGACAACTTTGCAGAAGCGGAAGGATTTGCATAGTCACTCTCACTGAGCTTATATGTATCCAGTGCAGCAGAAATCTCTTCCTGGCTTACAAAACGGCTTGTAAGCACTTCTGATTCAGGCTTCAATTGTTTTAATACAAATCTCTTGCTCTCAAAAGTTTTAGACGTGCCAGGAGGGCCTTGGAATATCATCTGTCTAACACCGATATTCTCCATGATTTGTTGATAGTCTTTTAAATCAGTCATTTTTACAACTCCTTTTATCTCTATCATTTTTTCTGTACCATTCGTGATATTAAAAATATCCTCATATGCATCAACATCAAATGCTGTTGTTCCCAAAACCAATGCATCAAATTTTTCCTTATCGACCCGGATATGAGTTCCTTGCTGATTCCATAATGTGTACAGATTCATCATCTTCGTTCCGAAATAATCAATTCGTGCTTTTTCTCTTTCTGTCTGGGTTACCGCATTAACATTCTTTAATCCATCGTGTAATGCTTCGAGATACTTTATTTCCAACTGGATTAGTGCATCTAAATCACCATATGCTTCACTGTGCCCTTTAACTAAAGAAATATTCATTTCATAGAGATTCAGATAATACAGCAACAGTCTATAAACGGCACCATAGATTTCTGCCGGGTTGTTATCCTTGCAAACATTGTTGATCGTAAATGTATGCAATCTCAATCCGTTTAACGGAAGATATATGTTACTTGGAGAACCATCTGTGTATGAAATCTCATATGCAGCCACATCCGTTCTCTCTGCCCACCGTCCGACATTGCCTGGGCGAGTTGAATAATATGCATGAGGATTTCTCCTGGCTTTTCCCTTAACTGCTGTTTCATAATAGAAACTTGGCGCATCATTCAATTTAACCAAATACGAGGCATATGCAACCGGAACTGATTTGCTTGGAATCGATGCAATCTCAATATTGAATAAAAGTGAGTCTGTGGCTATGTCACATGGGAAAACACCATTCAACACAATAGCATCTATGACGCTCTCTAAAATTCCTTTATAATCCGAACAATGATTAGATATAATTTCATTTTCATAATACCTAACGGTATCTTCTAACGAATATGGTTCAACATGTTCACCTGAATTCACCATAACCTTCCGAATGTCAGATATACGATTTAAACCAGATATCCCCGTGTTCAGTTTTGATTCAAGTGCTTTCTCATATGTTTTAATATTCCCGCGTAAAATTCCCAAGGAAGAAAGGTTGTTGATAAACGGGAAAATTTGATACATCATTTTGGGTTTGAACTTATCAAGTACGAAATAAGCTGTTCCGGTACGTTCTACCATAAACATACCGTGTCCCGGCATATATTTTTCTGCAACATCAGGAACTCCTGGAGCAGCATTTGTAGTTAAAAATTCTTTTATACTATCAAATATATCTATGATAATTCTTCCAGCATTCGCATTAACAGAGTCATAGTATTTTTCAAGTACGTCCCGATCCGATTTTAAGTCTGCAACATAATCCATTCTTCTTCTCAATGCATAATCAAGATGGCCCGCATGAAAATTTCTACACTCTGTAAAAATAACAATGACATTATCCGGAATACACAATGTGGAGCCATCAGAAAGAGAAACAGCCTCATTTCGGAACTCCATTGCATAAATAAGATTTCCGAGTAATGCTCCTGCATCCACCCTTGAAATATCATCAAATATTACTGCGTGAAGTTCTTCTGTATCTCGAGCTCTGTCACAAAGTTTTTTTATGCGTTTCTCTACATAATCCACCGTCATTGTTCCGGTTGCTTTAATATCAAGCCCGTATACAATGTCCTCATAGGTCATGCTCGGATAAACTTGTATAAACTCACATCTATCACTGCCGATGAAATCCTCGATTTTATCCAAATCCTTATAGATGTCTTTTGATTGGAGGCTATCAATATTTAATTTTTCATAACACAGATAATACGCAGCAGCTCTGGCAAGAAAAGTCTTGCCCGTCGCCGGGTTACCTGTGAACAACAGGTTTTTCATATAAATCCCTCTCCAATGTTCTCGCTATTTTCTACACCCAATAGATTCCTAACCAATCTTGCAAGAAAGTATGATACTTTTGGAGGAACCGCATTGCCAATCTGACGGCTTATTGAACGCTTATCTCCATAAAAAACATAGCTGTCAGGGAAACTTTGAATTCTTGCCGCCTCTCTTGGTGTTAGTGTACGGTCTTCATCCGGATGGATAAACCGACCGCCTGCAGGAGTATCAAACCTTGTGGTGATTGTTGATGCTTGCTCATTCCAACAAAGTCTGCCATACGAACCACTATGAATAGAATTAATCTGTTCATTCAATGCTGTGTAGTTTTCTCCGTTTTTAATTTGGCGCATTCTCTCTATTGCAACCTTAGAATGCCGTGACCGAGTATGATTTGTAATTGTGCGTGTATCACTAGCTAAAAACTTTTCATACGCAGTTTCTGGTGATAGATTATCAATTACTCCATCTTCACTTATCATCGCAAGATTTCCTATTGCATCCCTTACCGTCACTTCATCAAAATAATTCGGATACTCTTTTTTTATGTCCTTTATGGTTTTTTCCCACAAAACATCAATATCCGCTTCATCAATGAGAGTTCCTATAATAATCATTCTCTCTCTTCGCTGCGGAACTCCAAAGTCCGCAGCATTGATTACCTTGTGATATATGCGGTATGGTTTTCCGTTGAGTGACTCGGGGTCTTGAAAAATTCTTTTGATTTCTTCAAAAATTTTCCCACCTTGCATTGTAGATATTCCTTTTACATTTTCCATAACAAAAACTTTAGGCATAACCGTTTTTACAACATTAAAATAATGTTTGAAAAGATAATTTCGTGGGTCGTCGATAAATCCCTGTCTGATCCTTGCACCTGCCATAGAGAATCCTTGACACGGTGGTCCTCCAATAATGACATCAGCCATCGTTCCCACGAACATATCAGAAGTGTCTATATTTTTTATATCATCAACAATTACATCAACTTCAGGATGGTTACGCTTATATGTGTTTGCTATAACAGGGTCATACTCTACAGCTTTCTCAACGCTAAATCCTGCTTGGATAAATCCAAGTGATAAGCCTCCGCATCCCGCAAATAAATCAATTATTTTCATCTACGTCAATTCCTCCGCTCGTCCTGTACCTAATAGCAAAATTCTTGATATAGTTGCTTTCGGCTTCAGTTAATCCATACGCTGCATTAATAAAAGCATCTATTGCCCAAATTTCCTCCAAACACGCACGGTGCTTATATTCATACTGCGTTTGCTTTGTTCCTACATACACCTTGGTATCTTCCAACTTCTGTCTCAAATTATGTGCCAATTCTGTAGAACCAGACATATCTATTTGCCTTGGCACTATAAAACCATTCAAATCTTTACTGACGTGCCAACAATCTGACACACCTATCCAATACCACCAAAACAAAGTGGAGTTGATCAAGCAGTAACAAAAATCCGCTTCTATTGGAGTCTTAAAACTGAATACCTTATATTCTGGATCATCTACTTTTTCTCTGTAAGCTTTCATCCAAAATGCTTCACGCCTATTTAAGTAAACTGATTCGCATCCCTCTCTAGAGATTGCATATACAGACTGCATTTTTCTCTTATTAGTAATCTTTTTGTAAATATTGATATCTTGCTCAGTTCCCAACTTAGGTATAAAATCAGCATTTCCGTACTTATTCTTTACCATTTTAATATCAGTAAAAAGATTGCAGCGTTCTTGCTTATACCAATACTTATAGTTTCCAGTAAAAATAGCCTTTTCTGATTTTCTGTCTTTGCCAATCAGAATACATAATTTTTGATGCACCGAATCAAATAAGCAATCCGGTCTATCTGCAAAACTCAAAATATACTGCTCTGAAACTAACACCCCCAATTCATCTCTGAGTTTTTTCATTCTCGGCGTAGATACATAAGAGAGTGGAATAATAAATCCAATCGAACCATTTTTTTCAAGTCTCTTGGCTGCATTGAGCAATATATTTGCATAAATATTCCCATATTTTTTGTTAAGTTCAAGACCTGCTTTCGAATCTTCAACATATGGGGGATTGCCTACCACAATATGATACCTCTCATCAAATGAGGACTCATCCGCAATAAAGTCCAATGATGTAAAGTGTCTGCTCATTATATTTCCAAGTCCACAGCAATTTTCTACACCACAAGATTTCATTATATACAACAACAAGCGTAATTCCGTTATAATGATTGATTCAGCATTTACATCATTGCCAAAAATAGTAAAAAACACTTCTCGCACAAGACGTTTTGTAATCTTCGTTTTTTTCTTCAGCAAATCAATCTTAAGTTCAAGTGCCGTAAGTAAATATTCTCCTGCACCACACGTAGGATCAAATATAGTCTTGTTGCAACAAAATGAGCGATATGGAATGGCATCCAAACTCATATTACTAATATTCGATGCCTTAAGCTTTCCGTAGGATGCCTTAATACTATTTATAAGAATAAATCGTACAACATCATTCGGCGTGTAATAAACGCCCTTATTTTTTCTGATGCTTTGTTTTTCATTAATCTTTGAAAGAGTATCTTGAACTTGCTGATATGAATGTTTGGATCGAGCAGTCTTGTTTCTTCGAAAATCGTCTCGCTTTGCAATACCCGTTAGTTCATTACAAATCATTTCAACCTCATTCGGTGAATATGTTTCTTGTATATATGAATAGACAAGGTTTAATGCCTCATCAACAGCACTACATTTTTCAATTCCTGCAGCGGATGTATCAATCTTACCCATTGGGAAATGCATCCTTTCGTTTCTGTTCTTTAGATTTCTCTTCTCTAATAAATTCCATAATATCCCCAACATCACAGTTGAGTGCATCGCATATCCGAAGCAGCACATCTGTATTGACATTTCCGCCTTTTCCAAGTTTTGCAACAGATGTTGCACTAATACCACTCATTTCACGCAAGGCCTTTTTATTGATTCCACGATCTATTAACAATTTCCATAATTTATTATAGCTAAAACGCATTCGCTTTACCTCCGCTATTTGTCCCCATCTTAATACTTCTGCGCACTCTCAGTTGCCTGGAAGATATGGCTTTATCGAATGTGCTAACTTCTTAGTATAACAGTATATCACAAAGATACGCAAAAGTATATAAAGTTTTGTGAACGCGAAATTAAATCTGCTTGTGCATTTGAATTTTTGCGTATTAATAACTGTAAATCAAGTTTATACTATCAACTCTCCGCATAGTCATTCTGTCAACTCGACCCCAGATTTAGGTGATTGATATATTTCCACAAAAGAAAAACCCGGGTATCCAGGCAAACCATAGAAGGTTGTCCGAATACCCAGAAATGCTTTATTTTAAGGCTATTTACACTATTTAATTCTGTACTTTTGACAGCTAAACTACGTCTCAACATGGACGGTACACGAAAACAAATCCATATATTATAGAAGAGAAACTTTTAATTCCGAAGTGCAGTAGTCACTTGATAGAACCCTATTAACGATTTCTTTCAAGGAGGTTCATGTTATATACCCTGTTAACGATTGATTTCACATACTTTCTTTTAAAGAAGGAAAAGAGTAGTCATCCGGTAGTCTCAGAGAGCATGATGGACACTGAATTACGCCCCATTTTGCCCAGTTGTATTGAGAATTGCGGATAGTCCATGAGTCCTGCCGTGACATACAAAAAGTCCCTTATCATAACACAAACTTCGCATTTAAATAAGTGTCTATGCACCTTGAAATTTCAATAATAACTGGCTAAAAACAGCACGAGACCATCTGGTTTTAGTATAATTAAGTTACCACACAAAATTATTAAAGATAAGGGGGTATAAGTATTGAAAAAACGTATAGAAACCGCTCTGAGAGATTTATATTCTGCTCCGGTGGAGCGGCCTGATCCTGCCTCTATAGAGAGGACAATTTCGAAAGCCAGGAAAAGTTTAGCGTTTTCAGCAGCGGCACGTCAAAGGCCGTTCCGCCCGGTCGGCTTTTTGGAAATTCTTGCTGGACAGGTGCGGTTTATTGCCAGGTCTGTCTGGCTGCTGCAGGGAGTATTTCTGGCTGTCACCTGCCTGATCATTAAGCTTGCTGCCGGGCAGCGTTTGACATCTGTTCTGTATATGTCTGCAATTTTCACAGCTATGACGGCGCTTCCATTTTACGGGCGGGCACAACGCTACAAAGTTCTTGAGACAGAAGCCGTAACGAGGATATCACTTGCCAGAACACTCCTGGCTAAGCTTTGTATCATTGGAATCGGGGATGCCCTATGCCTGAGTTTGATAATTTTATTTTGGGCCGGGAGTGCAGACAGCTCGATAGAGGCGGCGTTTATCTATGTGATTATTCCTTATCTGCTGGCTGGTACCGGCAGCCTGTTTATCCTGAACCATTGCCACAGACAGCAGGGGATTGAAATTGTTTGTGGTTACTGCTTAGGCCTTGGCGTATTGTTCAAGATTATATCTGACAAAATACAGTTTAGCAGGACGGAGCTGTCACTAACACTCGCGGTTGCCGTCTGTGCAGTATTATCTATTCTGTTATTGTTTGAATGCCGAAGTATGTTATGTAAAGTCCGTGTAAATGATATGGTACCTTTAATGGGAGATTAAGGAGAAGATTATGGAATTAACAATTGAGAAACTGACAAAACGCTATGGGGACAAGGATGCAGTCAAGTCTGTGAGCCTGAATCTTACTCCCGGGGTCTGGGGGCTTATCGGCGCAAACGGAGCAGGAAAAACTACGCTTATGAGGATGCTCACTGGTATCTTGTCGCCAACCTCCGGCCGGATTTTGTATGATGGTGCAGAAATCAGTGTATTGGGCGAGCGGTATTGGGACAGGCTGGGTTATCTGCCGCAGACCTTTGGCTTCTATCCGGAATTTACAGTCACAGACTATCTGGAGTATATTTCAGCGCTGAAAGGACTTACCAGACATCAGGCGAAAAGGCGAATCAGTATGCTGCTGGAACTGCTGGCCCTAGACGACGTGCGAAAAAAGCACATCCGCAAATTATCCGGCGGCACACAGAGGCGTATAGGGGTTGCTCAGGCATTGCTGAATGATCCCGATATTCTTATACTGGATGAGCCGACCAGCGGCCTTGACCCCGGTGAGCGGGCTCGTTTCCGCAACTTGCTTTCTGAAATGGCACAGAATAAAATTGTCTTTATTTCCACACATATTGTGTCCGATGTGGAGTCTGTTGCCACACAAAATGCTGTTATGAAAAATGGTAAAATCATTGGAATCGGAACGACAGAGCTGCTTCTGGAAGAAATACATGGAAAAGTATTTTACGCAGTGATCCCCGCTGATGCCCTGCAGACATATGAGCGTTCAATTTGTATTGTAGGAGTAAAGTCGGAGGGGGACAGCATGATGAGGGTACGCTATGTGGCAGACAGCGGACAGATTCCAGATTCATGTCCGTCTAATCCATGCCTGGAGGATTTATACATCTACTTGTTTCATGAGAAAGGGGGCAGCCATGATGCTGAAGCTTGAACTGCTGCGGATTATGAAATCGCGCTCAACACGTTATCTGTCCGGCGCTGCATTACTCCTCTCTGTGCTGCTTGCAGGGATGACTATCTTTATGACATATTATTTTGACAGTGCTACTGGAACCAGCAGACATGGGCTTGCAGCAATCGCCGCTGAACGGGCGGAGGCTGCGTTATCTGAAGGTGAGATCACACCGGAGAAAATCAGAGAGGCATATGCTGTAAATCAGGAGCTTTCTCGTGTTTATGGACAAGTCATTCCCACAGAAGTGTGGAATTCGAAAATGAAACCTGTCTATAATACGATTCTAAATACAAGGCTGGTGTTTTTTGAGACAAATGGCATGCCCAAAGAGCCCACGGATATTTCTCCGGAAGAAGCGGGTAATTTTTATTCTCAGCGAAAAGACTATATCAATAAAACCATATATTATGGACATCAAAACAGGCAGGATGTTGCAGACTATGCACTGCGGCTGGATGAGAGGGTTGAGACACCTTTTGTTTATCAATATGGATTTGGCAGCAGTAATACCTTAGCTCATCTGACATTATGTATTTTTATGTTAGCTGTTATCTGTTCAGTGATTTCGGCCCCTGTTTTTTCCTCTGACTACGCCAGCGGCGCAGATGATATCCAGCGCTGTACCAGAAACGGACGCAGGAAACTGGCACATGCAAAGCTTCTCTCCGCCATTATAATCAGTTCCTCGCTTTTTTTCCTCTGCACAGGTGTATTCCTCGCTATAACGCTTCCAGTCTTTGGGCTGGATGGCACATCGGTTCAGTTTAACTATAGTACGGGGGTGCTGGCCTTTACCAATATGAGTGAAAATGGTTTTTTGATCCTGGTCCTGATTTCCGGGTTTTTGACTGTTTTAGCTATGATTTGCCTGACATTATGGCTTTCCTCCATTTTGAACAGCCCGGTAATGGTACTGGCAATATCTGTGGGAATCGCACTGCTGCCTTCACTTATTTCTGTTATTGGCGACACTGGTAATCTGGTGAATTGGATACGGCTGTGCCTGCCTTCCGGAGGAACCGGCCTTGCAAATATTTTCACTGAATTGGGCCAGGGGACCTTTCTTACTGCTGGACCCCTGATTGTCTGGTCGCCGCATCTTATGCTGGCTGCGGCACTGCTAGAAATCCCCGTATTCTATCTGCTGGCACGCCGGTGCTATATAAAGCATGAACTGTAAGTTTGGGGAAGACACCCACTAAACTTCAGGAATATTTTCCAGATATAACTGGACAAATATTACGTTATTATCATTATCACGTGTAAGATTGAGCTGAAGTATGCTCTTAGATCCATCTTCAGCTACAGTCTTCCACTGATAATAGCTGCTTTTCCCCCATTTGTCTGTGTACAGATAGCATTTTCCCAGCAGCTGCTCCTCCGCAGGTCCATACGCATCCTTCAGCCCTGTAATCAGCTGGTCAAAAAAATCATTTAACATGGAAGTAAAATCAAGATCTCCAAATGAAACTCTCACAAAATAAAGTCCTCTGTTTTTAAAGCCATAAACCTCAACTCCATCCACTCCATACATCTGGACATTTCTTACGTTTGAAAAGATTCCATTTGGTGACTCATAACCTTTTACATTCTTTCCCAAGGGACTCTTTATCTCTTCCTCAACTTTTTCTGTACTGCTACCCCACTCGATCTCCTGATAACAATATTTGCCCTGGCTTGACAGATCCGATATTTCTAATACTGTATTCTGATCTCCATTAGCACAGGATGATGACATTAATATGATCATCATGCAGACCGCCAGGTATTTCATTTTAATTTTTGTGAACTTCATTACCCACACCCCTTCCTCAGCAGTGAAAAATTTATTATTTATATTTTAACATACCTCATATGTTATCTCAATATTTTTATATTACTTAACGGTTAATTTATTATAATTATTATATATATTTATTTTCAACTATCTCTCTCTTTCTCTTTTACTATTCAGATATTTTATCAATATCAATATTTCTTACATTTTACAGAGCATGAAAAAGAGGACAATGCTCTGAACCTCCCTGTCAAACAGCGAATATTCATTGCAATGTCCTCTTTCTATATATCCTCCAAATAATCAGCTGCGTGGATTCACAGCAACTCCATCCATATCCCCATAAAGAGGTATCACTTCATAGCTGAGTTCTCCATTTTCCATCACATTCTGCCTGTAGATCCCCCATGAGCTTCCGTTAGAATAGAAGCATGAAAAATCTTCCTGGCTGACGAGGGGCGCAAAAGATATCTCTTTCTTTACCATGTCAAATTTGTATCCTGACAGGGCTGTCAGAAGTCCCCATGCTGCCATTGACCTTGTATAGTGGTTGCCGCATTCTATTTCATTGTACGGGCTTCTCCTGCTGCCGTCATATCTGCCGCGTACTGCATGGACGATATCCATGCCTTCCTCTATATATCCCTCGTAGATCAGATGGGCTGCCACCTGATACTCTATACCTGTCCACACCTCATCGCTGTATACAAACGGCTGCTTTGGCCTTCCTCCTCTCGGCCATGAACAGAGTATCAGCCCTGCCTCATCCTGGTAAGCGTATGTCCTCTGTACACTTTCATGGTCCTTCATGCTTCTGAGGAAATTATGCCTGTAAATAGAGTGTACTGCGCTCTTCACGTGTTCTTCCGGCAGAATATAGCCGAGTCCGCACACATGAGCCAGTTCCTGGCCCAGCAGCTGGTCTGCCAGACATCCTGTCCCGTACTGGTATTTATATCTGTTCAGGTCTTCCGGCGATATTTTCTGTTCATACCATTCACCGTTCCACAGAAGCTCGTCCATCCTTCTGCTGCCCTCTTCCCATGCCTTCCTGTATCTGGATGCTCTTTTTGTTTCTCCCAAATATTCCGCCATGCTGCTGCATGCAGCAAGCGCAGCATAAAGTATAGAATTGGTGAGCGAATTCAAGCCGTAAAATTCAATATCGTATGTATTATGCTGTTGGTCATCAAGCACAAAGTCGCCGTCTGAATCCCACGTTCTGAGAGAGAACTCCATAGCTGACACTACTTTGTCCCATACCTCCCTGAGGAAGGAATCGTCTCCTGTCATCTTCCACTCTCTGTACACACGCAGGATGCTGCCCAGCTGGCCGTCCGTAGCCGGAAGCATCTCCCACTTGCTGCCATCCAGAAGCCTTTTAGCCCTGAAGGCCATATTTCCCTCTTCATCAGTCTCCTGAAGAAATTCAGTCTTTCTGGCGCTTATTTCCAGATAGGGGAACAGGAATGCAAGGGCCTGGGCATAATTCCAGACATGTGTACATGTGCCTGCACAGCTCCCCGCATGTTCAAAACAGCCCTCCCATGCGAAAAATCTGCCGTCGCCAATGCGGAAACATGTATTAGAGCGCAGTACAGTGATGGCCGATACAAGAGATTCTATCACATCTGCATCTAATGTAGTGCTGTAGAGGGCATTCGAGAAATCCCTGCTGCGTCCCTTCAGCTCCTCCGCATTTTCAAACATATACTTCAGGGCATCAGGTGCATCCTTCCACACTGTACTGTAATAATTTTTCCATATCTTGTCATGCTGGGGCTTATCTTCTTCCCTGGCATGGCCATCAGGCCACCATCCGTATCTGTTTGGAAAGCTCCATGTGAAGTAGAAGGTGAAATGCGCGCATTCTCCCGGTCTTATTGTCTCAGTGCTGCAGACAGATCCCACCACCTTGGGGACATCCGCCGAGCCGATATTCGAACCTACTGCATCAGTAGCTACATCTGCGTTCAGTTTTCCGTCTTCCCGGAAATCCTGCCAGAATTCTTCTGCTCCATCCCACCATCCTCCTGCCTGCCAGCATGGTTTTAATGTTATATTTTTCCCGGTACACGCAAGAGCCAGTGTTCCGTAATTCACAGCCTCCGGATCCGCTCCCCTGTTCCTGAACAGAACTCCTGTATATCCCTCTCCCTGCAGAACATCATTTTCCGGCATTCCATCCACACAGAGGCGGTCATAACCGTCATAAGAAGTAAATCCTGTAAAGTTATACATGGATGAACACACTGATACCTCAGCAGGTCTGTCAGACATATTCTCTATGCAGTACTCCACTGAATATCCCGGGATGCCGGAATTTTTCTCATCAAGAGGAATAAATGGCGTGTATGCTTCCATAGTGATCTTCAGCGGAAGCCCTTCTCTTTTAAAGTTGTACTTAAAGAAAGGATAATTTGTCTCTATCTCACAGCTGTCCATTCTGGGCAGGCCGTAGAGCTCTCCTGTGGGATAGCCCAGAGCTTTCTCACTTAAGCCTCCCGGCTCAGCTTCCAGCACAAAGGCCCTGGAATCTTTCCCCTCTTCCCTGCACCACAGGGAAAAAAATGTATATGGGATCTTCAGCTTCTTGTCAGGATGGTTCATGATCTCAAAGTCACACAGCCTGCCGTCCCCGTCCAGAGATATATTTCCTGTGCCTATTCCTCCCAGCAGGGCTCTGAAAGCCCTGTCCTTATTGGTGTACTTCTTAGTATTTTTTTTAATTGTATCATAACGGAATGCATTCATTATTTTGTCCTCCTTTTTCTGCTGCATGTCAAGTCTTCAATCCTGACATGACTACACTCTGCATAATGTGCTTCTGCCCAAACAGATAGAGCAGCGTCGGTATGATCAGAGACATGGTGACACCGGCCAGCACCACTGAAACACTTCCGGTCCCCATAGCTCCGCTCAATATTTTCAGTCCCAGGGGCAGTGTCATCCTCTCGTATTTGGAAAGGAAGATCAGCGGATTTATAAAATCATTCCAGGATGCCAGGAATGTAAGCAGGGACGTCATGACGATCACTGACTTGGACATTGGCAGAAAGATTGTAAAATAAATTCGGAACCTTCCCGCCCCGTCTATATACGCCGCATCCTCATAGCTGGCTGGTATTGTCTTCATATACTGCCTCACGAAGAAAATATTCAGCGGGCTTATGATCGCTGGCAATATCAGCGACATATGTGTACCCACGAATCCCATCTTTGACATTACTATATATGTAGGGATCAGCTTTGCCTGCACAGGTATCATCATTCCTGAAAGGATGATCAGAAATACAACATTTTTTCCTTTAAAATCAATCCTGGCAAAAGCGTAGCCTGCCATTGTGGAAATGAATGTATTTGCTATCACTACTATGACAGCGATCTTCAAGCTGTTGAAGATAACCTGTCCGAACGGGAACTGCCTGAAAACCTCTTTATAGTTCTCAAAGTGAAAGCTGGTCGGCAAAAAAGACGGCGGCAGCTTAAAAGATTCTTTTGGCAGCCTCAGAGAGGTGGACAGTATCCATGCAAAAGGCGCCAGCATTATAATGCACAGCAAAAGCAAAAATATAATAAGGCATATCTGCGGAATTTTATTTTTTATTTTATTCATAGTCATACACCACCCATTTATTCTGTCCCTTAAACTGGATTATGGTTATCACCAGGATTATCAGGAATAGGACAAAGGAAATCGTTCCCCCATATCCGATATTCATATCCTGGAAGGCTGTCTGGTATATCTCCAGTGCGATCGTCCGTGTGGCAGTGCCGGGACCTCCATTTGTCAGCAGGTAAGGCTCGTCAAAGATCTGGAATACGCTGACAATATTAGTTATGATCACGAAAAAGATCGTTGGGCTAAGCAGAGGAAGCGTAATGTGCCGGAACGTCTGGATAATACCTGCCCCGTCGATCTGGGCAGCCTCATAATAGACATCAGGTATATTCTGCATACCTATGAAATAATACAGGAATGTAGTCCCGATAAACTTCCAGAAACTGAACAGGGCTATTGTCACATAGACCACCACTCTGTCTGTCAGCCATGGAATATTTGTCCCTCCCAGGAGCCTCACAAAGTAGTTGATAGCACCCATATCCGTAGAGAACAGATACCCCCATGCGATAGCAACTGATGCTGTTGTCACAATTGAAGGAAAATAAATAGCACTTCTGAAAAAGAATTGGAAACGTTTGGCCCTGTACACCATAAATGCCAGTATCATGCCAAGTCCGCAGTGGATAGGACACAGTATCAACAGAAATTTAAAGGTATTCCCAAATGCGGTGAACAGCCCTTTATCGGTAAACATCTTCTTAATATTTTCAAGCCCTACGAATTGGGGCGGATTTACAAGGTTATATTTAAAAAATGACAGCACAGCTGACAGAATTACAGGCAGCCCTATGAACAGTCCAAAGCTGATAAGTGCCGGTGCCAGGAAAATATAAGCCGATATTGTATCTTTTCTTTTCTTCTTAGCCGCATAATTGCCGGCTGTTTTTGTTACGGTTTTCATAGAATTCCCCTCTCTCTGGAATAAAAAGAGGGTGTCTGTTATTTAAAGGCACCCTCTTACCCCTGCTTATTTGTTATCAGCCAGGACTGCGTTCATCTCTTCAGCAGCATTATCCAGCGTCTCCTGCACATCTGACTTATTCACACAGATATCAGAGATTGCTGTCAGCACAATATTTGAGCATTCAGTAAACTGAGGCGGTGCACTGACCGGTTTATAGATATCGGTATTTGAATCCAGATAGAATATCTCGTAGTTTTCAGGAATTCCAAGGTCTGAGATCTTTGTCTGTGCCAGAGAATGCAGTGCCGGGATATTGCCTGATGACAGATACTGCCCTTCAAAATCAGCCTGCGACATCCATGCAGCCAGTTCCTTTGCCTCTTCGATATGTTTGGAATTCTTCAGTGTGAAGATACCGTCCACGCCGCCGATCTGCTGGTTAACTGTGAATGTAGGAAGATACTGGATCGCCACGTCTTTAAAATCATCCGCTATATAGTTTGCGGTCGGCCAGCGTCCCCATGATCCCATGGCTACCTGTCCATTGATGATCTGGGCAATAGCGCTTACATTTTCCTCTGGTATAGGAGCATATCCATATTCATAGATCAGGTCCTGCCACAGCTGGAACACTTCTACAGCTTCCGGAGAGTTAATTGTGCTCTCTGTAAAATCTTCGTTCATATAAGAAGCTCCGTTATTATACAGCCAGGCTTCTGCACAGAAATACTCGCCATATGGAACTGCTACTGCATACTGTTTAACACCGTCTTTTTCTGTTGTCAGCTTCTCACAATACTCAAGGAACTGATCCTTTGTCCAGTCGGCTGCCGGAAGCTCAAGTCCTGCCTCCTCAAGACGGCTGGTGTTAAAATGCATTACTACATTATTGAAGGAGAACGGGAATGCATATGTATTGCCCTCGTCATCCTTAAATACATCCTGGAAGGACGGGCTGGTGTCACTTAAGATAGCATCCGATATCTCTTTATTAGCGGCAATCCAGTCGTCGATCGGTTCAGCTATGCCCATATCCAGGAATTTTGCCACGCCTTCGATTGCCAGGATCGCACAGTCAAGATCGTCTCCGCCTCCTACCATTGTCTGGATCTTCGTACAGTACTCTCCCCAGTTGCTTGCGATAAAGATTGTATCTACCTTCACCCCTGTTTCTTCAGTGTACTGCGCAAGCAGTTTGTCCAGGGACTCTTTCGTAGTTCCGTCACCGCACATTGCAAGGGTCAGTGTCACATCAGAACTTCCTGCTTTTGTCCTAGTCACTTCATTCTTTTTTACGCCTGCCTGATCCGGATCAGCAGCTGCCACAGTTCCGCCTGCTGCAAGCCCAAGCATCATACACGTACTCATTAATAAAGCAATCACCTTTTTTTTCATTTCGCATTTCCTCCCAATCTTTATCAATATTAACTGCCAAATAACTCCAGGGATAGCCGGCCGGCTGCATGCCCCTGTAATGGCCTGCCCTATGTCATATCATCTGGCTGGACCATTGCTGTTAAACACAGTATAAAATCTGACCGTGTAAAAGTAAATGAACTATTCTCCATACACTTGTAAAATTCTCGGATGTTATTCCAAAATGATTCAGAAGCCTTTAAAATCATGATATAATAAGCGCAAGCAGACCCGATAAAACTGTCAAAGATGGATAAAGAGTATATTCGAAAGGAAGATCTTATGAAAAGGCTGAACATACACTCTATAGCAGTAAAATACTTCATCGTTACCTTTCTTCTGATAGTTGTTCCTATCTGTGCCTTCTTCTTTATTGCCAGAGAAAGCAATATCACTTTATCCCTGGCACAAAAGCAGAGTTCCGACCTGGTCACTCTGGATACGTATGCTGCTGCACTTGATACTTATATGGAATCTATAGAGTCCATAGGAAAGATCATCGCCCATGATGAAGATATTATCTCTTTCCTCGCCTCCGCACGCTCTGAGTCAGCAGAAAACGGCAGGATCATATACAAGTCCATGGACAATCAGCCGCCTCTCTCCTCCTATCACAGGGCCCTGCCTTCCCTGCGTGCTCTCTCCCTGATGGATGCTGATGGTTTTTTTATCGGTGAACAGAATCTGAATCTGGACAGGCTCACCTATTTCTTTAATAAGACACTGATGAGGGGAGTGACAGGGGAACATGTTTACTGGACAAAGACTTTCTCTATAGAATTTTTAAATGACTCTTCCGTGGAGAAGGTCTTTGCCCTGCTTGTCCCCTCCCATACTCCTGAGGGTGAGCTATTAGGGTATATAGCCTTATTTGTAGATATGTCAAAATTGAAAGAACTGCTAAAAGTCTACTCAGACAATATCTATGTGCTGGAGGGCAATTATATCCTGGCAAGCAAACAGGACCTCCCTATCTACACCAGTCTTTTCTCAGAGATGCAGATCAGCTACAGCCTTCTGCTCGAGGACAGCAGTGTTATTATCCAGCAGGCAGATGATCCTCTCATCGTTACCACAAAAAGTTTTTCCCCGCTGGACGTCCAGCTCCTTTCTGTATCCTCCTACAAGGTGCTGAAGGATAACCTGACAACTACGTTTCCAACGCTTATGACATTTACACTCTATGGGATCTTATTCGCCATTGTATTTGCAGTTGTAATATCCCGTTTCCAGACAAAACCTGTGGTATCTCTCAAAAATATCATGAACCGTGTGAAAGACGGGGATCTCTCTATCAGGACGCACCCCAGAACAAAGGATGAGATTGCTGAGCTGGGCATTACTTTTAATTCCCTTCTGGACAGGATACAGGAGCTGATGGCACAACAAAAGGCACAGCAGAAAATGAAGCGGAAAATGGAACTTCAGATGGTCCAGGAACAGGTAAAACCACATTTTTTATATAATGTTCTGGAAATGATAAACAGTATGATCCGCTGCAATATGAACCAGGAGGCCATGAAGACTGTGGAAAATCTGGCCAGCTTCTACAGGATCTCACTGAATAACGGCTCCAGCATTATCAGCATCTCCAAAGAAATACAGCTGATCGAGAGCTACCTCTGCCTGCAGAAGATGAGATATATTGAATTCATGGACTATGTCCTTGCATTCAGCCCGGCCATCTATGATTTCTCCATTCCCAAGCTGACTCTGCAGCCGCTTATAGAAAATGCCATCTATCACGGCATCAAGGAGAAAGGAGATAAAGGTATGGTCTGCGTCAGCGGATACCTTGACAAAGAGCGGATCGTTTTTGAAGTATTTGACACGGGAAACGGGATCACGGAACAGAAAAAGCAGGAGCTCACTGAAGCTATTCGTGCTGACAGGATATCCCAGAAAGAAATCGAAGACCATTTCGGCCTGGCCAGTGTCATAAAGCGTCTCTGTATCCATTATAATGACCAGGTAACCTTCCATATCGACAGTTCCGCCGGTGAATATACCTGTATCTCTATCTCCTTTCCGGCACAGAAGGAATAAAAGCATGACGGACAGCAGTAAACAAATCAGCATACGAATGAGGAGGAAGTATCATGTTAAAAGTATTTCTTGTAGACGATGAGTATTATGAAAGGCTTTCCCTGAAAAACAGCCTTCCCTGGGAGGAACACGGGCTTGTTGTCTCAGGCGAAGCTAATAATGGACAGACAGCACTGGAAATGATGATGGCTGATCCCCCTGACATAGCAATCGTAGATATCAATATGCCAAAGCTTAACGGCCTTGAACTGATATCAAGGCTTTGTGAAAACCAGCTGGAATGCCGGTATATCATCCTGACAGGGTATGATGAATTTAAATATGCCCAGCAGGCAATACGCCTGGGGGTATCTGACTATATCTTAAAGCCTATCAATTACCAGAACCTCTGCTCGGCTCTGGATGAACTGAGCAGGGAGATCCAGCAGGAGGACACTCTGAACAGCCATATGAAAAGCCTTGAGAATGAAAATGAGCGTTTTATCCTGGAGGGATACTATAATGACCTGGTCAATTGTAACTTCAGCGTGCAGAATATCGACCAGTATGACCACAAGCTGGCTGACCGCCTGCTGCCCGGCTACCAGTCTTATATTGCCGCCCTCTTCGAACCTGCATCCATTCTCCCCAAGGAGAAACTGCGCCTTCTTCTTGATAACATCCGCAAAAGTATCGGAAGAGAGGGGTATATATGCTGCCTTGACACAAAGAGCAGGCTCTTCTTTATCTTTGACGGAAATGCACAGAATGTATTTCCACAGCGGGTCTGCCAGGTACTTGCCGCAGCAGAAAAGGAAGGCGTCACCCTCTCTGCAGGCATTGGAGACATCTGCAGGGGACCTGAGGATCTCTACCTCTCCTACCATGAAGCCTGTATCGCCCTTCAGAACTGTTCTGTCCTGAAGCAGCGTGCCATACAGTACCAGAACCTGAAGTCAGCAGCCGCTCCGGCCACCATGGATGCCAAACAAAAAAACCAGCTGAAGTCCATGATCACCGCTAAAGATACTGACAATCTGGAAGTTCTGCTTACAAGTATTTATCAAAAGATGGAAGATGAGAAAGCGCTCTGGGACAATATTATCCTCCAGACCCTGTCTCTGCTGAATCTGCTCACAGAATCACTGAGCGCTCAGTCCTCCTCCCCCATATCAGTCACAGGCGGCCACGGCAGTATCCTAGATACTTTAAATAATATGAAAAGCCTGGATGCCATCCGCGACTGGATCATACTGATCTACAAAAATTCTGTCACAAGCATTTCAGGGAATGATGAATACTCAGATGTCACAATATGCGTGGAAAATTATATTCTCAGACACTATGGCAACCCGGAGCTAACGATCACCGATATTGCCAATGCGCTCTATCTGAATTACAGTTATATCTGTTACTGCTTCAAGCGTGATAAGCAGATGACCATCAATGATTTTCTAAACAAGGTACGTATAGAGAAAGCTATTTCACTCTTTCAGGACCACGTGGAAAATGTCAGCTACGTGGCAGAAAAAACAGGTTTCGCAAGCGCCAGCTACTTCAGCAAGCAATTTAAAAAAGCTACGGGGCTTCCGCCCAGTGAGTATCTGAAAACAATATAGCAGGGCATTTTGCCCTGCTATATCATTGTCCTGCTATATTTCTGCCCTGCTGTATCTCTGCTCTGCCAAACACTGCTCTGCCAGACACTGCCCTGCCGCCGTTATTTATAGATGACTGTAATATCCCTGCCGCTGTCTAAATTCTGTATCTCATCAAACAGGACTGTATCTCCCTGTACACTGTACTGCACCGGCTTTTCTCCTGAGAGCACTTCTAAGATTCCTTCTGTATCTGTCACAAATTCACCGACCTCCAGCTTTCCATATAAAACATTTAATCTGGCTGTCTTATTTTCTTTTTGTATGGTTCCAAAGCCTGTGTCCACAGACCAGAAGAACTGATAATCACCTTCCTCGATGGGGTTAAAACCTATCCTGTGCCTGTACAGGTCATAAATAAAACCGCTGTATACCAGCAGCAGTGCATAGCTTGCCAGAGACCTTACATAATTGCTGCCGCACTCCATCTCGTTCCAGGGATTCCGCTTTTTGCCGTCATACCTGTTCCTGACGGCCCTCACACATTCCAGGCCTTCCTCCACAAGTCCATGCCTGATCATGTGGCTGGCTGCCTGGTATTCAAATCCATGCATAGTCTCTTCTGCATAAGGTACAGGAATCAGTGGTTTCTTCCTGTCCGCCGGATATGCACATATCATCGTACCCTGCTCATCATTAAATCCATAGATACGGCAGGGATTCACATGCTCTCTCATGTCAGGTATATAATTATATTTGTAGACTGCACCCAAAGCTGATCTCAGCTTGTCTGTCTGGAATATCTCTCCCATATTCAACAGGTCAGCATGCCACTGTCCCAGGGCCTGGTCGATGGAACACCCCTCCCCTATCTGATATTTCATCTCCTGATTCTCTTCATTCCAGTAGCTTTTCACCGCGTCCGCCCCATGGTCAGAGACACCGCCGTTATATTTTTCCAGAATCTTTTTATCTTTCAGATCTACATCCTGGAAGAAATATTCTCCGTTGAAGAGCTTCTCATTCAGGATCTTGCAGCCCTTTTGGAATATTTCCCTGTACTCATTCTCTGTATCTGTCTCCCCCATGATGCCTGCCAGATTTGCAGCTGCCAGAAGGCCTGCCAGATACACGCCGCTCAGCCATGAATTTGCTCCAAACAGTTCCATATCCAGAGTATGGTGCTGCCTTCCTTCCATTATGCCGTCCTTATCCTGGTCCCAGCCGTCTACATTGTCCGGATTCCAGGCAAACTCAACGCTGCGCTTTACCTCCGGCCATATTGAACTGAGCCACTCTTTATCACCTGAGATAAGGAATTCCCTGTATACCCTGATCACAGTTCCATATTGGCCATCTGCCGCGGGCCTGTGGTTTGTGGGGCCGCACCCGAGAGGCAGCTGTATCCTGAATCCCATCCCTCCGTCTTTCTGCATAGAATAAGTATATTCGTTGTACCGGGCGCTCCGCTCCAGCCTGGGAAACAGAAATGCCAGAGCATACGCATATGACCACACATGGGTACATGTACCTTCGCAGGATCCCATATGTGCATGCACGCCCTCAAATGCATAGAAGGAACCATCACTCAGCCTCAGACAGGAGGGGGACTTCAGCACAGCCACATTTGCCGTGACGGCATCCATGACCTCCGGCGGAAGTGTTGAATTATAAATCGCTTCTTTGTACAGCATTGTATCATCATAGAGCCTCTGGAAATTCTTTACTCCGTACACTGCACTTTCTTTGGAATCATTAAACAGGACAGCATAATAATTCTTCCACAGCTTACTCCTCCGCCTGTCAATCTCATCCTGTGAAAGCCCCCTGTGAGTAATTTCCCAGAAATTATTCATAAACGGATTAGACCAGGAAAGCACGAAATGGATGGAAACTGTCTCACCGGGACCTGCATCCACATGTGCGGCCAGAGTCGCAATATCAGATGTGTCATTCGAATCCGGGTTTATTCTCTGCTCACTGTAATCTCTGTCGGGCAGCTCACCCAGACGTGTAAATTCCTGCCAGAATACAGAGGAATTGTCAAACCACCGTCCTCTGAACCAGTATCTCTGGAAGCTTACATGGTTGCTGTCTGTGGCTATTGTAAGGTCTCCATACTCCGCAGTATTCCTGTCCCCTCTGTTTGACAGGTATATCATCTTCACGCCATCCTTTTCCTCATATGTATGGCATGTGTCTGTTC
The DNA here is from genome assembly GCF_024622195.1 of Murimonas intestini. NCBI lineage: Bacteria > Bacillati > Bacillota > Clostridia > Lachnospirales > Lachnospiraceae > Murimonas > Murimonas intestini. The sequence goes on from NZ_JANKBI010000014.1 coordinate 64,834, forward strand.
TGTTATAGTAATTATTGCATGACAGTGCGAGTGTATATTTCAGCCTTTTATCTGTCGTATTATGTATCTCGAACTGGAAAAATGCAGCCGGAATAGAGCTGTCATCCTCATTTGTAGGTATCAGAGGATTAAAGGCCGTCATTTTCACTTTTCCCGGAAATTTACCATGGCTGAAATCCAGTTCTGCAAAAGGGAATTCCCCATTAAATGTCACTTGTTCAAAATGCGGGAAACCAATCATAGTTCCCCTGTCCGGTCCAAATCCATACCCTGTATAGAGAGGGCGCTCTGTACATCCAATATGGTCTTTCTCCAGATCACCCTGCAGGATCCTGGCATCTGCCACACCATTCTCATCCTCTGCCTTTATGGCAAAATGAGTAAATTCCGCAGTAGAATTTTTGTTTGGCCTGTTTTTGATCTCCACATCAACAAGCCCGCCGTTTCCCCCCAGCCCAATGCAGCCTGTTCCGATTCCTCCCAGCGGAAAAGATATCTGCCTTGCATATTCCTTTACATACTCCATAACATACCTTCTTTCTTCATTTGCCCGGGACTGCGCCCATGATATTTTCTATTCTGATGATATTTATTATAAGGGCAGAAAAAGGCACCTGTAAATGTCCGATTCACAGGTGCCTTGCACTATTCTCGGCAAATAAATAGAGACGGCAAATGATGCCCTTCTGACCCTACTTTTTATCAACCGGCTGCCTGCACACTGCCAGCTGTACCTTTTCAGTAGTGCCAAACTTGTTTCTATAGCAGACTACAAACAAACTGTTTATATATCCTTCCTCTGCTTTACCATTCCATTTATACTGCACAATGGTTGTCTTACCGTCTCCGCTTTCAATCTCTGATTCTTTCTTCCCTTCACCTTCTTCATAGGTATTTTCCAGCATCTGGATAATCAAATCTTCATAATTCCTTAGATTATCGCCTCCCCGATTATCAAACACTATACCCGCTTCAAACAATTTATTATCCAGGAATGAGTAATACTCCATCCCCAGCATCCCTAAAAGCTCAACCCTTCTCACCTCTGAATATTGTACCGGGGTCTGCGCATCTTTATTGACAGGTTCACCAAAATCATCCGGCTCCCTCAGTTTGATTCCGAGCAAATCTTCAAGTTCTTCCGGCGTACATCCCCATTCTATTCCTCTGTAAGTATAAGAATCGTCTTTTTTCAGGTCAGTTATTCTTATTGCTGTGGAAGTAACATCAGGCTCTGGAATTTCTTCTATGGCATAATTACTTATCAAAAGTCTCATCTGGACAGTCTTATCGTCCTTATCTGAATATACATCAATACCAAAACTGTTTTGAATTCCGCTCTGCTTGGCTCCTTCCCATATATAGTTGCGCCTTTTCCTGAAAGAATCTGACTCCTTCCCTAAAGCCTCCAATTTCTTATCAGCTTTTCCATACATTTTTTCCAACTCACCTAACAGCTTTGTCTCCAGCTCTGTTATATCTAGTGTGCCGTCCTCTGTCCCAAATCCTATCACAACTTCCCGCAATCCGCCTCTCATAAAGTCATAAGTTTCTGCCCCCTTGAAGCCGAAATAGTTTACAATTCTGGCTCTGAAATATATTCCATTCCCATTTTCAGGATCATGTACCCCTATTCCCGGATTTTCAAATTTAATTCCTGTTTGTTCTTCCACCTGGGCCGGGGAGCTTCCCCACTCCAGATTATTAAACTTGTATATATCACCATCCTTAAATCCCGTAATATCCAGATCCTCAAGTTCATTCTCTGAAATTTCCGGTGCTGTTCTCTCAACCATTAGCCTGACATACTTCACGGCTGAACCTTCATCCATATCAGCCTGCAGATAAAGAGCGTCTCCCAAACCTTCTCCTGCTTCAGCCTTCCAGCAGCTTTTTCTGAATTTGACCATATTTTCCGATACGACCGGGTACAGGGCTTCCCTCTCCAGGGTGTATTCAGGATCACCGTACAGTTCTGTCAATCCACTGCTTATCCTTTGTTCGAATTCACCCAGGTCCTGAATTCCGTCCTCCGCAGCGAATATCACTTCCACGTTTTCCAGTCCGGCTGTATCAAATTTATAATACTCTGTACCTGTCATCTCAAACAGTTCCATTCCATCTTCATTCTGATATATCTTTGTGCCATAGCCTGAATTCATAACAGGCTGATCAAACTCCAGCCCCAGCTTTTCTTCCACGTCTTTCTTTTTATCCTGCCAGTCAAGGCCTCTGTAACTAAATGAATCTCCATTACTTAATTCTGCAAGTTCCAGCCCACCCTTTGATGCGAACCCCGGCAATATCACTGCCGCAAGCACAGCTGCCGCAAATAGATGCTCAACCTTTACTGCTCTTTTTCTAACTTTATTCTCCTTCATAACTTCTCCCTTCCCGCGTAATCCCCCGCGCCATCTTTTGTTAAAATTATAGGCCGGATTGCTGCATCTGAAATTCAATTCATCTACAATTTTCCGGCCCTGATTTCAAAATCAATATTTACAGTTTCCAATTCCCCCCTTTTCCAACCCAATCCAATTTTACTAATTTTTTAACATTGTTTTCACGATTTATTTATTAAATTATATCATACTCCTTATATTTTCTCAATATTCTTCAGTTTATATTAAATATTTTAAGATTGTTTTAAAGCTTAAATAAAATGCACATCACTCTTATCCCAATACTTACTATATGTCCTGTTTTCATCACCATCAAAGTTCAACTGATACATTCTGAAAGTGACAAGATAATTTTTAGGCTGCCACATTTCTTCATAGGAATACTTGTAGGTCATTCCTATTTTTTTCATGACTTCACCGCTTGCAGGATTATTTATGTCATGGGTTGCTGTTATATACATCATTTCTGTATTCTTTAAATATCCAGCCAATGCTTTACAAGCTTCTGCCATGATTCCCATATGCCAGAATTCTTTTCTGAGTCCATACCCCAGGTCATGGCTTTCATCACTGCTGACATTAACATACCCCACAGGAATATTATCCTCCTTAAAGCACACTGCATAATAATATCCCCAGGCATCATCATATTTTCTGAGATACTTTATGTTTAGAAATTCTGCTGCCTCTTCCGCACTTCTTACAGGGAACCAGGGCAGAAACTTATTTACCTCCTGGTCACTCTGAATCAGGTACATTGCCTCAGCATCATCTTGGGTAAATCTCCTTTTCATTTAAACAGCACAACTTTTATTCTGTATGCATAGCCGCGCATCCTTCTGAAAGACTTAATTCTACAGAAACTGAAGTTCCATATAGAAGCAAAAAGCGGCCGCCCATTCATACAGGACGTACCGCTCCACCATTATTCTTCACTAAATTCTGCTTCCAGAGTTTTGTACATCACATCCACCGGAGCTTCTCTGCCGGTCCAGAGCCTGAAATTCATCGCTCCCTGATTTACCAGCATTCCGATCCCGTTTACAGTCCTTGCACCATTGGCCCTGCTCTTCTGCAGGAACAGCGGGTCCACAGGATTAAAGACTACGTCACATACAGTCATTCCTTCATGAATAGTAGCATAATCTAAATCCGGACACATGTCAATATCTGGAAATAAACCTGCGCTTGTTCCGTTGATCAGGATATTTGTATCTGCCGGCACAGTCTTTTTCTCCGTCCATGGTATGTATTCTGCCGTGCACCCTGTCCTGGACGTGATGAGTTCTGCCAGAGCCACACCCCGTGTCTTATCCCTGTTAATGATCTTTATCTCTGATGCTCCTGCCAGTGCACATTCCACAGCTATAGCTTTGGCTGCTCCTCCGGCCCCCAGCATTGTGATATGCGTTCCTTTTACCGGAATGCCTTCATTCTCCAAGGCGATCATAAAACCTTTGCCGTCTGTATTTTCCCCAATAAGCTTTCCATCCTGGTTAATCACAGTATTGACAGCGCCTATGATTCCTGCTGCTTCTGTCAGCTCATCCAGATATGGTATCACCTGGACTTTATGCGGCATAGTTAAGTTTATTCCCCGCATATGAAAAGCGCGAACACCTCTGATCGCATCTTCCAGATCCTGTGGAAGAACTTTGATGGTAAGATACCGGAAATTCAGCCCCAATGCTGCAAATCCGGCTTCTTCCATCACCCCGGTCGGATTGCCGTCCACGGGATCCCCAATTACCCCTACCAATTCAGCCCTATAGTTTTTACTCATACTACACCTCCTTTTTTCTCAATATATCATACAGGGGCTGAAATTGACAAGGGATTTTTCTTTTACCTCACATCTATACTACGATTCCTCCAGATGTTTTCTCCATAACCTCTTCTGTCATGTTTTCTGTTGTATCTTCGGCTGGTTCGTCTGAGGTCCTGCCATCTGTTTTGTCTGATACGCTGCCGTCTGTCTCGTCTGATGCCTTACCGCCTGTCGTTTCTTTTACCGTGTCTTCTGTTATTTCACCTGTTGTTTTTTGTTTTGCTTTATCTTTCCCCCAGGCCCCGTTTCTTCCCTGGCCGGAACCGCCCATATTCCCGGCTGCCGTACTTCTGTTTGAAGTGGCCACGCCGTCAATTGTCACACTCAGCAGCTTCTCGCCTCCGCTGAATATGCCGCCTGATATATAGCCTTCATTTTCTTCGCCCTCTGCACTTGTACCGCTGTATATATCATATGTCTGCCCATCATTTAATTCCGGTGTACTGATTACTGCTGTCTGGTACTCTTTGCCTGGAGTAAAGCTAAATATTGTGTTCCCATTTTCATCTGTGAGGCTCAGAGTTGTGCCTGCCGCCTGTGTTTCATCAAAATAAACCAGCATGGAACTTTGTGTGGAGCTGTCAGAGAATCCCTGGGCCATTCCGGCGCTTCCTACTGCCACTACAGTACCGCCTGTTATGGCTCCTGCCCCATTATAGTCCAGAGCGCCGTCCGCTCCGCTGGTGGGTCCGCATACAAGAACCGTTCCTCCGTCCACATACAGATCTCCATTTGAGTCAAGTCCGTCTCCTGATGCATCCACATAGACTAATCCGTCAGTGATTCTGATGTAACATCCTTCTATGGCCTGGTTTCCTCCCATACCGCCTCCGAAACCTCCTGCCATGAAATCACTGCCTTCACCGCTGTCGCTGCCTCCTGCACTGTTCAAGCCATCATCAGACGATACCACGTGTATAGTGCCGCCGTTAATATCTATTGTAAAGCCTTCAAGTCCTTCATAGCTCTGGGATACCGTTATAGTCCCCCCGTCTATTCTGAGTGCTCCGTCAGCATGGATACCGTCATCTCCCGTAGCCAGATCAAGAGTTCCACTTAAAACTGTGACATCGCCGTTTGAATGCAGGGCGTCATCCGCAGAATCAACCTTGATTTCACCGCCTGTGACAATAACTGCAGTTCCTCCTTTTAATGCTTTCATACTGTCGGATTCTGTCTCCGTGCTGCCGGCCTGAGCGGAATCCGCAGCTTTTCCATCCTGATCCATTTCCAAAACATCTCCGCCAGATGGCATCTCCGGCATTTTTCCATCCTCGCCCGTCTCCGGTACCTCTCCATCGGACGGCATATCCGGCATTTCTCCATTACTGCCCATTTCTGGTGCATCTCCGTTAGACGGCATATCCGGCATTTCTCCATTACTGCCCATCTCTGGCGCATCTCCGTTAGACGGCATATCCGGCATTTCTCCATCCTCGGCCTTATCTGGTGCTTCTCCATTAGATGGCATATCCGGCATTTCTCCATCCCCGCCCATCTCTGGTGCCTCTCCGCCAAACGGCATGTCTGGCATCTCTCCGTCGGATGGCATCTCTGGAACTTCTCCGTCAGAAGGCATCTCTGGCATCCCGCCCTTTTCACTCCACTGTCCTCTGCCAAGCATGCCGTTCATCCGGCCGCCCATTCCGCCAAATCCCTCTGTTGTCTTTGCCACAGCCTGGGAACTTCCTCCTCCGGCCTCTATCTCAATATTTCCTCCGTTTACCTGAAGGATCGTTTCGGCCTGTACGCCGTCATTTCCGGATGTAATGTTTAATGTACCTCCGTCTAATACAACGTATCCTTTATCTGCTTCTTTATCATTATTTGACTTCATCCCGTCATTGCCCGCTGTGACAGTTATTGTGCCGTCTTTTACTGCAATACTGTCTTTCCCCTTGATTCCGTCTGCCACAGCCGTGACTTCAATAGTGCCGGAAACGATTTTCAAGTCATCCTTGCTCCTGATGCCATCCTGATAATTTCCGTTTACTGTAAGCTTTCCTTCGCCATTGATTGTAATATCGTCTTTACTGAAAAATGCTGCATCCGGCTCGTCTTCACCATCTTCCAGTTTATAATCCTCTCCATCAGCCAGCACGTTTTCAGTCCCCTCTACCAGAGTCAGTATTATTTTTTCACTTTTTTTCCCGTACAGGGCGCTTCCATCTGCACATGTTATGGAAAATCCATTCAGTACTATTCTGACTATGTCCTCTTTCCCCGCATCTACCCGGATCTGGCCATCTGACACCTCACCAGAAAATACATATGTCCCCGCAGCAGTAATTGTGATCACTCCGTCTTTTTCTTCCACACCCTTTCCGTCAATTGAGATATTATCTCCATCACAGGAAATCACCACAGCATCTTTTTCATCCCATGATGCATCCAGGTCCTCATCGTCATACTCTGCCTGTATGCCGGCGGCTGATATACCAGCCGTATCAGCCGGACTCTCTGAATCTTCTGAATCTGTATTGTCACCGGCAGCATCCTCCTCTGTCCGGGCAGTTTCCTGTGCATCTGCTGCTGTACTGTTCTCCAAACGCGCCTGCCTGCTGCATCCCGGCAGATACATGACTGTCATACATGCTGCAATCCCAAGCGCCGTCAGCTGTTTTCTTCTTATTTTCATTATAATTCCTCCCGTTCAGATGCTATCCTCCCGCATACAATGTTCAGATTGCCATTGCGGCAGCGTATATCATCCAGAAAAGCTTTTTCCAGTTTCTGATCCTTTAGCTGTACCTGATAATGAAGCTCATACAGGCTTCCCATATTTACTGTCTTTACTTTGATCAGTTCAGCTCCATCTGTATATTTTTCAAATACATCGTCAAAGATTCCTGAGTAATCAAGACTCTCAGGGATGGTTATCTTCAGGTCTTTTCCCTGGCCTCTCTCTTCCCCGAAGGGAATCGTCACAAACAGGATTGTTGCTGCCCCAACGATCAGCACAAGCAAAAATCCTATCCCCAGATAACCCATGCCTGCAGCCAGTCCCACAGCCATAGCAAGGAACAGGCTGCCTATCTCCCTTGAATTGCCGGGCACGGATCTGAACCTCACCAGGCTGAAAGCGCCCATAACTGCCACGCCAGTACCCAGGTTTCCATTTACCAGCATAATAACGGCCTCAACCACTACGGGGAGCATTGTCAATGTCAATATAAAGTTTTTGGTATATCTGTTTTTATACATATGTACTGCTGCTATCAGAATTCCAAGGACAAGTGCACCTCCCGTGCATAATATAAATTCTGTAAGTGTTACCCCTGTTGATGTATTTCCTGATATAATACTGTTAAGCACAATTGCTTCCTCCTTTTGCTGTTTTCTGTACCTGATCCCCAAAAACATCCTGAATTATTTCCTGCTTGTAAAATTCTCCATATTTTGAAAATGAAGTGGTAAATATTCCAGCCTCTCCTAAAATCCTGGCCATCCATACAGGAATGGCGCCTGCTGTCTTCACTTCCATCAATACCTGTCCATTTCCCAGTATATTTTCCCCATAAACTCCGTTCGTCAGATCAAGAGCTGTATTCCTGCCTCTGATATTAAAATCAAAAGTAACCCTGAGATTCGGGTCCATATTCCCAAACATTGCGATCCTGTCATAAGAAAGATATACCTTAGGCTCCAGCCCGTATTTGTCCAGAGTATAATTCACCTCTTTTATGACCTGTCCCTTTTTGCCTTCACGTTTTCCCTCATACAGATATGCTCTGGCATCAGACATCTTCATAGCTGCCCTTCTCTTATATACGATGCCGTAGTATTTTTTCTTCAGCTCAACAAATACAAGATCCTCCTCTTTAGGTATCCCATAGCTTCTCAGTCTGAGTTTTTCTTTATAGACAGGCTTTTCAAGGGATGTCCTGATCAGCAGATAATCCGGAGTGTCAAAATAAATATTGCATATGGTATGCTTTCCATACTGATCCATAGTCATCTTCCCTTCCAGCTCCTTTTTAAGCAGTTGGAACTGCCCCTCTTCCAGCAGGTATTTTTTCTCATATCTTTGAAATATTTCCTGTTCACTCATATTATGATCCTCCTCGCTGCCATCCGGCCCGTTCAGAGCCGGACTGTACTCCTCTTTATGGCGTTCCTCATTATCATACAGACATAACCTGAAATTACACTTAAAAGTTTTCAGTAAATATTTTCAGAGTAATTTCAGCTATCCACACTATACTAAAGCTAACAGAATATTTATCCACAGCCTCCTGTCACACTTGTGCAGAAGAGTAGTTGTACATAATTCTTTTATCTTATATAATTTAAAATGAAAATACTTATTCAGATATGCTGGACGCCTGGCTTATATGGCAGGACATAGATTAAAAAACGGAGATACTGATCAGAAAGCAGGGAAAAAATGAGGATATTAATTGTAGAAGACGAAGTGCGCCTGGCGGATGCACTCGGACAGATCATGGAAGAAGCAAAATATATGGCAGATGTAGTCTACAACGGCATTGACGGGCTGGCCTATGCCGTCAGCGGCATCTATGACGTAATCGTTCTGGATGTGATGCTGCCCGGAAAAAATGGATTTGATATTGTAAAAGAGCTTCGCGCCGCTAAGATCGCCACTCCCGTCATCATGCTGACCGCCAGAGACGATGTAAATGACAAGATCATGGGGCTGGACAAGGGTGCCGATGACTATATGACAAAGCCCTTTGTTCCCGAAGAGCTCCTGGCCAGGATACGCGCACTGTCCAGACGCCAGGGCGATGTAGTATTAGAAGAGCTCTCATTTGCCGATCTCACTTTGAATCTGTCAACCTGTGACCTCTGGTGCGGGGCAAAATCTATCCACCTTGGCTACAAAGAATTTGAAATATTAAAGATCCTGATGTCCTCCCCTGGAATCCTGATCTCAAAAGAAATACTTATCACGAAAGTATGGGGAAATGATTCTAACGCCGAGGATAACAATGTGGAGGCATATATATCTTTCCTGCGCAAGAAATTTTTCTATCTTGGATCATCAACTTCCATAGGTACGGTGCGGAAGATGGGATACCGGCTGGAGGCAGGCAATGATTAAAAAACTGCGGAGAAAATTCATAATCATCAATATGTCACTTATATTTATAGTTCTCATGGCTGTATTCTCCGTCCTCTGTTTTTCCAGTTACCAGAAATATGAAAATGACAATATGAATGCGCTCCGTCATTCGCTTGAGGACAACAGGCTCGGAACAAACGAGACTAAATTCGAATTTGGGAAGGACCGCATAGGCAGAGGAGAAAAATCTCCCTTTAATCTTGTTCCTGTTTTCGTAGTCACACTCAATGATGACAATACCATCGCATCGATCACAGGTGGGAACCAGTCAACAGTTACAGAAGACCTGGCCAGCGAGGCAGTGGCCGCTGCCCTTGAAACGGGGGAACGGCGCGGAAATTTAAAAAGCCTTTCACTCCGATTTCTGATAGATAATACATCAGATTTCACCAGAATCGCTTTCGCAGACACCACCCACGAATCCAGTTCTATGAGAAGCCTGATCCTGACATCACTGCTTATACTTGCAGGCAGCATGGCCGCTTTCTTTATCATCAGCCTGTTCCTGGCTAAATGGGCCCTGACGCCTGTAGAACGGGCCTGGGACCAGCAGAATCAGTTCATAGCAGACGCGTCACATGAATTAAAGACACCCCTGACTGTCATACTTGCAAATTTAAAAATCCTCCTCTCACACAAGGAGGAAACGATATCAAATCAATTCCGCTGGATTGAAAATACACATACTGAGGCATCCCGTATGAAGAAACTGGTAGAAAACCTGCTGTTCCTGGCGCGTTCAGAATCAAATACCGTCCCTGCAGCCGTTAATACCTTCAATCTGAGTGATGCAGTGTGGAGCTGTCTTCTCCCCTTCGAATCAGTTGCCTTTGAGCAGGGAGTGACATTGAATGAATCTGTAACGCCCGGACTTTCCATGCTGGGAGACGAGGGGCAGATCAAACAGCTGACAGCCATTCTTCTTGACAATGCCTGCAAATACGCCGGAAAGGAGAAAAAGGTCACAGTGATATTAGAGCAGGTTCAGGAGAAAGCATGTCTGTCTGTTAATAATACAGGAGACGCCATACCCCCCGGTGAACTCTCACATTTGTTCGAACGTTTCTACCGCTCTGACAAATCGAGAGCCCGCACAGAGGGCGGCTACGGCCTGGGCCTCTCCATCGCCCAGACTATCGTTAAGAAACACAAAGGCAGGATCCATGCAGAAAGCAGTGCACAATCCGGCACTACCTTCATCGTCTGGCTTCCGCTAAATGCAGCTGACAGCCGTAAACAAAAAGAAATCAGACAGCTGAACTCTTAACCTGACCGATGTTCTATAGCGTATTTGAAAAACGGGGACACTGCAAAATGCAGTGTCCCCACTCTTTATTTTCGTTATATGTAACTGTTTGGTACCTTCACAGTCATATTCAAAAATCCATTTAAAATCGTCTGCTTATTTTGCGAAGATCAATCTAACTGTCTGATCTTCTTCTGTCATCTCAAAAACGAGCTGGTTATCTTCGATAGTAACAACCTGATCTTCACCATCAACTGTCAGAGTGTACTTATCTCCGTCTTCTTTCCATGTTCCCTGCTCTGTTTCACCATTGAAATCCACAGTAAATGTATTGTCTTCTTTCACATCCATTGTCATTTTGAAATTAGCGCCGGCTTCTCCAAGCTGTTCTGCAAATTTTTCCATGTCCATGCTGATTCCTGCAGACTCAATCGTCTTTCCTGTCCATGCACCTACGATTGCCGGCGTTTTCTTACATCCTGCAAGCGCAAATACCATAACCAGAAGCATCAAAACACTGATAATACTTTTTCTTTTCATTTTAACTCTCCTCCAGAAATTTAATTAACGGATTTATTATAATACAGTTCTTTACAAAAGGAAAGTCTTTTTATTAGTCCAAAGCAGATGTTCAAAGTTACTGGTTCCTGTTCACTCCGTAGCCCTCAACACCCTATGCAGTAATTCAGCCATCTGCCGAAAGGCAAATGGCTGAACTGTAATGCTATTTCTTACGCTTTCTTACAAAAATCACTCCAACTATCACTATACATACGAGTGCTACTGCGAGTATTACAATCCATATAATAATCTGTGTATTATCGCCTGTTTTAGGTACATTCGTAGGATTGCTGATCTGAGTAACACCCTGGATCGTTTTCAACAGTTTCGAATCTGTGAGCACATAGTCGGAACAATGTTCCTGTTCTATCTGTCCATAGCCGTCACTGCCTATTGTCACCTCCTGTACCAGAGTAAACCCTTCTTTTTCAGGATTGTAGTAATAATAATAGCAGAGAGCTCCTGCATGTGCCTGATCCAGAGGGAATCTTATAATAGCTTTGCCCGGCAGCTGTCCGTCATGGTTAAAATGTATAAATTCTACAAATTGCTTTCCAGCCAGACTTTTTGCCTTTTCATAGTTAGTTCCGCTGTTCAGGGAGGTTCCGAAATCATAATTCGTAACTCCTTCTACAGCCTGCATTGTTCCTTTCAGGAACGTAAATGATACACTACCATTATTAATTACAATATTCTGTTTCGCATTATCTGCAATCAGCTTATTCATATCATCTGCACTGATCACAGTCTGGCCTGAAGAAAGTGAAACAGTCTTAGTCTCCGGAAGAGCTTCTGTCTCCTTTTCCTTTATGGTAAAGTTGATCTTTATAGATGCTGTCGTACCATCAGCTGTCCACTGTGCTCCATCATAGACCTGCTTTTTGAGGTTTATCTGAAGTGTATAGTCTCCTTTGCCAAGATCAAGTGTACCCTTATATGGTCCATTCTGCCATGTTGCTGTATTATTTCCTGCTGTCCAGTCAGACGGCACATATCTCACATCGCCTTTGCCCGGAGCATTATTATCCATTCCTGCTCCCTTAACCTCAAAGGATGGCTTGTCGCCTACAGTAAATACTGAACCACTCTTGATGCCACTGACTGTACTGTTAGCCGGATCAGGCACTACTGGCACATGCTCCGGTGCCTTTGCCTCCCAAATGGCTGTAAATGTAATATTTCCAGCTATATTTGTCAATTCAGCGCCTGCATTATACGTGTTCTGCCCATCGCTCCAACCTTTAAATGTATAACCTGTCTTCTCCGGCACTTCTGCTGGAATTGTGTAGGAATTTCCTTCTTCCACGCTGGCTGCCTGCGGTACTACTCCGCCTGTCGCTCCCTGGCCGTCGAAGGTTATGTTGTAATATGTCTTCGGTATTTCCTGCCAGTCTGCTGTAAACGTGATATTTCCAGCTATATTTGTTATGTCAGTGCCTGCTTTGTAAATATTCTGGCCATCACTCCAGCCGTTGAATGTATAACCTGTCTTCTCCGGCACTTCTGTTGGAATTGTGTAGGAATTTCCTTCTTCAACGCTGGCTCCCTGAGGCACTACTCCTCCTGTGGCTCCCTGGCCGTCAAAGGTTATACTATAATAACCTTTCCACACTGCTGTTAACGTAATGTTTCCTTTTATATCTGTTATGTCAGTGCCTGCTGCATACACATTCTGGCCATCGCTCCAGCCTTTGAATGTATAACCTGTCTTCTCCGGCACTTCTGTTGGAATTGTGTAGGAATTTCCTTCTTCAACGCTGGCTCCCTGAGGCACTACTCCTCCTGTGGCTCCCTGGCCGTCAAAGGTTATACTATAATAACCTTTCCACACTGCTGTTAACGTAATGTTTCCTTTTATATCTGTTATGTCAGTGCCTGCTGCATACACATTCTGGCCATCGCTCCAGCCTTTGAATGTATAACCTGTTTTCTCCGGCACTTCTGCTGGAATTGTGTAGGAACTTTCTTCTTCAACACTGGCTCCCTGAGGCACTACTCCTCCTGTGGCTCCCTGACCGTCAAAGGTTATACTATAATAACCTTTCCACACTGCTGTTAATGTAATGTTTCCTTTTATATCTGTTATGTCAGTGCCTGCTGCATACACATTCTGGCCATCGCTCCAGCCTTTGAATATATACCCTGCTTTCTCCGGCACATCCGATGGAATTGTGTAGGGATTTCCTTCCTCTACGCTGTCGTTCCCCGGTACTCCTTCTGTTGCTCCCTGGCCATCAAAGGTTATGCTAAATTCCACAGGAACTGCTTTCCATGATGCCATCAAAGTTATATCACTTGTGATATTCTCGATTGTATCCCAGGTATTATAAAGCGTATCATTATAACTCCAGCCTTCAAATATATAGGAATCCCTCTCCGGAACTGGTATTGTCTCATCTAATGTTAAGCTGTCGCCTTCTCTGACTATAATTGGTTCCGGTACATTTCTTCCTGTTTGACCATTTCCTTCAAAAGTAACCTTCCATGTTTTAGTCCAGTCTGCATACAGAGTCACATCTGTACTGACAGTCACTGGAGCACCTGGGTTATAATAATTCCATTCATCATCCCGCCATCCATTAAAAGAATATCCTTCTAATTCTGGCGTTACATCAGGGATTGTAGTTGTATATACGCCTTCTGCCAGTAATGCTTTAACCGCTTCTGGAACATTATATGTGGCTCCATTTCCATCAAATGTTATAGTATGAAAATCCGGCAGTCCATTGCCCAGCGGACTACCTACATTAGATGGCTCTGTCTGCGGCTCCCAGCCGTTCTCTGTGCCAGGCTCCGTACTTCCTGTTCCGCCATCTGGCTCTGTCTGCGGCTCTGTGCCAAGCTCCGTACTCCCTGTTCCATCATCACCTGTCTGAGGTTCTGTGACTGGCTCAGTAGTTCCGGTATCCTCTGTACCGGCAGCGCCTGTGTCCTGCCACTGTGCATACAGTACCAGGCCGCCTTCATTCAATGTCACTTCACTGCCTGCTGCATAGTTTTCACCAGTCCCGTCCCAGGAAGTATTCCAGCCGGTAAATTCTATATTTTCCGGTGTCTGAAATTCTGCTGCGCCTGCAATCTCTTCAAAACCGCTGACCTTATACTTCTCTCCTGTTATTGCGAGAATAGAATGCGATGCCTCTGTTCCATCATTCGAAATAGAATAAGTGACATTCGACTCTTTACCCCACGCAGGTTCAAGATCAATAGTTCCCCCCTGATTTTCGCGGAACAGTTCTGCCGGGATATCCCACGCATTCCTGATGACCTTAACATTTTCTTCGCCTGCTTCTGGATTTTGCTTCTTTACCTTCCAGCCTGCTGCTACGTTACCTTCATTCGTAATTCCTGATTCTTCCAGAACTGTCTTTACTTTCTCAAGAGAAATTTCCGAGCCCTTAAGAGCTGCTTCCAGGTCTTCATCCACTCCGTCCCATACAAAAGAGTAAGCCTGCTCTATTGTCTTGCCTGTTTCTTCTGAAGTTACATCTGTTGGTATTTCCTGGCCTTCACCGCCTTCCGACAGCTCACCTCCCTCAACGGGTTCTCCGGTATCCTCCTGGGTTCCTTCCTGGCCGGTGCCTGCATCTTCTTTTCCATCAGTCAGGTGGTAGACAATCCTTCCGCTGTACGTTGTGCCTCCACCATCCCCCGATGCTTCTGCTGTCAATGTGCCTGCATTCCCAAATACTGTCCCGACCAGAAACAGCATCGCCAGAACACAGGACATCAGACGTTTTACTGATTTTTTCATAGTTGCGCCTCCTCCTTATATTTGTGCAAATTCGCCTAGTTGATTAATTATATTATACTCCATATTTCAATGGCTGTCCATGAACTTCAGGAAACCATAAGAATTTACAAAAAACCTTTACAAAAAAATAGTAATAAAAACTTAATGATTATCTTCGGCAGGCTGATTGACAAACGTATTTTTACCATGTATCATTCTGAAGTAAATGAGCGTTACTGATCACTGATCGGACAGTAACAGATAAGCCTTTCAGGCAGAATGGAGAGAAATATTATGAGCAGACTGACACTAGCCGGATTAAAAGATTTTGATGAGATCTACGAATTGATGGAGACGTCTTTTCCTGACATAGAACACAGAACTAAAAAAGACCAGAGAGATTTATTTAAGGACAACGCTTATCAGGTATGGATCGTCAGGCAGGACAATGGAACTCTGGGCGGATTTCTGAGCACATGGGACTTCGGAGACTTCCGTTTTGCGGAACATTTCGCTGTAAATCCGGCACTCAGGGGACACGGGCTTGGAAAAGAAATGCTGGCGGACTGGCTGGATTCCTCCTGTCTTCCCGCTGTCCTGGAAGTAGAGCTTCCTGAAAATGAGATTGCAAAACGAAGGATAGGCTTCTATGAAAGGCTGGGGTTCCGGCTTAATACATTTGCCTATCTGCAGCCGCCCATGCAAAAAGGGAAGGATAACCTTCCCCTTTATATCATGAGTTATCCTGCCGCCCTTACAGCGGAAGATTTCCTGCCCTGGAAAAAAATTCTTTATACCAGGGTCTATAAAACAGACACCTTTTCAGGCTGCTGAGCAGACATCCCTCTCTCTCAGTCCTCAAACAGCTCTGTAGAAAGATAACGCTCTCCTGTGTCCGGCAGGAGAGCCACGATAAGCTTTCCTTCGTTTTCAGGCCGTTTTGCAAGCTCCATGGCAGCCCACAGTGATGCTCCTGAAGAGATCCCCACAAGTATGCCCTCTTCATGTGCGATCAGCCTGGCTGTCTGTATTGCCGCATCATTTTCTACCGTTACCACCTCATCATATACTTTTGTGTCCAGCACATCCGGCACAAAGCCTGCACCGATACCCTGGATCTTATGAGGTCCGGCCGTTCCCTTTGTCAGGACCGGTGACGCAGCAGGCTCTACCGCCACTACTTTTACTTCCGGATTCTTTTCCTTGAGATAGTGTCCTGTACCTGTGATTGTCCCTCCTGTTCCGATGCCTGCCACAAAAATATCTACCTTTCCATCCGTATCGTTCCAGATCTCCGGTCCTGTAGTCCTCTCATGAACCGCAGGGTTTGCAGGATTCTCAAACTGACCTGCTAAAAATGAATCCGGGATTTCCCCTGCCAGCTCTTCAGCCTTGGCTATGGCCCCCTTCATCCCCTTGCTGCCCTCTGTGAGCACGATCTCTGCCCCATATCCCTTCAGAAGCTTTCTTCTCTCTATACTCATAGTTTCCGGCATCACAAACACTGCTTTGTATCCCCTGGCAGCCGCTATACTTGCCAGCCCTATACCCGTATTTCCGCTTGTCGGCTCAATGATCGTTGCTCCCGGTTTAATCAGGCCCTGTTTTTCCGCATTTTCAATCATAGACTTTCCAACACGGTCCTTCACGCTGCCCGCAGGATTAAAATATTCCAGCTTTACGGCTACTCTGCCCTTCAGCCCTTCCTTTTTTTCCAGTTTCTTCATTTCTACAAGAGGTGTTCCCCCTATAAGTTCTGTAATATTTTCATATATCCTTGCCATTTTATGTCTCCTATCTTTTTTATTATTACTTTTATTTTTGCAGCTGCGTTGTTACTGTATAACACTGATTTTATTGAATGCCTGGTCCAGGTCATAGATAATATCATCTATATGCTCTGTCCCTATGGAAAGCCTGATCGTATTCGGTTTAATGCCTGAATCCAGCAGCTCTTCTTCTGTCATCTGTGAATGTGTTGTACTGGCCGGATGGATCACAAGGGATTTTACGTCTGCAACATTTGCCAGAAGTGAGAATATTTCCAGGTGATCAATGAATTCCTGGGCTTCTTTTGCACCTCCCTTGATCTCAAATGTGAAGATGGATGCCCCTCCTTTTGGAAAGTAACGTTTATACAGCTCATTATATGGGCTGTCCGGGAGAGACGGATGGTTTACCTTCTCCACCTGAGGATGATTATTCAGGTACTCCACCACCTTCAGTGTATTTTCCACATGACGCTCCACACGAAGTGAAAGTGTTTCAAGTCCCTGAAGGAAAATAAAGGCGTGGATCGGGGAAAGGGTTGCTCCCATATCCCTGAGCAGGATCGCCCTGATCTTTGTCACAAAGGCAGCCGGTCCTGCCACTTTTGTAAAGCTTGCCCCATGATAACTGGGATTTGGCTCTGTCAGTGACGGGAACTTTCCTGATGCTTCCCAGTCAAATTTTCCGCCGTCTATTATAACTCCACCGATGGTGGTTCCGTGCCCTCCGATAAACTTAGTTGCCGAGTGGACTACAATGTCAGCGCCGTGCTCTAAGGGACGGAGAAGGTAGGGTGTGGCAAATGTGCTGTCAACTACAAGAGGGATCTTGTGGCTGTGTGCGATCCGGGCTGTTTTTTCTATATCTATCAGGCTGGCATTGGGATTTCCTATACTTTCAATAAAAATTGCCTTTGTATTTTCCCGGATTGCCTTTTCAAAGCTGCCCTCCTCGTCCGGATCCACAAATGTAGCGGAGATACCATATTCAGGAAGTGTATGGGCCAGGAGATTGTAGCTGCCCCCGTAAATTGTCTTGGCTGCGACAATGTGGTCGCCTGCCTGGGCCAGATTCTGGAACGTATACGTAACTGCTGCCGCCCCGGATGCCACTGCAAGCGCCGCCACACCGCCTTCCAGAGCAGCGATCCTCTTCTCGAAGATATCCTGGGTAGTATTTGTCAGCCTCCCGTAAATATTCCCTGCATCCGACAGATTAAATCTGGCTGCCGCGTGCTCGCAGTTCCTGAAAACATAAGAGGTAGTCTGGTAAATAGGCACTGCCCGTGCGTCGGATACCACATCCGGCTCTTCCTGGCCTACATGTAACTGAAGTGTCTCAAATTTTAACTGTCTTTCTTCTTTCATAATAGTATCTCCTCTTCTCATTTATATATTTAATTATTAGTTACCATAGTTATTTAGTAGGAATTAATCCTAAAAAAATTAAATATAATACATGTTCCCTTCCTGCATATTCAGCCGCCGGTAATTTTCAACCAGCTCCGCCAGTGTTCTCTCCTCCAGAAATTGATTTACAGAATCATTAATTCTGTCCCAGACCATTTCATTAAGAGTCTTTCTCAGATTGTCATCTGCCTTTTCTGATTCCGGCTCATCCACTATTGAAAACCTGCCTTCCAAGGCAGTCAGGATATCCCCCAGGCATATCTCTTCAGGCCTTTTTGATAACATATAGCCTCCCTGTGCACCCTTGACGCTTTTTACAATTCCGGCCTTCCTCAGCGTGGCAAATACTTGTTCCAGATAGTTCAGGGAAATTTTCTGCCTCTGTGCCACGCTTACAAGTGAGACTGTGGTATTGTCGCCATTAGCCGCCAGATCAACCAGTGCCCTCAGGCCATATCTCCCTTTTGTAGATATTTTCATGCAGCCCCTCCTTTTTTCCTACCATTTATATATGTTTTATATGTTTTCTTTTATACACCTATTTTTACTGTATGTCAACTCTTTTTTTTACTTCTCTCCTGCTCTGGCAGCCAGCTCTTCCACGGTTACGCTCTCTGCCACACTCTTGATCCGTTCCCACAGCTCGCCCCAGGTCCCTCTTGTAGGACATTTTTCACACTCTATGCCGCAGTCAGTGGAATACACCAGACACTTGACAGGGGCAAGATTTCCTTCCACCGCCCTCAGTACTTCAAGGACTGTGATATCCCCGGCCTCCTTTGCAAGACAATATCCGCCATACGCTCCGCGTGTACTGCTTATTAGTCCCGCCTTCTTCAGCATCCCGGCTATCCTTTCCAGATACTTTTCCGACAGCTGCCTTCTCTGCGCAATATCCTTAAGACTGGCCAGCCTGTCCGGTTCCGAATGCATGGCCAGGTCCACAATGATCTCAAGCGCATATGTTCCTTTTGTAGAAATCTTCATCGTCTGCCTCCTCTGCGCACCAGAGATACGATGAACACGATAAGAAGAATCGGGAAAAAGAACCTGAGTACAAATGCCATAATAGATCCCAGGATCGAGAACAGCGCCACAACTATAACAATAATTACGGCTATGGCCAGCCATTTTCCAATACCGGAACCTGAGCCTCCGCCCTGGCTCTGGCCTGCATCCTGATTCTGCCATCCGCCCCAGTTTCCCGGGCCGAATCCTCCATGGCCTCCAAAACCGCCCTGGCTGCCGAATCCGCCCTGATTCCCATATGATCCCTGGTCATTATAGCCGTTCTGCCCGTTCCCATACTGAGAATAGCCAGATGTACCTGCATTTTCCCTGGCTTCCCTGGCAGTCTCCAGAATGCTTTTGGCAATAAGCAGCGGGCTGCCCAGGCTGGCTGTCATCTCATCCTCTGTCTTCCCTGCGCTGACACCTTCTCTTATATATTCATCATAGTAACGAATATGCTCCTGCACCTGGGCGGGACTCAATTCCCCCTCCAGACGTGCCTGCAGCTCTTTTAGAAATTCCTGTCTTCTCATACTGCCTGATTCCTTTCACAATCCGGATACCCGGGACTTAATAGTTACACTCAATTACTGTTTCCTGCATTTATTTTACCTTACTTACTATGATGTTTCAAATAAAATTTTTCTATACTAAATTCGGTAATTATAAACTGGTTACTGTTCACATGCCACTGTCCCGGGCGGGGTACTGATTACCATGGACCATTTCTGCTCCTGAGGCCAGAACATCAGCTTTACATCCTTCTGCCTGCCGCCGTCCACTATCCTGCATGCATACTCCACGGACGGCAGTCCGCAGTACCGTTTCTGCTCCTGATACAAAACCTGTATCTCAGAGACTGTATGGATCTGTTCCTGGTCGTCCTGGAACTTGATCAGCCTGGGCATCCCTTTCCCATCTCTTGTGAACCAGCAGTCGCAGCACACAGGGATCTGCATTCCCCTCACGTTCCCCGCATCTGCCTCCTCCATATTCGTCCCAATCCCAAATGCCATCATCTTCACCCCATTTCATGATTTACAGAATCTGCACCTTGTCATAATCTACATGCCTGCGTTCCCTGGATATGCCTCCTGACATATGATCAATATTATTTTCATTCAAAGACTTTGGCCCGCTGCCCGTATGAACAAAGGCCGCCCGCTTAATTGCATCGATCCCGAATTTTCTGCGGACATCATCTACCGCCATATCCATTTTCTCTAATTTTTCATAATCTGTGCCGTCAAACAGGATCAGCTGGCGGGAACACTCTGCTTCCCTGATCCTTCCCGCCCACAGGCCCAGGTGCCTGACAGGTCTGCCATCCCACAGCTCATCAAACAGCTGCACTGCCGCTCTGTGTATCTCCTGTGTAATATTCGTAGCGCTTTGCAGCACCCTCTGATGCCCAGTATAGTGAAACTCAAAATCCTTGATCCCCACAGCTGCCATCTCCGCTTTCACCCCGTCCTTCCTCATCCTGGACGCCACTGTCTCCGCCAGGGCCAGCAGGACCATTTTGGCTGTTCCCGGGTCTGTCACATCAAACGCTATGGTTGTGCTGTTTCCATAGCTCTTATTTGCAGGAGGATCTTTTTCGACTACAGATACATCCCTTCCGTTTGCAAAATTCCATATCACTTCCCCGTGCTTTTTCAGGTGGGCCCTCAGGATGTCCGGGGATGTCTGCGCAAGATCTCCGATGGTGTGGATTCCCATATTGTATAATTTTCTGGAGGTGGCCCTCCCCACAAAAAACAGATCCTCCACAGGCAGGGGCCACATCTTATCATATATTTCTTCCCTGAACAATGTATGGACCTGGTCCGGCTTCTTAAAATCTGAAGCCATCTTGGCCAGCAGCTTATTCTGTGAAACTCCGATATTCACTGTAAATCCCAGCTCCTGCCTGACCTGGTTTCTCAGACGTTCCGCCGCGGATACAGGGTCCCCCCACAGTCCTGCCGTTCCGGTCATATCAGCAAAAGCCTCATCGACACTGTACTGTTCCACATCTGGTGTATATTCCTTCAGCAATTCTATAAATGCTTTTGAAGTCTTATCGTATAATTCGTAGTTCGGGGGCACGATCACAAGCTCCGGACACTTCTGCAGAGCCTCCGGTATAGACTCCCCTGTCCTGACCCCGTACTTTTTGGCCGGGATGGACTTCGCCAGTATGATTCCGTGACGCATAGAAATATCTCCGCCCACTGCCGACGGGACCGTGCGCAGGTCCAGCCTTGCACCCCTGTGCCCCAGACGATGAACCGCCTCCCAACTGAGGAAGGCGGAATTAACATCAATATGAAATATCGTTTTATCAAACATATGTTCCACCTCACATTTTCATTATATCCGTATATATGTTCGATGTAAAGTGGAATTTTCTGTCATCCTTACCACAGATCCAGCGTCTGCTGAACATACCCACCGCTCTTTTTCAGCGGTATTTTTTTAGGCCTGAGCATCTCCCTGGCCTTCTCTCCGTCAAATATCCAGTCCCGCAGTTCATCCTCCTCCAGGATCAAAGGCATCCTGTTATGAACATCTTTTACGAATTCATCAGCCTCCGCAGTCAGGATCACAAACCGCTCTTCCCCCTCAAAATCCCCATAAAAACCTGCCAGATATAATACTTTTCCATCCTCGCGCATAAATGTCACTTTATTTTTATCAGAATCCCATTCATAGAATTTTGCGGCCGGTATCACACATCTCCTTTTGCGGACACTTTCAGAAAACATGCGCTTCTCCAGAGCTGTCTCACTGCGCGCATTAAATATCACTCCCTTTTTCTGGATTCCCGGAAATCCCCAGACAAAGAGCTCCTCCGCAAATTCTTCATTTCTGCCTATGATCACCGGCGCTCCCTGTGTGGGCACCACATCACCGCTCTTTCTCATCTGCGCCAGTCTTTCACTGACCTGGCGCACGATCTTTTCGATCTCCCTGCCTGTAGAATCATCTATATAATATCTTCCGCACATTGCTCCCTACCTGCCTTTCTTCTTATCTCCCAGTCCTGCTGCATCTCTATCTCCATTTTTACCAGAGATCATAAAATAATTCAACAGTCCGGGACAAAATATTGTTACTGCCCACTCCGAACAGTGACAAAATATTTTCTGCTACTTTCAAAAATCCTCTTCACTTTTAAATAAAACATGATATAATAACTATAGTCATCAGGTACAACTATAATGAGGAATTCACATATTTTATATGGATCAGCATTATCCGGGGATATAGCTCAGCTGGGAGAGCGCATGCTTCGCATGTATGAGGTCGCGAGTTCGAATCTCGTTATCTCCACTGTTTTTATTTGCCACATCAAAGATAGTATGTTTTCGCCTTATCAGGACATATGTAAAAGTGTTCTGGAGGATAAAACATACTATTTTTATAATCAGTAAGGAGGAGAGAAAAATGGAAATTATCCAGATTGGCGAAAGCGAAGCTAAAATGATTGCGCCGTTAGCCGCTTTATTTCGTGTTGCTTTAAAACAATTCAAGGGGATAAGCTCTTTGCCTGATAATGACGCGGGGCTGGCTGAAATCGTGGAATATCTGAATTCAGGTTTTCCCTGCTTTGCAGCAAAAGAAGGCGGTACTTACACCGGTTATCTCGTGTGCCGGGTGGACAGGCCTGTTGTGTGGGTGGAATCTGTTTTCGTACATGAAGCATACCGCAGAAAAGGAACAGCTACCGCATTATTTAAAAAGGCTGAAGAGATCGCCGCATCATTTGGAGAGACTACTGTGTATAATTACGTGCACCCCAATAACAGCCAGATGATCGCATTTTTGCGCAGGCACGGATATACAGTTTTAAACCTGATCGAGATCCGCAAGCCCTACCCGGATGAAAAGCTGCTCCAAAAAATAGATGTTGGAGAAAATACATTTGACTATTAAGTATACTGTTCCGGCAGCTGTCTGTCTTGCAAAAAAACGTCACAAATGGTAATATGGTAACTGTAGTAATGATTCAACAGGACCGTGCATCTATTGTCCAGACTCCGGACCTGCCCGAAAGGAGACATATCTCGGATGGAGGTACATAGTACAAAAAAGTTTTTGATCGGCATAGGCTGGCTCCTGCTTGGCCTTTTATTGCTGGCTATGGTTATTGTGAAGGCTTTCCGCTATCCTGTCATCGATTATTTCCAGCTGATTATTCTGACACTTTTTGTTTTTTTCTTTGGCATCACATCTCTGCTGCAGAGTTTTTCTCCTCCCACAGAGATCAGTTCCGCCGAAGAAGGCGCTGCACTGACTGCAAAATGCAACAGCATCGGATTCCAGGCTGCTTATTTTACATGTTTTGTGGGACTGGTGATCCTTCTTGTGGTGACCTGGTTTGTAAAGGAGATCGCACTCGTATATATAGCTCTTACGCTGACCGGCCTCCTGCTTATCATGTGGGTGTCCCAGCTGGCTGCCAGACTTTATTATGAGCTGCAAAGCCAAAATAAGAAGAATAAGAAGAAATAACAAAAACTGAAAATCCCTGTCCCACAGCGGTAATAACCGGTGCGGGCAGGGATTTTTACTGCTAATCAGCTGTTATCCTGTCCAGATCCCCAATCCAAAGCCTCACGCATGCATCGCTGGGCATTCTCAGATCACCTCTGGGTGAAACTGCCACAGACCCTACCTTGGGCCCGTCAGGCAGGCACGAACGCTTGAACTGCTGTGAAAAGAACCTGTAGTAGAACTTCTTCAGCCATTTCAGTATTGTCTCTTTACTGTAGGCCCCATCAAAAGCAATCTTTGCGATCCTGTAGATCTTTGACGGGCTGTAGCCAAACCTGAGTGCATAGTACAGGAAGAAATCATGAAGCTCATACGGCCCCACCAGATCCTCCGTCTTCTGAGCGATCTCGCCGTCTTTTGGAGGAAGCAGCTCCGGGCTGACAGGTGTATCCAGCACATCTTCAAGTGTCCGGGACAGCTCCCCGTCACCGCAGGTGTCCGCATAATAAGATACCAGGTGGCGCACCAGTGTCTTTGGCACGGATGCATTCACCCCGTACATAGACATATGGTCTCCGTTATAAGTGGCCCAGCCCAGAGCCAGCTCAGACATATCTCCAGTACCCACGACCATTCCGCCCAGCTGGTTCGCCACATCCATCAAAACCTGAGTCCTTTCCCTTGCCTGGCTGTTTTCATAAGTTACATCATGCACATCAGGGTCATGTCCGATATCCCTGAAATGCAGCTTAACGGCCTCCTTAATATCCACTTCCAGCAGATTGGCTCCCAGCTTCCTTGTCAGCGTACATGCATTCGTATAAGTCCTGTCCGTAGTCCCAAAACACGGCATGGTCACTGCAGTGATGGTATTCCTTGGCAGAGAAAGCATGTCGCATGCCTTTGCCATAACTAAAAGTGCAAGCGTGGAATCCAGACCGCCTGAGATCCCCACTACTATACTCCTGCAGCCTGTATGCTGCATACGCTTTTTCAATCCCAGGGCCTGTATGGAGAGTATCTCCTCACATCTTCTGTCCCTGTCCTCCTTGACGCCCGGTACAAACGGAGCTGGATCAAAAAAGCGCTCCAGCTTCATTTCTTCTGTTTCCAGATGGAATGCATTCTTCTGGTAATCCGCATTTTCAGCTGAGGTGAACGTGCTCATTCTCCTCCGCTCACTGAGCAGGCGGAAAATGTCCAGATCACTGTATACCGTCTCATTCTTAAACCGGGCTGACTGGGCCAGAAGAGTCCCGTTTTCCGCTATCATATTATGGGCGCTAAAAACCAGGTCTGTAGATGATTCTCCCTCTCCCGCGCTTGTGTAGATGTATCCGCAGACCAGACGGGCCGACTGGCCTGTTACGAGGGATTCTCTGTAAATGCTTTTCCCCGTATTCTCATTGCTGGCGGAAAGGTTCACGATCACTGTGGCACCTGCCATGGCATGAGAAATGCTTGGGGGCTTGGGGCTCCAGATATCTTCACAGATCTCAGCCGCTACCTTCAGGCCCTCCATCTCCCTGCAGGCGAACAGCTGGCTGCTGCCAAAAGGAACCGGCTTCCCGTCAAATTCCGTCCATATGACTTCTTCATTCCCCGGCGAAAAATATCGTCCTTCATAGAATTCAGAGTACATGGGGATACACTTTTTCGGCACCAGGCCCAGAAGGCTGCCGCCGCTGACGGCTGCTGCCACATTATAGAGCTTTCCCTCCTGCTCCCAGGGCAGCCCCACAAATATAAGAGCATCCTTTCCTCTGGAATGGAATATGATCTCCCGCAGAGACTTCCGCGCTTCCTTTAACAGCAGATCCTGTCTGAACAAATCCTCACATGTATACCCTGTAATACACATCTCGGGAAATACAAGGATCTTTGCTCCATGTCCGCAGGCCTCATCCATCCTCATACATATCTGCTCTGTATTAAAAATACAGTCTGCCACCCTCACATCCGGCGTCACTGCCGCTACCCTGATAAATCCGTCCCTCAACTGGCGTCCTCCTCTCATCTCTTATCTGATTGTAACTGTTCTGTACCTTCACAGTTACATGCACAGACCTGCTGAATAGTTACCTATTTGGTTACTGTTCACTCCGTGACCAGTAACCCTATTTGCTTTTCTTAAGCATCTCTCTTAGCTCCGGCACATCAAATGTATAGCTTTTATTGCAGAAGTGACAGTTCACTTCTATGGGCTTTCCGTCATCTATCATTTCCTGGATATCCTTTTTCCCGATGCTGATGATAGCTTTCTCCACACGCTCATGGCTGCAGTTGCAGTAATAAGACACAGGATACTTTTCATTTATCTCAAGGCCGAAATCTCCCAGCAGTTTTTCCAGTATCTGCTCAGGTGTATCTCCCCCGTCCAGCATGGATGTTACTGACGCCATTTCTGAGATCTTTTTCTCCAGGGCATCTATGACAGCTTCATCTGTAAAAGGCATGAGCTGAATGATGAATCCGCCTGCCTGCCTTACGGTATTATCGTGGTTCATGAGTACTCCCAGCCCCACAGATGAAGGAACCTGCTCAGAAACCGCAAAATAATAAGTCAGATCTTCTGCAATCTCACCTGTCTGCAGAGCAGTCTGTCCTGCATATGGTTCTTTCAGGCCCATGTCTTTAATTACATTCAAAAATCCTTTTCCAACTGCTCCTGAGACATCCAGCTTTCCTTTTGCATTTGCAGGCAGCATCACACCAGGCTCTCCCACATAGCCCTTGACTCTGCCATGGGAATCTGCCGTCACGGTGATCCCTTTTATTGGACCGTCTCCCCTTATCTGAAGTGTCAGAAGGTCATTTTCTCCCTTCATCATTACTCCCATCATAGCTCCTGCGCTCAGAAGGCGTCCCAGGGCTGCTGTTGCCACCGGGCTGGTGCCGTGGACTCTTCTTGCCTCCTCTGCCATCTCTCTTGTGACAGCTGCAAACGCCCTTATCTGGTTATCTGCCGCAGTCGCCCTGACTATATAATCTGCCATATCGGTTCCTCTTTTCTATTACTTTCTTTGTTTTCCCTTTTCCCGCGCCAGGACATAGATCCTCTCACTGTCCTCCTTTGGCGCCTCCTTTGTGAATGCATCATAGGCAGCCACAAATTCCATTCCCGCTTCTTCTAAAAGCCGCCGGATCACAGTAAGCCTGTATGCTTTCTGGAAGTGTGTCTCCTCATATTTCCGGTACAGGCCTCCCTCTTCCCTCATGAAGATAGTCAGATCATATTCATTGACTTCCTCCTCAGGGAAATAGCTGTTTTCCCAAATAAAGCTGCATTCCTCGCGGTTTTCGGCTATGACACAGTCCCCCAGGAGCTGCTCATATTTATAGACTGTATTCAGGTCAAAGAGAAAAAGGCCGCCCGGATCCAGGTAATTATTGACCAGGGAGAAGACCTGCCTCAGTTCATCCTCCGAAGTAATGTAATTTATAGAATCACAGACACTGACTACAGCAGCCACCGTCCCGTACAGCTCAAATTCCCTCATGTCCTGCATCAGATAAAGGATATCGCGGCCGGAAGAGCGCTTCTTCTCCATGGCTATCTCCAGCATGTCAGGAGAATTATCTATCCCGATCATGTCATATCCGCGCCCGGCCAGGTATTCAGTAAGGCTTCCCGTACCGCAGCCCAGCTCCAGCACCAGCGTATCCCTAATATGATATTCTTCCAATAATCCACAGACATATTCTCCCCACTGCTCATAGGGCACATTATCCATGAACGTGTCATACACACGGGCAAAGCTTGTATAAGCCTGCATACTGATTTCTCCTCCTTATTTCTCTCACTGTGCCGTGTATGCCTTAAGGAAATCCACAAGGGCCTGCATCTCCTGGCCAGTCCCGATCGTGATGCGCAGGAAATTGTCTATCCTTGGCTTGTTAAAGTAGCGCACATATATCCTCTTCTGCTTTAATGCTTCAAATAAATCCCTGGCCAGATACTTTTCATGTGTCACAAATAAAAAGTTGGCGCAGGAATCTGCAAAATGAAAGCCCAGTTTTTTAAGCTCTCTCTTTGTCCATTCCCTTGTCTGTATGATCTTCTCTGTAGTTTCCTGAAAATATGCTTCATCCTTCACTGCCTCCACACCCAGGACTAAGGCCGTCCTGTCCATGGTATAAGAATTGAAGGAATATTTCACGTCGTTTAAATATTTGATCAGGCTCTTATTTCCCATGGCAAAACCAATTCTCATGCCTGCCATGGAACGGGATTTTGAAAAGGTCTGCACAACAAGAAGATTGTCATATTTGTCAATCAGGCTCACAGCTGATTCTCCGCCGAAGTCGATATAGGCCTCATCCACGATCACAACCACGTCCTGATTCTGCTGTATGATATACTCAATATCTGTTAAATCCTGCGCTATCCCCGTGGGAGCATTTGGATTCGGAAATATGACTCCGCCGTTATATTTCTTATAATTCTCTTTAACAATATTAAAATTCTCATCGAGAGGCTGGCATTCATACGGAATCCTGAGCAGGTCGGCCCAAACATCATAAAATGAATATGTAATATCGGGGAACAGGATAGGCCTTCCTGAATGAAAGAAGGTCATAAATGCCATAGCCAGCACATCATCAGACCCCACTCCCACAAATACCTGATCCTCTTCAAGACCGTATCTCTCTGCCAGCGCCCCGGTCAGGTCTGAAGCTGCCGGATCAGGATAGAGGCGCAGCGCTTCTGCGTCCATCTCTCTGAGCGCCGAAGCCACTCCCGGAGCAGGCGGATAAGGATTTTCATTTGTATTCAGCTTTATCATTCCCGGCTGATTCGGCTGTTCTCCCGGCACATACGGAACCACGGTCCTGACATTCTTTTCCCATGCTTTCATGAAATTCTCCTTAGTTATTTATATATTCCTCTGCCAGCTTTCTAAAATAAGGCAGAGCTTTTTCGATAGTTTCATATGCAACACAGTAGGCGATCCTGACATAGCCCGGGCAGGCAAAGGAGCTTCCCGGCACAATAAGGATATGGTACTTTTTAGCCGCCTCACAGAACGCCTTTTCATCCTCCAGGGGTGACTTCACGAACAGGTAAAAGGCCCCTTCAGGCTTCACGCATTCATATCCCATCTCTGAGAGCCCGCTGTAGAGAAGCTTTCTGTTCCTGTCATAATACTCAATGTCCGTTGACGCCGAGGTACAGCGGGCCACAACCTTCTGGAAAAGAGAGGGAGCGTTGACAAATCCCAGTATCCTGTTGGCCACATTGGCGGCAGCCCTCAGTTCTTCGCTGTCAGCAGCCTCATCCGGAATGACCAGGTAGCCTATCCTCTCTCCCGGCAGTGACAATGACTTGCTGTAGGAATACCCTACCACTGTATTGTCATAATACTTTGTCAAATATGGGACATTAAGGCCGTCATAGGCCAGCTCCCTGTATGGTTCATCAGCGATCAGATAAATATCTGTCCCGAATTCCTTCTGTTTATTATTCAGTATGTCCGCCATCCTTGTGATGGTTTCTTCTGAATAGATGACACCTGTGGGATTATTGGGAGTGTTGATGATAACTGCCTTTGTCCTGCCATTTATCATCTCCTCAAATGCCGCCAGATCCGGCTGAAAATCAGGTGCGTGGGGAGGCACTGACCTTAAGATGCCGTCATAATTTTCCACATAGCTTCTGTATTCTCCAAAATACGGTGCAAAGGTGATCACCTCATCCTGCGGATTTAAAATGGACTTTAAAATCACATTCAGGCCGCCTGCCGCACCTACTGTCATAAGGATATTCTCTGCGCCAAAGGCTGTCCCAAACCGTTCATTTAAGGATTCTGCTATCTGGGAGCGCACGCCTTCATACCCGGAATTATTCATATAACCGTGGACTTCCAATGGGTTTTCTTCTTTTAAAATAGCCTCTATGGCTTCCTTCACTTTTTCAGGCGGGGCTACATTTGGGTTGCCCAGACTGAAATCATAGACATTCTCCGCACCGTATACTGACGCCATCTTTTTGCCTTCCTCAAACATTGCCCTTATCGCTGAACTGTTCTTCACAAATCCCTTCATCTTATCTGCGATCATCTTGCTCCTTCTTTCTTTTGTGGTAAATACACAGGTCCGCTAATTTTCTTACGGTCTGTGCAGAAAAGCACAGACCTGCTAAATATCTGCCTTTTGTGTAACAGTGCCCTTCTCGACTAAAAATGCAGGATGGTAGGAGAGCTTCGCCTGGCGCAGCCCTTCTTCGCCCACATCATCTTCTCTGTTCACATACTGATAATCCATGCACTCATGCTGTACAAACTGCTGATTGATCATCGTATACGCCCCCTGGATATCAGACATGGCCTTCTCTATGTGGACTACCATAGTGTCATCGCTGACCGGCTCTCCCACTGTGAAGGCCGCTACCTGCCCATTCACCCTCAGCACGCCTCCGCAGAATCCCAGCTCTTTATAAAGCCTCAGGGAATTCAGCGCCACGCACATCTCGGCATTTTTCTCCCGGTCTGCCTCGCAGCCGTTTTCCCTGCGCCATAAAAGCGCCATCTGGAAACAGTCCTCAACATTTTCGTCATTCAACGGCTCATAGCTCCAGTCAGGATACATACGCTTAAATTTATTAATATGGTTTTTCTTGCCGTGATATTTTTTTCCGGAGAGACTGGCCAGCTTCTCAGCTTCATATACATAGTCAGCATCATCCCTGTCATACTCTATCTCAAACCTGCCGGGATAAAGTTCTTCCAGGATATCAAACTGCCCGGGTGTCACCATGTGCAGCTTAAATTCTGCGCCTCTTTCTTTTGCATGATTTATCAGTGTCTCCAGTGCTGCCTTCACCCCTTCCCTTCTCCCTATGGGAAATGAGTAGGAGGTCTCATCCGCGCTCTGAAAGATGAGCATATCTTCCACAACAGCAAATTTAACTTTATAGTGGCAGGACCACAGATAAATATTTCCAAAAGTAAGTTCGCAGCTTCTGGACTGCTGCAGTGACAGATAGTGTTTGATCAGCTCTCTGTCTTCTAATACGGGTTTCTTAAATTGTATCTCCATGTTCTCCTCTTTTCTATCTTCCCTTGTAAAGCTTTGCATAGGCCCCGTCCTTTGCAAGAAGCTCCGCATGGGTTCCTTCCTCTTCGATTCCATTTTCAGTCAGCACCAGGATACGTTCAGCATTTCTGATCGTGCTTAAGCGATGAGCGATAACGAATGTAGTCCTGTCCTTTGCCAGCTCCTCCAATGATTCCTGAACAATCTTTTCACTCTCATTGTCAAGGGCTGATGTGGCCTCATCAAAAATTAGTATCGGCGGATTTTTCAAAAATACACGCGCAATTGATAATCTCTGCTTCTGTCCTCCTGAAAGCTTCGCACCGCGCTGCCCAATATCCGTCAGATACCCGTCCGGCAGGGACATGATAAAATCATGGGCATTGGCCCGTTTGGCCGCCACGATGACCTCTTCATCTGTGGCATCCGGTTTCCCGTAGCGTATATTTTCCATAATATTTTCAGCAAACAGGTAAACATCCTGCTGCACGATCCCGATATGGTCTCTTAAATCCTTTAACTGAATCCTGCGGATATCCGTCCCGTCCAGAAGGATCCGTCCCTCCACCACATCATAGAATCTGGGGATCAGGCTGCAGAGTGTTGTCTTGCCTCCCCCTGAACTTCCCACAAGGGCCAGGTATTCACCGGAACGGACCTTTAAGTTCACGTGATTGAGGACCTTTTCTTTATTATCCTCATAGTGGAAGGAGACATTCTCAAATTCCACATCACCTTTTACATCTTTAAGGCTATCAGCCCCTGGTACATCAGCTATATCAGGCTCTATAGCCAGTATTTCCAGGAAACGTTCATATCCGGAATAGCCGTTCTGGAACTGTTCTGTAAAGTTGATAAGCTTTTTCACCGGCTCAGTAAAGTTATTAATATAGAGCAGGAAGGTGATCAGGTCAGCCACCGGCATCCCTTTTCCTGTGATCAGCACAGCTCCCACCACGAGCACTACAATAGTGATCAGAGTTGTCAGAGCCCCAAGCCCGGAATTGTAGCTGCCCATGTACCAGTAGCTGCGCTTCTTGGACTCTACGAAACGGCTGTTGCCCTTTTTAAACTTCTCCATCTCCACTTCTTCATTGGCGAAGGATTTTACTACCCTGATGCCTGAAAGGCTGTCCTCTATCTGTCCATTAATATCCGCGATCCTGGCCCTGTTCTCCTTGAAGGCCTTTTTCATTTTTTTATTCATAAAAAAGGCATACACGGCCATGACCGGCACAAGGGCAAAAGCAGCCAGCGCCAGGAACGGATTAATGCTCACTAATATGATGAGGGACCCCACTATTTTGATGACAGAGATCAGCAGATCCTCAGGTCCGTGATGGAGAAGCTCGCTGATGTCGAACAGGTCGCTTGTGACCCTCGACAGCAGCTGTCCAACCTTCTGATTGTCGTAAAAAGCAAATGACAGCTTTTGATAGTGGGAGAAAATCTCATTGCGCATGTCATGCTCAATATTAGCCCCCATGATATGGCCATAATAGGCAATATAGAAATTGCAGACAAATTCCAGGACTACCAGCCCCAGCATAACAGCCCCCAGCGTCAGGATCATCTTCAGGGGCTCAGGCATATAAACTACTTCATTTGTGATATATCTCACAATTAAAGGGATAGCCAGCGTTACGCCGGCCCCCATGATTGCAAACAGCATATCAGACCAGAACAGTCCCTGATATGGTTTATAATATGAAATTAATCTTTTCCATTTGTGTTCCATGACTATTTTTATCCTGCTTCCGGCTGCCGGCTTATTCCGGCGGGCCAGAGTCTTTCCTTTTCATATTTCCTGCTGCTGTACACACTCCGGGCACAAAGCAGCAGTTTCTTTGTTCTCAGTTCACTATAAGCCCCTGCTCCTTCATTACGTCAATGACCTGGTTTACATATTTTTCGCAGAGTTCATCATCAGCTGCCTCTACCATGACACGTATCACCGGCTCTGTGCCGCTCTCGCGCACAAGGATCCTTCCGTCATCTCCTAAAGAAGCGCCGACCTCCTCCACAGCCTTTACCACTGCCGGATTCTCTCTGGCTGTCTTCTTGTCAGCCACCCTGACATTCTTAAGCAGCTGGGGATATATCTTCACTTCTCCTGCCAGAGTTTCCAGGCTCTGCTTCTTTTCCGTGATCACTTCCATCACCATGAGGGATGTGAGGATACCGTCGCCTGTAGTAGCATGCTTGCTGAAGATAATATGTCCTGACTGCTCTCCGCCCAGGCAGTGTCCATTCTGGACCATATTCTCATATACATATTTATCACCTACGGCAGTCTTCTCGTATTTGATGCCTGCCTTGTCACATGCTTTGTAAAGACCCAGATTTGACATGATCGTGGTAACGATCGTATCATTATTCAGTCTGCCCTCTTCTTTCAGATATTTACCGCAGACATACATGATGAGATCGCCATCGACCACATTTCCCCTGCCGTCTACTGCTATACATCTGTCTGCATCCCCGTCATAGGCAAATCCCAGATCAAGGCCCTTTTCCTTCACAAACTCCTGAAGCACATGGATGTGGGTGGACCCGCAGTCTGTATTGATATTTGTACCATTTGGCTCATTATTGATCACATACGTCTTTGCCCCTAACGCGTCAAACACACTCTTTGCGATCGCTGAAGCGCTTCCGTTTGAACAGTCCAGGCCAATCCTGAAATTTTTGAAGGAACGTGTGGCCAGAGATATCAGATAACCGATATAACGGTTTCTGCCTGCCACAAAATCCACGGTACGGCCTATATTCTCTTTAGTAGCCAGAGGTATCTCTCCGAACTCTCCGTCTATATATGATTCTATTTTCTCTTCTACTTCCGCCTCCAGCTTCTGTCCCATTCCATTAATGACCTTGATGCCATTGTCGTAGAACGGATTATGGCTGGCTGAGATCATGATTCCGCAGTCGAACCCTTCCGTGCGCACTACATAAGAAACACTGGGGGTAGTTGTCACATGGAGCAGGAATGCATCCGCACCAGAAGCGGTCAGCCCTGCCACCAGGGAATATTCAAACATGTAGCTGCTGCGCCGTGTATCTTTGCCGATCACGATCTGGGCCTTGTGTTCTCTTCCATAATACCATCCCAGGAAGCGTCCTACTTTATATGCGTGTTCAACTGTCAGGTCTACATTAGCCTCTCCGCGGAACCCGTCTGTTCCAAAATATTTTCCCATAATATAGTCTCCTTATTCAATTACTCCAATGCCAGCTTCGCGCGCACACTGCAGCGCTCTGCCATTAAAAATTACATACATGTTCAATTATACGATTGAAGTATGAAAAATACAATCTTTTTTTGCGCAGCCGGATTACCTACAGTTTCTTTTTATACTCTGTCCCCCATGCCACCATGGCGTCTAAGACCGGCTTCAGGCTGTATCCCGTATCCGTCAGAGTATATTCTACCCGGGGCGGCACCTCCGGATATACCTTGCGGCTCACAAGCCCGCTCTCCTCCATGGAGCGCAGATTTGACGTGAGCACCTTCTGAGAGATGCTGCCAATAGACTTTTTTAATTCTCCAAAGCGTTTTGTACCCCCCATAAGATCCCGGATGATAAGTACTTTCCATCTGTCACTGATAAGCATCAGTGTCGTCTCCACCGGGCAGTCAGGTAACTTTTTTTCCATAACAGGCCTCCATTTCTTTTATCCTGCATCATGTACAGTATCCAGATGCGTGAACAGTATCCAATTGGTAACTACAGCACATAAAAGTGCTTACTTTACATTTTATCTATATAGAAATATTATTAAATTATCCAGCAGGTCTGTGCATTTACTGCACTGACCATAAGAAAATGATTCAAGGGTGCAAAAATCCCATCGCCGAAGGCAATTTAAATTGATTTTTGCATGTAACTGTGAAGGTACTGAATAGTTACAAATATTATATGGTTAAGAGCAGATAAAAACAAGGCGCAAATATAAGCCTTTGCACTTCATGATATATATAATACGGAGGTAAAAGATATGAATACTCAGGAACAGCTGCTTTACATGATACAATATCTGATCCATGAAGATACAAAATACAGCAATCTGGAAATCCCTGATTCTATGGCGGAACAAAAGAAACTGCTGCGCTCCCTGATGAATATACGTCCGCCCAGACCGGTCCCTGAAGAATTTTTAGAGGTACAGGACAGCTATCTGGGCAGTGAGCTGAAGCTTAAAAGACCTGTCACACTGGCGGAACTCTCCCCTGTCCAGGAGGGGATATATCTCTGGCAGGGAGATATCACAAGGCTTCAGGCAGATGCTGTTGTAAATGCCGCAAACAGTGCCCTTCTGGGCTGCTTCATCCCCTGCCACGGCTGTATCGATAATGCCATCCACTCCGCTGCCGGGGTCCAGCTCCGTCTGGAATGCCGCAGGATCATGGAGGCGCAGGGGCACCCTGAAGCTGTTGGAACAGCCAGGATCACAAAAGCTTATAATCTGCCCTCCCGCTATGTGCTTCACACTGTCGGGCCTGTGATTCACGGGGAGCCTGACACAGAAGACTGTGCAGCACTGGCCTCCTGCTACCGTTCCTGCATGGAACTTGCTGCCGCATACAGGCTGGACAGTATTGCCTTCTGCTGCATTTCTACAGGGGAATTCCATTTTCCAAATGAAACTGCCGCCAGGATAGCCGTTGGGACAGTAAAAAAATATCTCCAGGAAAATAATTCTGAAACAGAGGTGATTTTTAATGTGTATAAAGACAGGGACTATGAAATCTACAGACATATACTCTCCGGGATTCTATCCATATAGTACTTTAGATAAGCTGCGGGAGGCATTAAACAATGCGGAGGCCATCATTATCGGCGCAGGTGCCGGTCTTTCTGTCTCCGCAGGTTTTACCTATAAAGGTGAACGCTTCGATAAATACTTCCATGATTTCGCAGAAAAATATGATTTTCATGATATGTATTCCGGCGGTTTCTATCCATATAAGACCCTGGAGGAACATTGGGCCTACTGGAGCCGATACATATACATCAATCGTTACATGACGGCTCCTAAACCTGTTTATGATAATCTTTATAAATTGGTAAAGGGCAGAGACTACTTTGTGCTGACTACTAATGTGGATCATTGTTTTCAGAAAGCCGGTTTTGATAAGCACAGGTTATTCTACACACAGGGCGATTATGGCTTATTTCAATGCAGCGAGCCCTGTCATCATGAAACCTATGAAAATATGGATTTGATTTGCCGGATGATTGAAGCGCAAGGCTATGCAGTGGATGGGGATGGTTTACTGATCTTGCCAGAAGGAAGGACACCAAAGATGACGGTTCCTTCTGAATTAATTCCTCACTGCCCCAAGTGCGGAAAACCTATGATGATGAATCTTCGTACAGACAGAACCTTTGTGGAGGATGCAGGCTGGCATCAGGCGTCAGACCGGTATTTTAATTTTCTGAGCAGCCACCAGGACATGAAGACAGTCTTCCTGGAGGCAGCAGTCGGATATAATACCCCATCCATAGTGAAGTACAGCTTTTGGCGTATGACGCACGAAT
This sequence comes from Murimonas intestini, assembly GCF_024622195.1. Classification (NCBI taxonomy): domain Bacteria; kingdom Bacillati; phylum Bacillota; class Clostridia; order Lachnospirales; family Lachnospiraceae; genus Murimonas; species Murimonas intestini. The sequence continues at coordinate 100,940 of NZ_JANKBI010000014.1, forward strand.
GGAAAAATGCAGTGTATGCCTGCCTGAATTATGGAGAGGCTTATGCTCCGGAAGAAATTCAAAAGAAGTCTATCTGTATCAATGGCGACATCGGTGTAATTTTAGATAAACTGGTTTTAGATAATGTATAGGTTGAAAAATAGACAGCCCTATTGCATTTATGTCACGAAGGTATATACTATTTGCAACAGGGCTGGAGTAGAAACTTTGGACAGCCAACGTCGGAGCAGAAAACTGTTGACATACTGCCTGGCAGGTTAACCGATGCGAATCAGCCGTAATGGACAGAATATATAAAAGGAGTCTACACATGAAAACCTGTATCATCAATTTCAGCGGAAGAGCCGGTGGAAACGGACATGGAACAGCCGCCTTTGCCGCCGCGGAACTTATCCGCACATCTGAGCCGGAGATCATCGAGTTCTCGGGCCTTACAGTTAACGGCTGCGGCAGCTGCCATTATGAATGTTTCCGTCGCGGGCAGGCATGCCCTCATAAGGATGACGACATGTGGAAAGTCTACATGAAGGCTGCCGGGGCTGATATGTGCTGTTTCATAGTCCCCAATTATAACGGGCATCCCTGCTCGAATTTCTATGCCTTTGAAGAGAGGGGACAGGGTGTTTATCTGAATGCACGCAAAGAATATGAGAAGTATCTGAACGTGCCAAAAAAATTTATTGTCATCAGCAACACAGATGCAGCTCATTTTAGTCTTGTATTTGAAAACTGCCTTGGAAAAAATAAGAAAGCGGATATCCTTTTCCTGCGTGCCTCTGACTTCTCCCTGCCAAGTACCGGTACGGGGCTGATGACATCTGAGGATGCGCGCAGAAAAGTTTCCATGTTTCTGTCAGATTATCAGTAATTACAGCTGCTCTGTCTTTTATCTGCCCATATGACCCAGATCAGTTCATCCACTCTTTCATGCCGGCACTCATACCCCTGCGCCTTCAGCATCCCCTCTATCTCGTCTGCATTGCCGAAAAACTCATCATTCAGGACATCCTTTGCTCTCTCTGAGCACTTTTCCTCATATTCCTTTCTGGCATTCTCATCTGCGAACATGAGGTCAGCTATCACGATCCTGCCATGGCCTTCGGCTATCCTGTCCATCTCTGCAATTGCGAGGATCTTTTCGTCATGGCTGCAGTGATGGAATGCATATGAGGAAATAACCGTATCACACACATTATCACCCAACGGCAGCTGCAGGAAGGTCCCAATCCGCAGTTGGATCCCCGGGCATTTCTTTCCCGCCTCCCTGAGCATATTCACTGACTGGTCCACACCTGTGTAATCCTCAGGCCTGATCCCTCTTTTCAGGATCTCTGCTGCCAGGTTGCCTGTACCTATTCCTATCTCCACGATTCTTTTTCCTTTGGCTGCTCCGGCTGCACAGCAGATCACCTCATCATAATGGACATAAAAATCCAGCCCCTGACCGCCTCTTCTGATATCTGCATCATAGTGGGATGCCCAGTTGTCAAAATTCCACTTGTCCTCCCACTCATTTGATGCAGTGATGATATCAGCCGTCTTTTCCATTTTCTCCAGGATATCATCACATGGACCACTGCTGTTAAGCATTAATTCTATGCTTTCCCCCAGCGTTTCCCTGACCTTTGTCATAGTATGGATATGCTGGTTCAGGATATTATACTGGGCCACAAACTGATTCAGGAGTTCATCCCCGCTGTGGGCTGCCATAACAGACCCTATAGCCTCTATACTGAATCCCATCTTTCTGTAGAGGATTATCATCTCAAGCCTGCTTATATCCTCCACGCTGTACTCCCTGTAATTATTTTCACCTCTCCCGGGGCTGATCAGGCCCTTCTCCTCATAAAACCTGACCGCATTTGCCTGGATATTCAGCTTTTCCGAAACCTGTTTTATTGAATACATCTCTCTTTTTTCAGCCGTCCTGTATGGGATGACTGTTCCTCCTTATTCTTGTTAAAAATAATATAGACCTTCGCCTAAGGCGAAGGTCAAGAGGTTATTTTTGTAACTGTTTGTAACTATTCAGCAGGTCTGTGCATTTACTGCACAGACCGTAAGAAAATGATTCAAGGGTGCAAAAATCCCATCGCCGAAGGCGATTTTAAATGGATTTTTGCATGGAACTGTGAAGGTACTGAACAGTTACAACTATTTTTCGAAATCCTTATACAGAAGACTGGGCTGGATACCGCTGTTATTCTGGTACTTTCCGCTCGTGTATAACTCATATTCTCCCAAAATATCATGGTAATATATCTGGCAGATCTCAACGTCCGGATATATACGCACCGGCTGTATACAATGTATCTCCAGAGTCCAGTATCCCGAAAAGCCAATGTCTCCAAAGCCTGCCGTCACATGGATGTACAGGCCCAGTCTTCCTATGGAAGACCTGCCCTCCAGCATAGGCACGAATCTCTCTGTTTTTGTATACTCGTTTGTCCTGCCCAGATACAGCACATTTGGCTGCAAAAGCAGGCCTTCCTCCGGTATCACCAGCTTTTTCGCCGCATTGGGGCGCTTCATATCCAGTTCATGCTCCTCATATACCAGCAGTTCATTGGATAATGTCAGGTTATAACTGTTTGGATTGATCCTGCTCTTGTCAAAGGGTTCAATAAATATGTCTTTGCCAATTCTCTTCTCTATTTCTTTTCCTGATAAAATCATGTATTACGCTCCTGTCCTGTTGTGCATGTTAAAATTTGCCTGTACTTTAAATTTCCCTTCACGCCGGGTTTTTATTCGTTATACGAAAATCCGCCGTTATGAGTCTCTTTTGCCTTGTATAAAGCCTCATCCGCCGCTTTTGTGAGCGCTGAGTAATTATCACCCTTTCTTGCGCGCACAGCTCCGGCTGACAAAGTGATCGAAGGCATGTTCCTTCTGGCAGCCTCTTTTTCAAGAGATTTATTTATATCCTGCATAATGTGCTCAGCGACTGCGAAATCACCCGTATTTGCTATAAACAGTGCGAATTCATCGCCGTGCAGCCTGGAAGCCAGATCGACTGTCCTGATACGTCCTATGATCATCTGAGCACACAATTTTATAACTTCATCTCCCACGCTGTGACCATAATTATCATTGACCTGCTTAAAATGATCCCCATCGATCATGATAAAGATTGCAGATTCATCAGGCTCCATTGCATCAAGCGCCTCACCCATACCTTTTCTGAAGGACTTGTCATTCATCATTCCTGTGAGGTCATCAATCGCCGCAGCTTTCTGAGCAACTGAGAGTGCGATCTCCAGCCTGCGCTGAGTCTGCCCAAGTTCCACATAAGCCTCCTTCAGCTCCCTATTCCTGCGCGCTCTGCCAAGACTTCCCAGAACGTAGATCAGAAGTATTTCTATAATAAGAAGAGGAATCAGCCATATGTCCATGGTCTCTTTCAGCATGCCCAGACGTGGCACCAGGATCATGAAATTATAACCGCCGCTCCCAAGTGCGCAACCATAATACTGCCTGCTGCCAATGCTCAATAAAACAGACTTCCCTGAGTCCTTCTCCAGCCTGGCAGTCCCATCCCCAAACTGCTTTCTGAATTCATAAAAGGCCTTTGTGGAATCAATGCTTTCCCTGATCTTGTCAGCCTCGTCCACTTCATTTTCATCTGCACTCTCCAGCTGCTGTTCCAGCTCTGAGAGCGCATCCTCCACCTCTTCTTCCGACATATAGAGATTTCCTCCAAGATAGTCAGAGTCCGTGCTGCCTATTATAGTGCCGCTGTTGTCAAAGATCATAACCTGTGTATCATCATAGTAATCCAGATTTGTGACCAGTGTCTGGATGTCTCCCATCTTGATATCATATGCAAATACAGTTTCCCCATCCGGCTGCAGCTGGGAGATCGTAGTCAGGATATAATGATTTGCATAGCTCATATACGGGGGAGTAAATACGATCTCTCCGCCGCCTGCCACGGCGTCTTTATACCACGGCCTCTCTTTGGCGTTGTACCCTGTCTTTTCATACTGGGAATAAGGTGTGTCCCAGCTGTAAAGATAACGGTCCCTGTAATACATGTACAGGCCGTCATATGTCTCTCCCTCTATTTCAGCCAGATCACCGTCCATACCTTTCAGATGATCCCAGATCTCGTCTGGAGTATTTTCCAGTTCCTTTGTCATCATCATGGAAAATACCCTGAAAGAACGCTTATAATCTTCCATGACCAGATTGAACTGTTCGCTTATACTTTCTGAATGGTTCCCCAGACTTTCATTTATATAGTCTTTTTCCCTGATACTGATAAAGAATATGGCTGCGATATTCACAAGCAATAAAATGACGGCATACTCAATTGCCTTTCTGGTATGTTTCTTCTCTTTAACACTCATAACTTCCCCCATTATTTTAACTTTCGTAACTGTCCAGTCCCTTCACAGCTGAATGCAGAAATCCATTTAAAACAGAACTGCTGAATAGTTACTAACTTTCACATAATTATACGGTATAAGCATTTGATTTTCAATTCATTTCATGAATAATGTTTGGGAAAACAAGAATTTTCGCTGCTGACGGCAAAATCAGCCGCAGCGAATTTACCTGGTAATTAAAAAAGGCCATTATCAGCATTACAAACTGATAATGACCCCTGTTGTTTATTCAGCTCTCAGACAACATTTAAGACATGATTACGTGTTCAGTGCCCACCCTGTTCTCCGTTCTGTCCGGCAAACTCCTTTTCGTACTCCATTGACGGGAGCTTTGTGATTTCTTCATCATACACCGGAGCTTCCAGATATATGCCTGTGACATCTTTTAAATATCCTTCTTTTAATTCAATAGCCATAAATGCCGGCGTGTCTGCCTGCCATTCAGTCTCAATGCCATACTTACTGGCCTGCACAAACCCGAAACGCGGATAGTACTCCGGGTGGCCAAAGAATAAAATTGCTCCATATCCCAGCTCTTTTGCCCGCTTCATAGAATATCTCATTAAAGCGCTGCCCACTCCCATTTTCTGGAATTCCGGCAGTACGCTCAGTGGCCCGAAATTCAAAGTATCCACAAGTGAGCCGTCCGGCCGGCGAATATGAGAATGGCTGTAGATAATCTGTCCTACCGCTTTTCCATCCACATAAGCCACAAAATCCAACTCTTTTATCCCCACTTCTTTTCGAAGCATGTGAAGCATATAAGGCTCTGTACAGCCGACACCAATCTCAGCGATCCTGTCATCCCTGTAAAATGCCTGGCGTGCAATGTTTTCTGTCTCTTTATAATCTTTTTCTTCTGCTGGTCTGATTTCTATTTCTAACATATATTTTCTCCTTTTCTGGAGAAATCCTGCTATTTAGCATTGCCCCTCCAAAACGATAATTTTATTTTTTTCATGTATCGTCAACCCACCTTTCATAATAAATTTTTATTATAACTCTTGCGAGATATAAACTGAATGACTCCATTTTTAAGCATCACTTATACAAGATCCAATATCAATTATTTCATCAATTACTTCATCAGACCAAAATGGCAGGAAACCATTTGGACTACTCCTTCAATTTCAGTCTGTCCGTCATTTACAAAACTAAGATACCCATTTTGGATACATTGCCTCTTTACCTCTTCTGCAAACAGGCAGTCTCTTTCCATCCAATTATCAAAGGCTTTCTGGACGTCGCTGCACCCCTCCAAAACGTAAGGCACCCATTCTCTCTGGGCATAATGGCTTATCTGAAAATCTTTAGCCGGTACTACCGCCAGGTATCTGTTCCCGGAAATATCCCGCTTTTTCATCAGGCAGGGCAGGTAAGCTGCACCTTCTGTTATAATATCTCTGCCCTTACTGACTGCTTCCAGGTCCTGCATAATAAAATCAAATATTTCCCCGTAAAACTGCAGTTCTTCTCTGCACTGCAAAGACGGCTCTCTCATCCAGATCTCTTCCGGACTCATTTTGCTCTGCCTGCTGCAAATTTCCATCCCGGCAGCAGCGCCGTCATTTGTATACTTCTCTAAATAATCATCAACTTTAAAATAGTATAACCCGTATCTTTCTGCCAGAATCTTCGCAGCCGTACTTTTGCCGCTGCAGGGAGAACCGCCCATATAATATATTTCTTTCATAGAAATCTCCTGAACTTTATTTGGTAAATGTATTAGTATGGTTAAAGCTGTATGTCCAGATATCCATTCTAAGCCCTCCTGAAATTCAGATCATTCCTAACAGTTTCAGGTTAGATTATAACATATGTTACAATATTTTCATATACAAAAGTGCCCAATATTGGCACAAAAGCCAATATCAGGCACTCATTTTTTATCTCATATATATCAATTCACTATAACTGATCTGTTATAACTCCTTAACTCTCATTCATATTGGCAAGTTTGGCCGCCTGATCCGCTGCGATAAGACTGTCTATCACTTCATCCAGATCACCGTTTAATATATTATCCAGCCTGTGGAGAGTCAGCTTGATCCTGTGGTCCGTGACACGTCCCTGGGGGAAATTGTAAGTCCTGATCTTCTCAGAGCGGTCTCCTGTCCCTATCTGGCTCCTGCGGGCTGCTGCCTCCGAAGCCTGCTGTTTTTCCAGTTCCATCTCATACAGCTTGGAACGGAGCAGCCGGAAGGCCTTTTCCTTATTCTGCAGCTGTGATTTTTCTGTCTGGCTGTAAATTACGATCCCTGTGGGATAATGTGTCAGACGCACAGCTGAGTCCGTAGTATTGACACACTGTCCGCCGTTTCCTGACGCACGCATGACATCAATCCTGATATCTTTATCATCGATCACAACATCCACCTCTTCCGCCTCCGGCATGATGGCAACTGTCACTGTGGAAGTATGGATGCGGCCGCCACTCTCTGTCTCAGGCACACGCTGCACACGGTGCACACCGCTCTCATATTTCAGCCTGGAATAAGCTCCCTGTCCAGTTATCATAAATACTACTTCTTTGAAGCCTCCGATTCCATTTTCATTTAAGGAAATGATCTCTGTCCTCCATCTGCGTCCTTCTGCATAATGCACATACATCCTGTAGATTTCTGCTGCAAAGAGAGCTGCCTCATCACCGCCTGCGCCTGCACGGATCTCCACCATAACGTTCTTTTCATCATTTGGGTCTTTGGGAAGGAGCAGTATCTTCATCTCATGCTCCAGCTCCTCGATCCTCTTCTTTGCATCATTCAGCTCTTCCTTCAGCATCTCACGCATCTCTTCGTCAGATTCCTCCCCCAGAAGGGCGAGGCTGTCTTCCACCGTCTGCCTGCAGTCTTTATATTCTTTATATGCCTCCACTATGGGAGTCAGGTCACTCTGCTCTTTCATCAGCTTCTGAAACCTGCCCTGGTCATTTATTACTGAAGGCTCATTTAACTCGCTTAATATTTCTTCAAAGCGGATCAATAAATCTTCTAATCTGTCAAACATCTCTATTCCTCCTAATACCTGTCACCTGTATAAAATCCAAAAAATTATTCCGCCCGCTATCAGGGCAGCTTTCCTTTTACCACGCGGTCTAGTCCTGCCAGGTCTTTTATTACCCTGACGTCCGAAAATCCGGCACTCTTCATCATTTCACTGACAGAGAGTCCCTGGTCATATCCGATTTCAAAAAGAAGCCATCCTCCAGCCTTCAGAAAACCACAGCTCTTTGTGATGATCTGCCTGTAGAAGTAAAGCCCGTCCTCTCTTCCGTCAAGGGCGCCTGCAGGCTCATGGCATCTCACCTCTTCCATGAGCTTTGAAATCTCGTCCGTAGGTATATACGGCGGATTTGACACGATCGCATCATATTTCCCATCTATATTCTGAAATAAGTTTCCCTGTATGAAATCAATACATACTCCCTGCCGGGCCGCATTTTCTTTTGCCACATCCAGCGCGGCATTTGAGATATCCACGGCAGTTCCCAATATATCCTGTTTATATTTCATCAGGCTGATGATGATACAGCCTGAACCGGTACACATATCCAGCACATGGCTGCCGGGCTTTATGACTTTTAAAGCTTCCTCAACAAGAATTTCCGTATCCTGTCTTGGAATCAGCACATTCTCATTTACCATAAAAGGGATCCCCATGAACTCCTGCTCACCAGTCAGATGCTGCAGCGGAATATGCCTGGCCCTGTCTGAAAGCATGCTCTGATATCTGGCATATAAAGGGCCTGGCATTTCCTTTTCCCTGTTCATCAGGAACCAGGACCTGTCGCACTTACAGCTGTATTCCATAAGATACCAGGCATCTACAGGCGCATTATCGATTCCACGGGATACCAGATACTCCTCAGCCTTCTTCAAAGCCTCCTGATATGTCATGCCCCCGCCTCCGCCGGACTGCTCCCTTCTGCCTCTGCCGGATCTGCCTGGCCTGTTGGATCCGCCATATCTGCCGGAGCCTGCGAAACCATATCTTCCCTGGGATACTCCCAGTTAAAATTCTCAGCCAGATAAGCCTTCCAGTCAAATACGGCTTCCACAGATGCTATAGCCACTTCAACCATTGATTCATCCGGCTCTCTTGTAGTCATGTTCTGCATCCACAAACCGGGCTTGCTCAAAAATTCTACGACCTTATTCTCACTTCTGCCTGCAAGGCGTATAAACTCATAAGAGACACCTGCTATGACTGGTATGAGAAGAAGGCGGATCACCACCCGCCACACAGGTGAGTCCACACGTATGAAAATAAAGAAGATAACACTCACGATCATAACAAAAAGCAGAAAGCTGGTACCGCACCGCTTATGCTGTTTGGAGCTTCCCATAACATTTTCTGTATTCAGTTCAAGCCCATGCTCTATACAGTTGATACACTTATGCTCTGCACCGTGGTACATAAAGACCCGCTGGATATCCTTCATCCTGGAAATAAGCAGGATATATCCGGCAAAGATGACAAGCCTCAAAACTCCCTCAGCCAGGGCGATCAGCGTCTCTGACGATATCACATGGCGCAGGACCCCCGCCAGGAAATATGGCAGCATCATGAATATCACAACTGCCATTACAACGGAAAATGCAACTGTTCCCCCCATTATAACGGAGTCTGCCTTGCCTTTTGTTGCCTTGTCCAGCGCCTTCTCCACTCTGCCAGGCTCCATTTCTTCATCTTCCATGAAAAAATCAGCTGAATACATGAGAGTTTTCATTCCCAGCACCAGAGAATCTATAAAACTGAACACACCGCGCACAACCGGCAGTGACTTTATTTTCTTATTTTTGATGATGCCTTTATATTCCTCAACCTTAACTTCTATTTCCTGATCCGGCTTTCTGACAGCTACGGCATATTTATCGCCGTTTTTCATCATAATGCCTTCCATGACTGCCTGTCCGCCTATATTCGATGACTTCATAAAATCACTCTTTCCGACATTTAAAAATAGGTTGAGATTTTGCAACCTCAACCTTATCTTTATTGCTACATTATTTGTCTGCGCTAATACCATATTTCTTGTTGAATTTATCAATACGTCCGCGGGCTGCAGCAGATTTCTGCTGTCCTGTGTAGAATGAATGACATTTTGAACAAATTTCTACGTGGATTTCTTTCTTTGTAGAACCTGTTACAAATGTATTTCCGCAGTTGCATGTAACTGTTGCCTGATGGTATTCTGGATGTAAACCTTCCTTCATGATATTCACCTCTTCTTTTTTATTTGTGAACTGCTTATTGCACCCTCTCATCCTAAGGGATGCAACCGATTCCCGGCCAATACTGCTCCTCATGTTTCCACAGTAAGATATCCCGGGCTACCCCTGCAAGTCCCTGCAGTTGCGATTCATCCTTTGTTGTCTGTAACGTTGGATGCTTATGTCTCTAAAACAGCTCTTGAATTATATCATATTTTGTCTGGAAATGCAAGTTCTTTAGCTGCCCCATTAAACATATTTTTGTCTTCTGACTGTGGATGTAAATTCTTTATTATTTCTGGTCCTGACAAAAAGATTTAAGATATTTTCCACTGCCTCGTCAGACTTCATTCCATTTAAGGCCTTCCTCATGATATAAGCTGCCTCCTGCTCATCTGCATCCAGAAGCAGATCGTCACGCCTTGTACCTGATTTGGGGATATCGATAGCAGGAAATACTCTTTTCTCGGAAAGCTTCCTGTCCAGAACAAGCTCCATATTACCTGTGCCCTTAAATTCTTCATAGACCACATCATCCATCTTACTGCCCGTATCCACAAGCGCTGTGGCAAGTATGGTAAGGCTGCCGCCCTCCCTCATATTCCTGGCGGCACCGAAGAACCTCTTTGGCATATGGAGGGCTGCAGGATCAAGTCCGCCTGAAAGTGTACGTCCGCTGGGCGGAACAGTCAGGTTATATGCCCTTGCCAGCCTTGTGATACTGTCCAGAAGGATCGTCACGTCTTTTCGGTGCTCTACAAGCCGCTTTGCCCTTTCTATAACCATCTCCGAAACTCTCTTGTGATGTTCCGGCAGCTCGTCAAAGGTAGAGTATATGACTTCCACATTCGGTCCGCAGATAGCTTCCCTGATATCTGTAACCTCCTCCGGGCGCTCGTCGATCAGAAGAATGATCAGATGCATCTGCGGGCTGTTCCTGAGAATTGACTTGGCCACATCCTTCAGCAGGGTTGTCTTACCTGCCTTTGGCGGGGAGACTATCATACCCCTCTGTCCTTTTCCGATAGGGGATATCATATCCATGATCCTCATAGATACTTCCTTGGGTCCCCTTTCCATCCTCAGCCGCTCATTTGGAAAAATAGGGGTCATGTCCTCAAAATTCAGCCTCTTTGCCGCCTCTGCCGGGTGAAGGCCATTGATCGTCTTCAGATAGAGAAGGGCGCTGAATTTCTCCTGCTGAGTCTTTACCCTGGTATTCCCTGCAATAATATCACCAGTCTTCAGGTTAAAGCGGCGTATCTGTGAAGGAGACACATACACGTCATTTTCACCAGGAAGATAATTCTCACACCTGATAAATCCATATCCGTCCGGCAGCACCTCCAGAATCCCGGATGCCTGCTGCCCGCTGTCCAGCTGTGACAGTTCACTTGACGGCGCGGCGCTGCTGTTGTTATTGTTGTTATTATTACTATAGCTGTTGCTACTGCTGTTATTGCTGCTGTTGTTATTACTGCTGCTGCCGTTATTATTGTTATAGCTGCTGTTAGTATTGCTGTTATTATTACTTCCGCTGTTATTGCTTGTATAATTATTGTTTCCGCCGCTGTTGCTGCTGTTATTGCTTGTATAATTATTACTTCCGCCGCTGTTGCCGCTGTTATTGCTTGTATAATTATTACTTCCGCCGCTGTTGCCGCTGTTATTGCTTGTATTATTACTTCCGCCGTTATTGCTGCTGTTATTACTATTATTGCCGCTGTTACCTTTATTTGCTCTTACTTCTCTGTTTTCTTTCTTTTCTTCCGGCTGGCTTACGCTTCCATCGCTGCCATTTTCTTTTGTATCTGCTTCCAGCATGCGCTCGATCACTTCACTTTTACGCAGCCCGGAAATATGTCTCAGACCTCTTGCTTTTGCAAGTTCTTTTAGAGCCGCTGCTGACAGCGACTCATATTTTTCGCGCATTGATTCCATAAAAACTCCTTTCGTTATGATAACCAAAATTTTATAAATACATTTATACTCTTTTCAATCCATTTGAACTAAATATTCTCTTTCTGCTTTATAAATAACTTTCACAGGGATTGTTGTCAGAAATGACCGAATTCATTAAGACATTAATACTATAACACATATTATCCCGGAAATCCAGCATTTATAGCACTGGATTTCCAGGATTTGTAAGTACGGTGTTGCTGTTCACTCCGTGACCAGTAACATCATGGCTGCTGCTTTCAGGCCAGCATGCCCCCGAGCATGCCTCCGCCCATACACATCAGGAAAGTAGTGATCAGCTGCCAGGGTTCTGCCTGAAGTGACTGGTTTGCCAGCAGTGAGATTATGGTAAGCATCACAAAATACGCGCAGCCAACAATAAGCCCCCACATAAATTTCCTGCTCTCTACGCCTTTTCCTGCGATCCATCCTCCCAGAAAGCTGGAAATAATATAGACTGCAATGATTCCAATTGTCACCTTTCCTTCATCTAGTTCCAGCTTAAAAAGCAATGCCGCCAGGATCAGAAGCAGAATGCCTGTCACCACATAAGAAATCATTAAAGATTTCAGGACCACCATTACTTTCGATTTCTTCCAAATACTATTTTCCATACCGCCCCTCCTCTTAATCACAATATATGTGTGATGAAAGTGTATTATTCCTCCTGGTCCATATAAACTGAAATCAAAAAAGGGAAGGATACTCTGCGTTTACAGAATAACCTTCCCTTTAACTTTAATTTCAAGAATGCCTTGCATTCGTATTGGTCAGTAAATCACACACCTGCTGAATATCAGCCTATAAATCTTCCAGCCTTCTCCTGCCGGCAAAAAGTGCACCTGCCATTAACAGCAAAGCTCCTGCTCCCAGCATGACATACAAAAAGATATCTGTCTCATCGGCTGTCTTAGGAGCGCTTGTGCTGCTCTGGGCATATCCTGAACCAGAACTTGCCTGTCCCTGTCCGCTGCTCCCTGTACCGGATGGTGCACTGGTCTGAGGCGTGGTACTGCTTGTCTGGGTTCCTGTACCTCCTGTACTGTTTCCCCCTGTGCTCCCGCTTCCTGTACTGCTTCCTCCTGTACTTCCGGTTCCCGTGCTGTTTCCTCCCGGTGTGGCGTTTCCGGGCTTACTCGTTCCCCCTGTACTGCTGCCTCCTGGTGTATTATCTTTTTTCTCAGTCTCATCCTTAGAGCCTTTTCCAGGTGAATCTGCTGTCTGTCCATTGATCCCAATACCAGAAATGACAGTACTTCCCGCTATGCTGAACGGGCTGAATGAACTTGTCTCAAAAACCAGCATTCCATTTTCCTGCCTTGGAATAATCTTCTCATAGCTTCCATCTGCTTTATAGTGGAAAATTACAGGTTCCTGGGCATTCTCCCCAACCGGAGCCGGAATCATTACAGTCACCTGTTCCCCTTCCGGCAGATAATACGGTATATCATCATAAAGATTCCAGAGGCAGAGCTCATAAGGAGCTATAATATCCATTCCCTCTTCACTGGACGCTGTCTCCGACTTATCTCTGAGTACTACACGGAACTGTACAAACCATGGGAAATCGCCCACTACTGACACGCCCGCTTCCGTTTTATTTAATTCACTGGATATACTCTGTGCAGTCCACAGCGCCTCTATTGCCCCCTGACTGACCTGGGAAAGTTCTTCCTCCGTCAATGCATCAAACATTTTGGAAACTTCCAGGACCTGCATTACATCATCCCTTGATGATACCTGCAGTGCATATGCGCTGTCCATGAATGCTGTCACAGGATCTTTTGCCTGGCTTTCACTCTGTGTCTCTGTCTCTTTTTCGCTCTGGTCTTCGCCTGATCCCTCTGTCACTTCCGTCCAGCCCTCATTCTGGCCTTCTGTGGCTTTTTCTGATTCCTGCTCTGACTCACTCTGGCTTTCTGTGGCTTTCTCAGATGAGCTGCTTTGATCGTCCGCAGGTTTCTCTGCCGCTTCTGTTCCATCCTGCTCCTGGCTGCTCCCGCTCTCTTCCGGCGCCTCTGTTAAGCCTTCACTCTGAGTGCTTCCGGTCTCCTGCGGTGCCTCTGTCATGTCCTCGCTCTGGCCGTTTCCAGTCTCTTCCGTTGTCCCGGTCAAGTCCTCACTCTGGCCATCACCGGTCTCCTCTGCCGCTTCTGTCCAGCCTTCATCCTGGCTGCTCTCAGACTCTTCCGGCGCCTCTGTCCAGCCCTCATCCTGACTGTTTCCGGTCTCTTCCGGCGCCTCTGTCCAGCCCTCATCCTGGCTGTTTCCGGTCTCTTCCGGTGCCTCTGTCCAGCTCTCATCCTGGCCGTTTCCGGTCTCTTCCTGGGGTTCTGTCCAGCTCTCTGTGGATCCTTCAGTCCACTCATCTCCGGATTCACTGCCGCCTTCCAGCGCTTCGCCATATTTCATTGTCACCCCGGTGTCAGTTGTAATGATACCTTCCGGAGCCTTGACCTTTTCACCCCAGATTCTCAAAACAACTCCATCCAGATTCAGGCTCCCGGAATTTTTAATCAGAACGTCTCCGCCGCTGACAGTCACTCCGCCGATTGCCAGAGAACCGCCTTCCTTTATCCTGATCACCGGACCGTCCAGATCATCTGATGCCTTCAGCACCACATCTGACTCCGAATACCAGTCACTCTCGCCTGATACAGTCAGCGTCCCTGTCACGATAATCGTTCCGCTGCCGCCAAGCAGTCCCTCAGCCTGATAGAACGAAGCTACCGCATGATCTGCATCCGCTCCTGAATTCTCATCTGAACCATTCTCCCCGTCCAGATACACGACAGCGCCCGATGCCCTCACCACCGGTGCCGGCATTACTGACAAAATCATAAATAATGTCAGCACATATGCCAGCGCAACTTTTGCTGCCCTTTTCCCTGCTGCTTTTTCCCTGTTCATTTTCTCCTCCTCGCCTTTTGGGCTCTCCATTCTATTACAGGCGTCCCGCCTTTGATTCCTGCTCCGGCACAAAACCGGCCGCAAGTGTAATGTTCCTGATAATTGTATCATATTTCTACACGAAATGACAAGCATTTATTACGAAATTATTAACAATTCTTTGCATTATTTTTGAATCCTTGCAATTAATCTTAAAATATTGTATATTCCCATATATAACCTAATGAAATGAGACAGGAGCCGCAAGCCCCTGTCTCATAGGATAAACGTTTAAATAAAAAGGAGATGATGTTTTGGATTCCAGTGATGCCATACAGTTGGTCGTACTAGTTATCCTGCTGGTTTTATCAGCTTTTTTTTCATCAGCGGAAACTTCTATGACCACGGTAAACAAAATAAAAATAATGAGCCTTGCCGATGAGGGTAGTAAGAAAGCTTCCACGCTTCTGAAAGTGATTGGCGATTCCCCCAAGATGCTCAGTACTATTCTGGTGGGAAACAATATTGTCAATCTGAGCGCTTCCTCCCTTGCCACCACCCTTTCCATGAAATTGTGGGGCAACGCCGGCGTAGGTATAGCCACCGGTATCCTGACACTTTTAATATTGATTTTCGGAGAAATATCACCTAAAAACCTTGCAACGATTTATGCAGATAAGATAGCTTTGACATATGCCGGTGTTATATGGTTCCTCATGAGGATCCTGACACCAGTCATATTTCTGGTAAATGTCCTGGCAAACCTGTTCCTGAAAGTGCTGCATGTAGATCCGTCAGCTAAAATGAATTCCATGACAGAGCATGAGCTGCGCACGATCGTAGATGTCAGCCATGAGGACGGAGTCATCGAGAGCGATGAACGCCAGATGATTTATAATGTGTTTGATTTCGGGGATTCACAGGCAAAGGATATTATGGTTCCCCGTGTAGAGATGGTTTCAATCGACATAAACGGCACTTATGATGAGATCATACAGGTCTTCAAAGAGGAGAAATTTACAAGGCTTCCGGTATATGAAGACAGCCCTGACAATGTAATCGGAGTAATCAATATCAAAGATCTTCTTTTTTATGATTCACCCCAGGACTTCCACATACGTGATATATTGAGGGAGCCGTACTTCACTTATGAATATAAAAAGACATCTGAGCTGATGGTAGAGATGAGGCAGGATTCTATTAATTTCACGATCGTCCTTGACGAATATGGCGCAACTGTGGGACTGATCACCCTGGAAGATCTTCTTGAGGAGATCGTAGGAGAAATCAGGGATGAGTATGACAAAGATGAAGAGGACCTGATCCGCCATGTGAATGACCATGAAATTGTAGTCGAAGGCTCTCTGAAGCTGGACGACTTAAACGATGCCCTGGATCTGGATCTGTTTTCTGAGGATTATGATTCTGTGGGCGGATATATTATCGAACGCCTGGACCACCTTCCAAAGGCAGGCGAGTATGTAATGTCGGATGACGGGATCCGCCTTGTGGTTGATTCTGTAGAAAAAAACAGGATAGATAAAGTTCATCTGTATCTGCCCGAAAAGAAAACTGACCCGGAAGAGACAGAAGAAGCTTCTGAGGGTTAAACATTTTTCATAATCTGATAAGGATTTCCCATGAGGCATGAGCCGCCGGGAAATCCTTGTTTTTTATACGAAACTGTACAAAACATACTTTTGTTCCGCCCTTTATTCAGTTTCTTAACTCATTCAGTCCCAAGGGCACCGCTGTCTCCATGAGCATGGCCGCAGCAGTCTCCCTCATGCTCATGATGATGTGCATCTGCACTGTCTTCTATCTCAATCTCGTCCCCTGCCATTCTCAGGATATCCTCTATCTCCTCGATGGGCATTTCCAGATAAACAGATAATTCCTCAATACTCACCTTGTGTTCCAGGTCAAGTGTAAGATTTTCAATCGCCTCGCTTAAGAAATTTACCCTCTGGGCAATCTCTTCATCCATGTCTCTGGCATTTGCCTGTTCTTCCAGGGCTGATTCCATTGCATCTGCCACTGACCGCCTCACATATTCCCTGTATTCTGAAAGGCTTCCAAGTGTTTCCAGACCGTCCAGCGCCAGCATCAGGGCAATATTTCCCTCCTGTATCAGGTCACTCTGAGGAAGCACACCGTGGCGGTATTCTTTAGAAATGTCATAGACAGTCTGCAGATTCAGTTCGATAAGCCTTCCCTTTGCCAGGGTATCCCCGGCAGCAGCTTCCCCGTAAAGCTTCTCTTCCTCATCGCCATCAGCAGGTTTAACACTTTTTATATCCTCCAGATACATCCTTACATAGTCATCTTCCAGTACGTCTTCTGTTTCCGGATCAACAGCTTCATCCAGTTCCGGTTTCCCTTCTTCCTTTTGTACCCTCTCTGCCTCATCCTCCGCTGCTGCAGATCCCGGCATTGTATATCCATCCACCCGGATCTTCTGCCCCAGCAGATACTGGTAAATAAGTTCCATCTGATTATCGTCCAGATGCGCATTTTTGAAAAAATCTTTAATCTCTTCTACTGTAAGCCTTCCCTGCTTTTCATCCGCCAGCTCTTTGATCTCGCTCAGCATCTCGCGAAAAATTATTTTCTCCTGCATATCCTGCCCTCTCTATTTTTCGTTTAATAGTAACTATTCAGTAAATGCACAGCCCTACTGAATAGTAGAATTTAATATTTCAATTGCTTTCTGAAGCTGGTTGTCTTCCTCATGTGTGACTGTTACCTTTTTCTTGAGTTCTTCATTCAGATCTATCACCACATCCGGAGTAACACCTATTTCATGGATATCATTTCCTTTTGGAGTGTAGTAGTGGGCAATTGTCAGTTTGAGAGCCGTACCATCCTCCAGCTTGAATATCCTCTGTACGATCCCTTTTCCATATGTCTGTGTACCCACTATGGTACCCGTTCCGTAATCCTTTATAGCTCCGGCAAATATCTCCGATGCGCTTGCGCTGGAACCGTTCACTAATACAGCCATGGGCTTATTAAACTGGTGCTCTGCATCCGATCTGTATTCTTCCCTGTTCCCTGCTTTATCCTCTGTATAGACGATCAGCCCTTCCGGAAGAAGCTGATCCAGCATTGCGGTACATGTCTGAAGAACTCCGCCCAGGTTGTTCCTCAAATCTATCACAAGCTTTTCCATTCCCTGACTCTCCAGATCTGTAAGCGCCTCAGTAAACTGGCCCTCCGTGATGGTATCGAAACTGCTGACTGCAATGTATCCGATCTTATTCTCCAGCATCTCGTGAGTAACTGTGGGAACTTCTATATCCATCCGGGGCACATCAAGCTTGACAGGCTCAGTCTCCCCATCACGCATGACCTGTATATGGCTGACATCATCCTTACCTGTTTTAATCATAGAAACCACTTCTGTGAGGTCCACTCCGGTAACAGGTGTGTCATCCACAGAATACAGAATGTCCCCCGGCAGCATACCTGCCTCAGCAGACGGAGTCCCCTCATAACATTTTACCACCGTTATCACGCCTGTTGACTTGTTCTGGGAAAGGGTGGCGCCTACGCCATAGTACTCTCCTGATGTGGACTCGTTGACCTTCTCCAGCTCTTCCGCCGTATAGAAACCAGCATACGGGTCTGCCAGTCCGGCAACCAGCCCTTTATACACATAAGTCTCCACCTGGCTGCTGTCTATCTCATTAATAAATGCCTCATTTACTATCCCTTCAATCTCATGTATCTTATCCAGGATCCTGTCATCATCCAGAGAAAGTGTATACGGATCCTCAGCAGCCTGGGTCTCCCCCACTGCTGCAGATGCCTCTGTCCCCCTGGCAGCGCTGCTCCTGGCCTCGATCGTACTCTTCACAAAATATACGATGCTGACACAGAGCAGCATTACCAGTATCCCGCTCACAAACCCTCTTGTAAAGCGTTCATTGTCATTTTGATTCCTGTTTTCATTATCTGCCATATTCTGCTCCTTTTATACCACTGATTATTCGCCGCTCTGTCTATAGAAGAAAGGTTTTGGCTCCGATATAATTTTATCATCCCCAAAACCTTTTTATTCCATCTTTATAGAGGCCCCACGGGCCCGGCCCCGTTTATCCTACGTAATCATGTGGGTTTACATATGACCCGTTTACTGTAACTCCGAAGTGGAGATGCGGGCCTGTGGAATATCCCGTCGATCCGACTGCCGCTATCACATCTCCCTGATTCACAGTCTGCCCCGGTGAGACAAATAGTGCGGAAGCATGCATATAAACAGTTGACAACCCGTTTCCATGATAAATTATGATATAATTGCCTGCAGATGTACTGTAGGTGGCAGTCATGACTGTGCCTGATGCAGCCGCCAGGATATTAGAACCATAGGACGCACCTATATCAAGGCCCTGGTGGTAGGTGGAAGCTCCCTCTATAGGAGATTCTCTCTCTCCATACTCACTTGTGATCACATAACTGCTGGGCGCCGGCCATATAAAGCCGCTGCTGGTATTTGTGTTCCCAGCTCCGCCAGATGCCTGCTGCTGTTGCTGTTGTTCGGCCTCCTGCTGCTGCTGATCTGCCTGCTGCTGCTGTTGCTCGGCTTCCTGCTTCTGCTGCTCAGCCTGCTGTCTCGCCGCTTCTGCTTCTGCCTGCAGCCTTTCCGCTTCTGCCTGGGCTGCCGCCTGAGCCTCTGACTCCTGCTGCTGCTGGGCCGCCTGGGCTGCCGCTTCTGCTTCCGCCTGTTTTGCCGCTGCCTCGGCCTCTGCCTGAGCTGCTGCCTCTGACTGGGCCTGGGCCTCCGCCTGAGCCTGTTCAGCCTGCTGTCTCGCCGCCTCTGCAGCTGCCTCAGCTTCCGCCTGGGCCTGAGCTGCCGCTGCCGCATTTGCTTCCTCTATGGCCCTCATCTGCGCCTCATAAGATACGATCTCAGCAAGGACGCTGTTCTGCGCTTCCACCTCATCCGCATATTCCTGGGCCAGACTCTGTGACTGTGCTATCTCATCATTATACTGGCTGATCTCACCCTGCTTGGACGCAAGTACATTTTCAACCTCAGACTGCTGAGCAGAAACCTCGCTGTGAAGGCCCTGACTCTCCTCATATGCCTTCTGGAGTTCCTCCTCCTTCTGTGCCACAAGCTCTTTTGTCTCCTGGTACTTCTCCAGCATCTCCCTGTCATAGTCTGATATGCTTGTTATATAATCAGCCCTGTTCAGAAGGTCTGCCATTGACTGGGCATTTAACAGAAGTTCCACATATGCCACATTTCCATTTTCATACATAAACTGGATTCGCTTCTTCATGGCCTCATATTGTTCTTTTTCTGCCGCCTTTGCCTCTTCCAGAAGCTTCTGCGTCTCTTCTATCTGTGTTTCCTTTGTACTTAGATCATCAGAAAGAGTCTGAAGCCTCTCTGATATTTCATTGAGTTTCCCGTCAAGCTCAGCCACGTTCTGTTCTAAGCTTCCCTTTGCCGTTTCCAGATCGTAGATCCTGCCATTGACTTCATCCAGATTCTGCTGCAGCTCGTCTTTGGCAGCTTCCGCCTCTTCCCTGCTCTGTGAGGGCGCTGCCAGCTCCGTATTATTGTCCTGTCCGCTTCCTTCAGCGCAGACAGGCATGGTCAGATTGAAGACCATTGTACAAGAAAGAATTACTCCAAGTGTTTTCAATATCCTGCTTCCTTTTTTCATGTAATCACCCTTATTACCTTTCACTCTATACCTTTAAATGCTTTCTCACAGTGATATAGCTCCCCAACAGCCCGATACCAAGCCCGAGGGCCAGGGATACGGGAACCAGCGTGAGAAATACCTGTTCTGCCGGAAGAAATTTCAGAAAATCCTGCAGCGGCCTGAACCGTGACAGCACATAACTGATCACCTCCCGGTAACCGAAGTAAAGGATCACCAGAGGTATCACAGAGCCTGCCAGGCCTATGAGCATCCCCTCTATCAGAAACGGAGCCCTCACCACCGCATCCTTTGCGCCGATGAGCTTCATGATTCCGATTTCTTCTTTCCTCACTTCTATGCCGACCGCGATCGTGTTGCTGATCAGGAAGACTGATACAAGCAGAAGCACTACTATGATCGCAGCCGATACATAACCTATCAAAAGATTGAATGTGGACAGAGTTGTGGCCGCTGCCTCTGACTGATTCACTTTTCTGACCCCGTCCAGGCCTTTGATATATTCCACCAGCTGTGACTGGTCTTCCACATCCTTTAAATAAACTTCATAATTGGCTGAGTGTGCCAGAGGATTGTCCGCCTCGAACCCCTCCGCCAGATTTGCTGAATCCTTAAAATACTGCTCTTTAAAATCTTCCCAGGCCTGCTCTGCTGAAATAAACTCGATCCTGGCGACCTCCGGCCTGGCTTCTATCAGTTTTCCTGCATTGTCCATAGCCTCCTGTGTGGTCCCTTCCTCAAAGAAGACTGTGACGGCGACTCCCTCTTCCGCCGACTTGACAATATGTCCAAAGTTTGCCACGATGGAATAAAATATCCCAAATAAAAAGATACATGCCGTGATCGTGGCTACTGATGCCAGAGAAAACCATTTATTGTGCGCTATGTTTTTGAAGCCCTGCTTCACAATATAACTTACGCCGCTAATCCTCATACAGATACTCCCCTTCCTGCATATCGCTCACAATGATGCCCTGCCGGATAGCGATCACACGCTTCTTCATTGCATTGACGATATCTTTATTGTGGGTGACCACAAGAACAGTCGTACCATATGTATTTATTTTATCCAAAAGACCTATAATCTCAAAAGAAGTCTTAGGGTCCAGATTTCCGGTAGGCTCATCTGCCAGCAGAAGCGCCGGCCTGTTGACCAGTGCCCTGGCTATTGCCACCCTCTGCTGCTCTCCTCCCGAGAGCTCATGAGGATATGCCTTGTACTTTTCTGCCAGCCCTACCATGGACAGTACCTCCGGCACCCTCTCCTTAATGATCCTGTTGGGCACCTCCGTCACTCTCTGTGCAAATGCCACATTCTCATATACACTCCTGTCCTTCAGAAGACGGAAGTCCTGAAACACCACTCCCAGTTCCCTTCTGTATTTGGGGATCTGCCGGTGCTTTAATGTTCCTATATCTTTTCCGTTTATACGGATTATCCCTTCTGTCGGATCCAGTTCCTTTAGCAGCAGCTTGATCAGAGTTGATTTCCCCGAACCGCTGTTGCCCACAACAAATACAAATTCTCCCCTGCCGATATGAAGATTCACATGCTTCACCGCAGGCTGCCCCTTCGAATAGGATTTGCTGACGTTTTCCAGATCTATCATATGCTCCTCCTCATTAAGCCCCTTATCTCACATCATCCTCCTAATAGTCAAGTGTTTCCATATATTTCATATACTTCACTACCATCAGCGCTATCTTAAATGTGATGGCGTCCTCAAAGATCCTCAGATCCAGGCCTGTGCTCTTCTGCAGCTTGTCCAGACGGTACACCAGAGTGTTCCTGTGGATATAAAGCTGGCGTGAAGTCTCCGATACGTTCAGGCTGTTCTCAAAGAATTTGTTGATAGTGGTAAGTGTCTCCTCATCAAAATCATCAGGTGATTTGCCGTCAAATATCTCGCGGATAAACATCTTGCACAGCGGTATTGGAAGCTGGTATATAAGCCTGCCGATCCCCAGGGAGCTGTATGCGATCACATTCCTCTCACTGAAGAATATCTTTCCTACATCGAGAGCCATCCTGGCCTCCTTATAGGAACGTGAAACTTCCTTTATCTCATCAACGATAGTGCCATACGCAATATGGACATTTTCTTTTCTGGCAGCTCCCAGAGCTTCCAGGATCGTCCGGGCTGTCTTGTCCATCTCCTCATAGCCTTCAGCTGAAGCCAGCTCCTTGACTACGATGATGCTCTTCTCATCCACCGCAGTAATAAAATCCCCTGATTTAGCTCCAAAAAGAGCTCTTATGCTTTCCAGGGACGAGCTGTCCTTCTCATGGTCTGTCTCCAGGATGAACACTACCCTGCGGACCTCTGTGGTAATATGCAGCTTCTTGGCCCTGTTATAGATGTCCACAAGCAGAAGGTTGTCAAGCAGAAGGTTCTTAATGAAATTATCCTTATCAAACCGTTCCTTATATGCGGTAAGAAGGCTCTGTATCTGAAATGCCGCCATCTTCCCTACCATATAGACATCGTCACTGCTGCCCTTTGCCAGCAGTATGTACTCCAGCTGGTGCTCATCGAAAATCTTAAAAAACTGCTGTCCCTGTACAACCTGACTGTCCGCAGGCGAATCCACAAAAGCCAGAACAGCGTCGCTGTATCCGTCCGCCTCCGGGAATGTAGCCGCCAACACGTTGCCCTCCAGGTCAATAATACATAAATCTATCCTGGTGATTTCTTTTAGACCGTCAATTGTAGATTGTAATATCTGATTTGATATCATGCTTGTCCTCTCCTTCTACCGTATAATCTATACCACCCCAAAAATAACCTATGGTATATTGTAATATAAAATCACCAAAAAAGAAAGTAAAAATGAACACTTTTATACATTTAAGGTATTTTGCATTCCTGAAAGCCTTCTCCCAGGACCTCCCTGGCATCGCTCACTACAACAAAGGCACTGGGGTCCGCACCGGCAACCGCCTCCTTCAGATCCACGATCTCTTTCTTGGAAACCACGCAGAACAGCAGGTTTTTATGATTTCCTGAATACATTCCCCGTGCATCCATGCTGGTAATGCCTCTCTCCGTAGTCTTCAGGATCTCTGCCGCCACTTCATCTCTCTTCTCAGTAATGATAAATGCCACCTTTGCAAAGTTTACGCCCTCCAGCAGATAATCTGATATCCAGGAGGTCACAAAAATAGCGATGATGGCATACATAGCCCTAGTAATGCCGAAGACATATGCACCCAGGATCACAATAAGCCCGTCCACCACCTGCATGATCTTTACAATAGAATACTGCTTCATAAAATGCTGGATCAGGGCCGCTACCAGGTCAGTTCCTCCTGTGGTCGCCCTGCCCATGAGCACCATGCCGATCCCGATTCCTCCGATGGCGCCGCCGAAGAGGGACGCCAGCACAAAGTCATCAATGCCCAGAGGGATGACCGGCAGTATCCACAGCCAGAAGGAAAGAGCCACAGTGGCAAATAATGTCCGCTTTAAAAAGCGGACACCCTTGATTTTCAGACATAATATGAATACCGGGACGTTCAGTACAATGTTCGTCAGCCACAGCGGGATACCTCCCGGAATAAAACCAGCTGTCAGCTCTTTTATAATGATCGCGGCGCCTGTGAAGCCTCCGGTCACCATGCTGATGGGATCATAGATGGAATTAATGGAAACAGCCATCAGCGCAGTTCCGACTGCCATCAGAAGATAATCCAGCTTTGCCGCCCTGGGCTTATGGAATTCCATATTATTTATCTCCTTTTTCGTTTTGATATTTTAAAACCTTTCGCTTAAATAAAGTCTTTTCTATCAGCTTTTCAAAAAAATTAGACTTTCCGTCTGATTTATTTTTCCCCTTAATTCCGTCCCCTATACCAAGCCAGAGCTTCGCATTTAATTTCTGCCTGTTTGCATAGAGGAATTCTTCCTGCTCCGGACGGCGCATGGCTGCCACCAGCACATCTGCCCCCGCTCCATTGATGAGATTTACAAGACTGTCATCATCCTGGGTAGCATCCTCCGCGGCAAATATCCCTGCCAGCTTCATCTCCGGATAATGTTTACTGATATACCCTGCGAATGTGGGCTTGTCCGACTTCTTCCCGCACAGAAGAGTCACGCTGTACCCTGATTCTGCCACATATTCCAGAAACGAGATCAGAAACCAGTTATCCTCTATCTCCAGCCTCCGCTCTGCATCTGTAATGCCTGCCGCATCCAGGACTGCCCTGTCTGTCACTACGCAGAGATCGAGATTTTCAATCTTATGCCTGTATTCTTCATCCTGTCCGGCTTCCAGCAGCACGCTGCCGTTTATTGTCCCCACAGAGCTTAAGGTATCTGTTTTCAAGAACTCCTTTGCAGCCTCCATAGCTTCTTGTGCCGTTACATTGTCAATCTTAACCCCCAGGACATCTATCTTACCGCTCATTATTATTTTCACCCGCCTCCAGCTAACATATCCTTCTGTCCGGACTATTCTTTCGTACTGTAAATAGTCACATTCCATCTACAATATATCAGACTTTCTTTTCGATTTCAAGCAGGTTTATTACAATAAAAAGGGGCCGGTTTCCCGGACCCTTTATATTATGCTGTTTTCAGCCCTTATTTATCCCTGCAGGCTACTGTTCATTTTTCATCTGGAATCCTGCATATGCTGTTTCCAGACCATGCTCAACCGGGTCCAGTCCTCCGATTTCTTCCTCTGCAGTGACGCGAAGGCCATTTGTCTTTTTAATAATAAAGAATACAAGGCCCATTGTCACGGCAGTCCAGGCCATCACAGAGACAACGCCCACTGCCTGGACAGCCAGCCTGCCCCATTCACCTGTGGTAAACAGCCCGTCTTCCCTGGCAAAAAATCCGATCATCAGAGTTCCGAACGCCCCGCACACGCCGTGGACTGACACCGCTCCAACCGGATCATCCACTTTCAGCACTTTGTCAATAAACTCCACTGCAAACACTACGATTGCGCCTGCCAAAGCTCCAATGACTGCTGCCGCCCACGGATCCACCGCGCTGCAGCCCGCTGTGATCGCCACAAGTCCTGCCAGGGAACCATTCAGAGTCATAGATACATCCGGCTTTTTGTAGCGTATCCAGGTCACTATCATAGTCACGACTGTTGCTGCCGCCGCTGCAATATTAGTGGTCATAAATACATTGCCAACCTCCAGCGCTTTTTCAGTTGTAGACAGGCCATAACTGGAGGCGGGATTGAACCCAAACCATCCGAACCAGAGTATGAATACTCCAAGAGCGCCAAGTGTGATGCTGTGTCCCGGGATCGCCTTAGCTTTCCCGTCTCTGCCATACTTACCGATACGCGGCCCAAGCATTGCGGCTCCTATAAACGCTGAGACGCCTCCCACCATATGAACTGCTGTGGAACCTGCGTAATCGATAAATCCTGAAGAACCTCCAATAGAAAGCGTGGACAGCCATCCGCCGCCCCAGATCCAGTGTCCTTCAATGGGATAGATGACGGCGCTGATAACAACACTGTAGATCAGATAGGAAGAAAACTTCGTCCTCTCCGCCATGGCTCCTGACACGATCGTTGCCGCTGTCGCACAGAACATGGTGTTAAATGCTATCATTGCCCAGGAAGGGATATTGCTGCTGTAATCCCCCTGACAGAACAGGTCTATTATTCCAATAAATCCATTGCCGCTTCCAAACATCAGCCCGAATCCCAGCAGCCAGTAGACTACTGAGCCGCAGGCAAAATCCATCAGGTTTTTCATTATAATATTGCCTGCATTTTTAGCTCTGGTAAAACCTGTCTCAACCATCGCAAATCCGGCCTGCATAAAAAATATAAGTGCTGCTCCCAAAAGGACCCACAGGGTATCCATCGTAGAAATATCTGCCATTTTTTCTTCCTCCTTTTACTGGATATATCAAAAAAAGAAGGTAATCGTGCCGGATACCAGACATCCGTAACAATTATCTTCTTTGATAATCAGCTTTCTTGACCAATTTGTTTTTACAGTGCATCTTTGCCGCGCTCACCTGTGCGGATACGCACAGCATCCTGGACTTCGTAAATGAAGATCTTGCCGTCCCCATAATTTCCAGTATTGATCTCCTTAACGACCCTGTCAATTATCTTTTCTGAGACATCATCATCTACAACTGTCTCTACCCTCACCTTTGGCAGAAGGTTGACATTGTACTCTGTTCCCCTGTAAAGCCTCCTGTAGCCCTTCTGGTTGCCGTATCCCATGATATTAGAAATCATGACACCGCTTGCCTGGCATTCATCCAGAATAGCTTTTAACTCTTCCAGCTTGCCCGGCTGAATAATCATTTCCAGCTTTTTCATAACATTTCCTCCTTTTTAGACTGGCGCGTAACTGTTCAGTACCTTCACAGTTACATGCAAAAACCTGCTGAATAGTTACACTGGCGCTATCATTGACGCCCAGACGCTGCAGTATTTATTATCTCTGCAACGTAAAACGAGGACGCTCCTGCTTATGCATCAGGAACGCCCTCGTTCTGTTGGGTCTAATTATACACGCTTTGCACAGTTTGTAAAGCGGGATTTTATATTTTTTTAATATTTGTTTAAATCTCATAAATTCATGGATATCTGCCGGAAATCTCTGTAAATTATTTCCAATGTAGCTCCCGGTGTTCATAATTTATTCATTTAATATTCAAAAAACTTTCATCCACACAACATTCTTTCTTCATTTCTATTACATATAATGTAACTATCAAAGCAAATGACAATTTCCTAGTATTTATATACTAATATTTGAATAAACTTTTTCATAATAATGCCAGGCAGCCGACTGCCTGGCATCCTCCCTTTTTATGGCCTGATCTGTATTCAGAGCCATTTTTTCTTTTTGCAGATCAATATTCCTGCTGTGATCAGCAGGATACTGATAATAATGAGGATGGGGTACCCGAAGGGAGAGTCATATTCAGGCATATTAAAATTCATCCCATACCAGCCCGCCAGGAGCGTAAGAGGCATAAAGATCGTAGTCACTACTGTCAGAAACTGCATGGTCCTGTTCATCTTCAGGTCTCTCTGAGCCTGATAGCCCTCTTTTAACTGGATGACCTCTTCACGGAGTACCTGGATATCCTCTATCATACTCCTGGACCGCTCTTCCAGTATGGCAAACCGCTTCAGTATCATATCACTGTACAGGACATTTTCATTCTCTTCTATCCCTTCTATGACCCTTCTGAGATGTTCATAAAAATGCTTGAACTGCAGCAGCCGTTTTCTGAAATGTACGATCTGTTTTATATATTCTTCACTGTCTACCTCTCCCTGGGAAAATTCTTCCTTTTCATCCAGCTCCCGCTCCAGGACCTCCACCCTGTCCTCCTCCCTCTGGATCAGCTTCTCCAGAAACAAGAAGACTATATATTCAGGCGATATCTCCTGCTCCTTGTGTTCCAGGGACCGCAGGAGGCTGTCTACCTTGCCGGGCTCCTGAACCATCATGATCATCTGTTTACCGTCGAATATGAAATAGACAGGGTATTCAAACGGATGGCTGGTACGCACCTCAAAGGCGGGCACACACATAAAATCAAATTCTGCATGGCTCTCAAATCTGATATCCGGATTCTCAGCCATCTCCCTGAGGAAGCTGCCGGATGTTTTCGCAAAACCTCCGGCCTGGTCAATCTCCTTTACAGAGCACAATAAAATCTGTGTTTTCTCCAGATTGTTTTCAGGGACCGGCGAAAGCCGGCCCCCTTCTATCATATATTGATATATCATTCTCACCCTCCGGGCAGGTTCTTACACTACACCTCAAACAGCAGATCGCCGTAAGACGGCATCGGCCATTCTTCTTTATCTACTATCATCTCCAGCTGGTCTACGGGCCTGCGCAGCGCTTCCATGGCAGTAAATACTTCAGAGTGATAATATACTGCCTGCTCTCTGCCTGACTCCATCATGGCTGCCCTGTCTGTGACAGTCTCCAGCTTTTCAAGGGTTTCCTTTGTCTGCGCAAGCAGCTTTGTGGTCTGCTCCAGATATCCAAGGGGGACAGATGCATCCGCCCCGGCCTGTCTGATCTCATTGGCAGTGCCTGCCAGGTTTCTGGCAAAACGCATGACAGCCGGTATGATATGCTTGCTGGCTATATCGATCATTGCCCTCGCTTCGATATTGAGCGCTTTTGAATAGCTCTCATACTGGATCTCCGCCCGGCTTTCCAGCTCGGCCCTTGTAAATACGCCGAATTTGCCGAACAGATCAACTGAACTGTCATTTAAAAGAGCCGGTATGGCATCCACCATGGATGTAATATTCGGAAGACCACGTCTGGCCGCTTCCTCCACCCACTCCTCAGAGTAGCCATTCCCGTTAAATACAATGCGCTGATGCTCATTCGCATAGAGTTTGATCAGGTCATGCACGGCCAGATCAAAATCATCAGCCTTTTCAAGTATATCGCAGGCATCCGAGAATGCTTCTGCCACTATAGTATTCAGGACCACATTGCACTCCGCAACGGAATCCCTGGACCCGACCATACGGAATTCGAACTTATTTCCTGTAAATGCAAACGGTGACGTCCTGTTCCTGTCAGATGTATCTTTGGCAAAATCAGGGAGAGTCTTGACACCTGTGTGGAGAGTCTCCCTCTTAAGGCTGTGGGTGGCCATCCCAGTGCTGATGAGCTGGGAGAGCACGTCTTCCAGCTGTTCTCCCAGGAATATGGAAATGATGGCAGGAGGCGCCTCGTTTGCCCCCAGCCTGTGGTCATTGCCCACATCAGCTGCGGATTCTCTTAGAAGGTCTGCATGGCGGTCTACAGCTCTCATCATACAAGTGAGCACCATCAGGAACTGTATATTCTCATGAGGAGTTTTTCCAGGTTCCAGAAGATTTATACCGTCATCTGTAGTCAGAGACCAGTTATTATGCTTGCCTGAACCATTTACGCCGGCAAAGGGCTTCTCATGCAGAAGGCACTGCAGCCCATGATTCTCCGCTACCCTTTTGAGTGTCTCCATGATGATCTGGTTATGGTCTGCCGCCACATTGCACTGCGCATAGATAGGCGCCAGCTCATGCTGTGCCGGGGCCACCTCATTATGCTGGGTTTTGGCTGATACGCCCAGTTTCCACAGTTCTTTATTCACATCCTTCATAAAGGAGCCGATCCTCTGGCGGATCACCCCAAAATAGTGGTCATCCAGCTCCTGCCCCTTGGGAGGCATGGCTCCGAACAGAGTCCTGCCTGTAAAGATCAGGTCTTTCCTTTTTAAGTACTTTTCTCTGTCTACAATAAAATATTCCTGCTCTACGCCTACTGACGGGGTCACTTTTTTGGAGGTAGTATTTCCGAACAGGCGGATGAGCCTGAGCGCCTGTGTCTGGACAGCCTCCATAGAGCGCAGAAGAGGTGTCTTCTGGTCCAGCGCCTCGCCTGTATAGGAGCAGAACGCTGTGGGGACACAGAGGATCGCACCCGTATCATCTTCACGCACAAAAGCCGGGGAGGTGCAGTCCCAGGCTGTATATCCTCTCGCCTCAAAAGTGGCCCTCAGGCCTCCTGACGGGAAGGAAGAGGCGTCCGGTTCGCCTTTGATGAGCTCTTTTCCTGAGAATTCCATCAGCACAGAACCCTTGGAATCCGGGGCAGTGATAAAAGAATCATGTTTCTCAGCTGTAAATCCGGTCAGCGGCTGGAACCAGTGTGTGTAGTGGGTCGCCCCCTTCTCCACAGCCCAGTCCTTCATAGCCTCGGCCACAACTTCAGCAGTCATATAGTCCAGGTCTTTGCCTTCATCGATCGTTTTACGCAGTTCCTTATAGACTTTTTTAGGAAGCCTCTCTTCCATGACCTTGTCGCTGAACACGTTTGCGCCGAACAACGCGGTTACATTTAACTTTTCACTCATCGGTGAACCTCCATTCATTCAAATTAACTATACGCATGATACCTTATTTTTTCTAAAATTGCAAGTCTTAGCTAAATTTAAGAAAGCGCGCCGGGAACGGCTGGGACAAAAAAATGCTGCCCCCCGGCAGAGATCATCCGCCGTGGGTCAGCAATCCACTACATTTTTATTTATCTTCAGACTCTTTCGCTTCGTCTTCTTTCTCTGCTTTAGAAGACATAAACCTGCCCTTGCAGCTCAAATACATCATTACAATGCCTGCAGCTACCATAAAAATAGATATAAACTGAGAAGTGGAGAGTGCTCCCACGTTTCCCCTCGGGTCATTTCTTAATATCTCGATCAGAAATCTGCCCACTCCGTAAAGGAGCAGATAACCGCTTGTGATGACGCCTTTATTAGGCTTCTTCCTTGCAGCAAGTATAAGGATGGCTGCAATCAGCAGATCTCCAATGCTGGAAAACAGCTGTGTGGGTATAAGCTTTACATTCAGCGGTGCAAACGGGGAATCGGTGAAAACTACCCCATACCAGGCATCTGTCGGGCGCCCGTAGCAGCA
The DNA here is from genome assembly GCF_024622195.1 of Murimonas intestini. Taxonomy (NCBI): domain Bacteria; kingdom Bacillati; phylum Bacillota; class Clostridia; order Lachnospirales; family Lachnospiraceae; genus Murimonas; species Murimonas intestini. Next base: position 131,510 of record NZ_JANKBI010000014.1, read on the forward strand.
GCCTGACATGAAGCAGCCTACCCTTCCAAGCCCCTGTGCGATAGCTACAGACGGGATCGCCAGGTCAATGTATTCCAGAGCGCTCACCTTTTTATGCCTGCAGTAGATGACAGCAGTAAGTATCCCTGCAATGATACCGCCATATACCACAAAACCGTTCTTCAGATCATCCAGTAAAGATTTTGTCTCCATCAGGCTCTTCCATTCTGTAATAATATACAGAATCTTAGCCCCCAGAAAACCGCCCAGCACGCAGAGTATTGTCAGATTAAAGATCAAGTCTGTACTGAGCCCCGCCTTTTTGGCCCTGTAGGAAGCTGTCAAAAGAGCAGCCAGCACTCCCAGGGCAATCATAAAACCATAGCCATATATGGTAATAGGACCTATTGAAAATAATTCATAGCGCATAGAAACCTCCTGTAAACATTTTTTCAAAACAACATGTGCTATAAATATATTACTTCCCAATAGAATTGTCAAGAAAAAGCCCAGATGCAGGCCGCCGGTTTGTTACAGGCCAGCCGTTTGTCCTATAACACCTGTTTCTATATTTAAACTTCAAACAGCAGATCTCCGTAGGAGGGCATTGGCCATATTTCTTTATCTACGATCATCTCCAGTTTGTCAACGGGAGCGCGCAGTGCCTGCATGGCAGGCATAACCTCATCATGGAAAGCCCTTGCCTGTTCTTCTCCCTCTTCTTTTTCCGCTGCTGCCGCATCTGCCCGGATCAATTCGTTTAATGCGCGTTTCGTCTCTGCCAGAAGGGCGCTGGCTTCTCTCAGGAGCTCTGTCTGCACATCAGCCTCCACACCTGCTGATGTGACTGAACTGATGGTGTCTCCCAGGGTTTTCGTATAGCGGATAACTGCAGGGATGATCTGTTTTCCCGCAATGTCGATCATCGTTCTGGCTTCTATATTGATATCCTTTGCATATGTCTCATACTTTATAGCCGCACGTGCTTCCAGCTCCGTCCTGGAAAATACCTTAAAACGCTCAAACATGGCCACTGTTTTCTCAGTTGTCAGGCAGGGAACTGCATCTACCATGGACCTGATGTTTGGAAGGCCTCTTCTTCCCGCTTCTTCCACCCATGCGTCTGAGTATCCGTTTCCGTTAAATATGATCCTCTGATGCTCTGTAGCATACTTCTTGATCAAATCGTGGACTGCAAGATCAAAGTCTTCTGCCTTTTCCAAAACTTCACAGGCTTCAGCAAATGCCTCCGCCGCTATCGTGTTTAATACAGTGTTTGGGGAAGCTATGGAATCTCTTGATCCCACCATGCGGAATTCAAACTTATTTCCTGTAAAGGCAAACGGTGACGTTCTGTTCCTGTCAGTGGCATCCTTTGCAAAGTCCGGAAGAGTCTTTACACCTGTGTGCAGCACCCCTCCTTTTTTACTGTGTGTAGCCATGCCTGTGCTGATCAGCTGCTCGATCACATCCTCCAGCTGTTCACCCAGGAAAACAGAAATAATGGCCGGCGGCGCCTCATTTGCTCCAAGCCTGTGGTCATTTCCCGGGTCCGCAGCTGATTCACGGAGCAGATCAGCATGTTCATCAACAGCTTTTAAGATACATGTCAGCACCAGCAGGAACTGAATGTTCTCATGGGGTGTCTTGCCCGGATCCAGAAGATTGATCCCGTCATCTGTAGTGATCGACCAGTTATTATGCTTTCCTGAACCGTTTACTCCTGCAAAGGGCTTCTCGTGGAGCAGGCAATGAAGCCCATGCTGACATGCAGTCTTCTTCAAAATCTTCATGACCAGCTGGTTATGGTCTACGGCGATATTTGCCTCCGCATATATGGGGGCCAGCTCATGCTGCGCCGGAGCCACCTCATTATGCTGTGTCTTGGCGGAAACTCCCAGCTTCCAAAGCTCTTCATCCACATCCTTCATATAAGAAGCGATACGCTGCCTGATGGTCCCAAAATAATGATCGTCCAGTTCCTGACCCTTAGGCGGCATAGCGCCAAAAAGCGTCCGGCCTGTAAAAATAAGATCCTTCCTCTGAAGATATTTCTGTTTATCCACCAGGAAATATTCCTGTTCAGGCCCCACAGACGGAGTAACCCTCTTTGATGTTGTATTGCCGAACAGTCTGAGCAGCCTCAGCGCCTGTTCATTTACTGCCTCCATGGAACGCATAAGCGGAGTCTTCTGATCCAGCGCCTCACCTGTATAGGAACAGAAGGCCGTAGGAATGCACAAGATAGCACCTGCTGCATCCTCTCTCACATAGGCCGGTGATGTACAGTCCCAGGCAGTATACCCTCTGGCTTCAAAGGTAGCCCTCAGTCCTCCTGAAGGAAATGAAGACGCATCAGGTTCTCCTTTGATCAGTTCCTTTCCCGAAAACTCCATAAGTACAGTGCCGTCTTCTCTTGGAGCTGTGATAAAGGAATCGTGCTTCTCCGCAGTAACACCCGTGAGAGGCTGGAATATATGGGTATAGTGGGTGGCCCCCTTCTCCACGGCCCAGTTTTTCATGGCCTCCGCTACCACATCAGCCACCTCCGGATCCAGTTCCTTGCCCTCATTCATAGTCTTTTTCAATTCTCTGTATATCTTCTTTGGAAGTCTCTCCTGCATAACCCTGTCACTAAATACGTTTTCTCCAAAAATCTCTGACACATTCATAGTTTTACTCATAATTTTCCTCACCTTTCTTGAATGAAAAAGAATCTCGCTTGCGGGATTCTCCGCCTGCGGCGGGTCGCTTCAGCGACATGATTCCTTACCGCCGCAGTGCGATCCTCGCGGAGCGTTTTTTGTTACATAGGACGAACTTTCCTATGTAACAAAAAAAGGCGTCCCACCTGTTGGTGGAACGCCCTCGTTCTCGCTTTTATTCAGCTATACTTTTTTGTCTGTACAAATAATAACCCAATTCCGGAAAAAATACAATTAACATTTTCCCTAAAATTATGTTCTTAAACTGGTCAGGCTTTGTTGATTGATCCGAAAAGCTCCATTTTCTCCACTACAGTAGCTTTGATAGCTTCTGTGCCCGGAGCCAGCAGCTTACGAGGATCATAGCCTTTACCCTGCTGGTCTTTGCCAGCTTCGATGTATTCACGTGTAGCAGCAGCAAATGACAGCTGGCATTCTGTGTTTACGTTTATCTTGGCAACACCAAGATCGATAGCTTTTTTAATCATATCTTCCGGAATGCCTGTGCCTCCGTGAAGAACTAACGGCATATCACCTGTCAGGCTCTTGATTGCTTCCAGAGTCTCAAAGCTGAGTCCTTTCCAGTTTGCCGGATATTTTCCATGGATATTTCCGATTCCTGCTGCCAGCATTGTAACGCCCAGGTCAGCAATCCTCTTGCATTCCTGAGGATCAGCGCACTCGCCCATTCCTACTACGCCGTCTTCTTCTCCGCCGATAGATCCAACCTCTGCTTCCAGAGACATTCCTTTTTCTGCGCAGATCTTAACAAGCTCTTTTGTATTTGCCACGTTCTCTTCAATCGGGCTGTGGGATCCGTCATACATGATAGATGAGAATCCTGCTTCGATGCACTTCATGCATCCTTCGTATCCGCCGTGATCTAAGTGAAGTGCTACAGGAACAGTAATGTTAAGTTCTTCCAACATTCCGTTTACCATTCCTACAACTGTCTTATATCCAGTCATATATTTTCCGGCGCCTTCAGAGACTCCTAAGATAACCGGTGAATTGTTTTCCTGTGCTGCCAGAAGAATTGCCTTTGTCCACTCAAGATTGTTGATATTGAACTGTCCTACAGCATAGTGGCCTGCTCTGGCCTTCTCTAACATTTCTTTTGCTGATACTAACATTTACGTTACCTCCGCTTCCTAAATTTAATAGACTCACTTTATAAGTACACCATTTCCGTTTATAATTATAACCTACTTTAGATAAAAAAGGAACCACTTTTTTATTTTAACGCGTCAAGACTTTTAACCATTATAGGAATCGCCTGCTTATGATTAACGATCTCCAGCTGCCTGTGATTTCCTCCAAATTCCCCATCCAGAGTCCAGGGCACCTCATCCTCTGATTCAATGATAAGTCTGTCTGTCTTAAAGGAGTACATATACTTTGGATTAACCTCCTGAAGGAGCAGAGCCCCTATGATCTCCTGCAGTTCAATGGGATTCTTCGGACTCTTTATGAGAGTGACCTCAAACAATCCGTCATTCAGCTTTACATTTTTGCCCGTCATATTTCTAAAACCGCCCACAGATTCCGAGTTTGTTACCATCCCATAGATGAATTCTTCTGTGACCATCTCGCCTTCTATCTCTATGGACATCTTATAAGCCTTGATGTTGAAGATCCGTTTGGCCCCCTCCAGCACATAGGCAACATGCCCCAGGATGTTTTTTAACTGCTGGCTGGTCTGATAAGAGACATCTGTAAAAAGCCCAAAGGCCGCTATATATACAAAATAATCTTCGTTAAAGCCCCCTATATCACACAGATACTGTCTGTTCAGGGTAATCACGCCAGCTGCCGCCACAAGATTCTTTGGGATTTTCAGGCTGTGGGCAAAATCGTTTGTGCTTCCCCCCGGTATGTACCCCAGCGGCTTTTTTATCTCACTCTGCATCATGCCGGTGATCACTTCATCAAGCGTCCCGTCTCCTCCGCTGCATACGATCATGTCAAATTCCGCTATCCTGTTTCTTGTCACCTCGCATGCATCCTGGCTGCGCTGGGTGGTATAAATAGTAAGGTCCATTTTATTTTTAACAAACAGATCTACGATTTCCAGCAGTTTTGTCTTTATCTGTTCTTTTCCTGACTTGGGATTAACAATAAACAATACTTTCTTATTCATAATCTTACCTCACTTTGCCGTTCTCCCGCCTTCGGATATTGTACTACGATTGAAGGCAGGTGGCAAGTGTTTTCCTGGTCACGGAGTGACCATTAACAACAACAGTAAAGGGCTGCTGCCATCCACACATAAATTACATGTGCGCCGTGGCAGCAGCCCTGATCATTTTACTTATTTTTCTGTTAAGCTGATGTATTTCTCTACCAGCTTGTCAACTACAAGGCTCTGCCGGTAGGTTTCCTCAAGGTTATCCCCTGCTAGCAGAGAATCCAGTTTTTTTCTTTCTTTTTCAATCTCGTTTTTTAATAACTCCAGCTGACTCATTTTCTCACCAGTGCCTTTCCCTTCATACAGGTTTCTTAGTTTCTAAGTATTTCCCGGTACCCTGGTACCTCTCCTAGTATGCTTCTGGATGCAGGCCCTATTCATCCAGTTTTTTCCAGTTGTCTATACATTAAAACGGAAAAGAATAACATCTCCGTCTTTCACAACGTATTCCTTGCCTTCCAAACCAACAAGGCCTTTCTCTTTAGCTGCTGCAAGGGAACCACAATCAAGCAGGTCCTGATAATTCACGACCTCAGCCCTGATAAACCCTCTCTCGAAATCTGAGTGGATCTTACCGGCTGCACCCGGTGCCTTTGTCCCTTTGATAATTGTCCATGCCCTGGTTTCTGTTTCTCCGGCCGTCAGATAGCTGATAAGGCCAAGCAGCGAATAGCTGGCTTTTATCAATTTCTCCAGTCCGGATTCCTCAAGACCCAAGTCTTCCAGAAACATCTTCTTCTCATCGTCATCCAGCTCTGCGATCTCCTGCTCGATCTGGGCGCAGATCACAAATACTTCACTGTGCTCATTCTTGGCAATCTCGCGGACCTTTGCCACATATGGATTAGATGCCCCGTCATCCGCCAGGTCGGACTCTGCTACATTCGCGGCGTATATAACAGGTTTGTATGTTAAGAGATTGTAAGTCGGAAGCCATGCCGCCTCATCATCATCTTTAGTCTCAAAACCAATAGCCAGTCTGCCTTCCTCCAGGTAATCCTTCAGCCTCTGCTGGAACTCCAGTTCTTTTGCAGCTGCCTTATCGTTTCTGGCTACCTTTGATGTCTTTGCGATTCGGCGCTCCAGAATCTCAATATCCGAAAATATGAGTTCCAGATTGATCGTCTCAATATCACGGGCCGGATCGACATTTCCGTCTACATGGATCACATTAGAATCTTCGAAACATCTCACTACATGCACAATGGCATCTACTTCCCTGATGTTCGCAAGGAACTGGTTGCCCAACCCTTCCCCTTTGGAAGCGCCCTTGACAAGACCTGCAATATCCACAAACTCGATGACCGCCGGTGTCACCTTCTGAGAATCGTACAAATCAGCGAGAAGCTTCAGTCTCTCATCCGGTACTGCTACAACTCCAACATTTGGGTCTATGGTACAGAATGGATAATTCGCTGATTCTGCCCCAGCCTTAGTCAAAGAATTAAACAGTGTGCTTTTGCCCACGTTCGGCAAACCTACTATTCCTAATTTCATCTGTATGTAACTTCCTTTCGTCTTCCTGGGCAGCTGCTAAAATTCTGCGGCCGCCGCCTTAATTCTTCTATCTTATGTCTACTACTTTCTCTTAACATCAATCAGTTTACCACATAAACCGACAAAAAAGCAAGGTATTACGCCAAAAACTTATCGACACTATTCGACGGCAAATTACTATTTGCGGATTCGCAAATAGTAATGCGCTTCGCGATGCACAGAAACGGCAAAAACGCCGTTTCGCAATGCACACGCCCCCCTTAATCCCTGCTCTCTACAATGACAAGCTTCCCGCTCTTAAACAGTATCTGCGCTTCCCCATCTTTTATTTCATTGCTGACTCCTATGGAATCTTCACTTTTCATTGTATAATCTGTCAGCGGATAACAGAATCCCCTGAGGGTCAGCCCTGTCACCTCCCCGCTGAGTGCAAACAGAGACACGTATTTACCATACTGTCCGTCTTTTTGCAGCGTAACTGGCCTGTCAGTCAGGCGCACCCTGTTTCTTGCATCACACAGAAAGCATTGGATGTCCTTTTCCAGAGCCATCCGCAGGATCCGCACGTTTGCAAGCACATGGTCGATGCGTGTTCCAAAACAGCCCAGTATATAAACTCTGCTGCTGCCCAGACTGAGTGCCAGATCTAGCGCCAGCTGGGTATCTGTAAAATCCTTATGAGGATTAAATCTTCTTATCTCTATATTCTCATTTTTTTCAAAAAAAGAAAGAGCTTCTTTTCCCGTAGAATCGAAATCGCCCACTATGTGGGTAGGCTCAATACCATTTGCCTTCAGGAATTCAATCCCTCTGTCCGCTCCTACGAGATACTCATAAGAATGCTCTTTCAAAAATGCAAGGGCAAAGTCTTTTTCCAGACTGCCCCCGCTGATGATCACTGTAGTTTTCATTTCTGTATCTTCCCGTATCCGCTCATGATTTCTAAAAATTCCCTGACCTTTTCATCTGCGCCTTCGCCAAAGACTGCTGACCCGGCTACAATAACATTCGCTCCCGCAGACAATACAGTGTGGACTGTGTCTTTATTAATGCCTCCATCCACTTCTATATCTACCGCCAGTCCTCTGTCTTCTATAATATGGCGCAGCTTTTTGATCTTATCCGTGCACGAAGGAATATATTTCTGTCCGCCGAATCCCGGATTGACTGTCATTATGAGAACCATATCCACTTTGTCCAGGACATAATCCAGGGCAGTCAGTGAAGTTGCCGGGTTTAAAGCCACACCGGCCCTGGCTCCGGCATCGTGTATCTGCTGGATCACTCTGTCCAGATGGGTACATGCCTCTGCATGGACAGTGATAATGTCGGCGCCGCACTTTACAAACTCCTGAATATAACGCTCTGGCCTGTCAACCATAAGGTGCACATCAAAAACTTTCTTTGTAGTGCCCCTCACTGAAGATATCACAGGCATTCCCAGGGAAATGCTGGGCACGAACTCTCCATCCATGACATCAATGTGGATATACTGGGCCCCTGCCTTGTCGACAGTCTGGATCTCTTTTCCCAGTTCTTTAAAGTCCGCCGCCAATATTGACGGAGATAAGATATACATGTCTAGTACCTCCTCTTGTCTTTTAACTCGTTATATAATTCAACGTAATTTTCATAACGGCTCAGGCTGATTTTTCCCTCTTCGAGAGCTGCCTTCACGCCGCACCCCGGCTCGTTGATATGGGCACATCCCTGAAATCTGCAGTAAGGCTCATACTCCTTAAACTCAGCAAAGAAATCCTTCAGTTCTTCTTTTTCCAGATCCTGCAGGTACAGCGAACTGAATCCCGGAGTATCCATAATATACGTCCCTTCCTCCAGCATGATCAGCTGCGAGTGCCTTGTCGTATGTTTTCCTCTGTCGATCTTCTGGCTGATCTCCCCTGTCTCCATACCTACATCGGGAGCCAGCAGATTAATGATAGAAGATTTGCCCACACCGGAAGGACCAGCAACAGTTGTCGTCTTTCCTCTCAGCCGGGACCTGACATTCTCCATCCCTTCCTCCTGAGCCGCACTTGTAAACAGCACCTGACAGCCGCAGTTCTCATAGATGGTGCGCAGCTTCTGCTCCTCTTCCTCTGAGGCAATGTCCATTTTATTAAAGCAGATAACCGAGGGTACATTCTGGCGTTCCATCATGATCAGGAACCTGTCAAGAAGATTGAAATTTGGCTTTGGCCTGCTGATGGCAAAAATAACAAGCGCCTGGTCCACATTTGCCACTGCCGGGCGCACCAGAACATTCTTCCTTGGCAGTATCTCCACCAGATTCCCTGTCTTCTCTTCTTCATTGATGACATCGATGATCACATTGTCACCGACAAGAGGCTTTATCTTATCCTTGCGGAATATCCCTTTTGCCTTGCACTCATACGTGCCGGATTCTGTTGTGTGTACGTAGTAGAATCCGGCTATTCCTTTTATTATCTTTCCATGCATGTGGTTGGTGCCTCTTTATTCGAAGTTGATAGGATAGTCTGTTATTGTTCCATTAATTTCAACTCTAATTACCGCACTGCCGGAAATAGAACTTGTCAGTTGGACCGGATACGGGAAAGAAACAGCAACTCCATCTGTAATAACTGATTCTTCAACATCATTACGGCGCAGGGAAATTCTGACTGGCGAATACCCGTCATAACCTGTCGGCGGTGTCTCCAGATTTCCTCCGGCAGTATAAACACCGTTTCCGCCTTCTCCGCCGTTTCCTTCGTTTCCGCCTTCATTGCCTCCCCCCACTTCAGGGTCAGGCTGGCCTAAGCTGATCACAAGAGTAATACTTCCGCCGGCTTCAACTGAACCGCTGGCACTCTGCCCCATAACAAGCCCTTTGGCCACTGTTGTGGATACATCCTCCTGGATATTTACAGTCAGGCCCAGATTCTGTATAGCGCTCTGTGCATCTGACTGCGCCCAGCCTGTCATATCAGGTACATTGACAGTATTCGCAGGCTCTGTCTGCGGCTGTGTCTCCGGATTTGGCCCTCTGCTCAGTATCACAGTGACTGTATCCCCGGCCTGTGCGGAAGCTCCTGCCGCCGGGTTAGTCCTTATGACTAAGTCCTGGCTCACCGTATCGCTATAGGCATAATCCGTGTTCGTCTTTAATCCCAGGGCACTTAAGGCTGACTGGGCTGAAGACAGATCGTAGCCGCTCAGATCCGGAATGCTGATCTCGCCTGCACCCTTGCTCACATAATAGATGATAGTCGTATTTTTCGCAACTTTAGTTCCTGCCGCCGGGCTCTGTTCCATGATCTGTCCTGCCGGGTACTCATTAGAAGTCTTCTCGCCGCCGTATTTTGAGCCAAGCTCCAGGCTCTTTGTGGCTTCCTCCGCCTGCGCCTTTGTTTTTCCAAGCAGTGAAGGAACAGTGATATCCCCTGCCTCTGTCTTGCTTGTCTCACTTTCTTTTTTGCTTTCTGACTCTCTGTCAGTCTCAGTCTCCGTTGTTGTCTCTGTCTCTGCTTTCTTCGCAAAGGGATTGATCTTAAATCCCAGGGCATTCACAACAAGCGCCACAAAAATGCAGAAGATGATAACTGCAATAACAATACTTCCAACAGTCAGGACCTTCTCCAGCTTCGGATGCATGCCGCTCTCATCATCGTCGTCATCAGGGTCATAATAGCGCCCCTGGCGGTTATCCCTCGGAGGGTAAGCCCCGTAAGGATTATTCTGATAGCCACCGCCGCCGTAACCGTCATTTCCGTAGCCGTCCTGGCCATAGTCATCATAGCCCTGCCCGTAACCGCCCTGGTCATCGTAGCCGTCGTCGTACTGTCCGCCGTAGCCGCCACCGTAACCGTCCTGGTCATTATAACCGTCCTGATAGTTATCCCCGTAGTTCCCGTCACCGTACTCGTAGTCATCGGCCCCGGGATCACCGTAGCCTCCGTTTATCCTGTCCAGTTCATCCTTGGATATCACTACCGTCTGGGCATTGCTGCCGATAGGGACGATCTGTACAAAATCACCGTCGGGATTCACAAGAGATTCCTTCAGGTCATATATCAGTTCCTCCATATTGCTGTAGCGCCTGTCGGCACTTTTTTGGGTACATTTATAAATGATCTGCACAATGCTCTTTGGCAGGTCTGGCACGTATTTCCTCGGAGACTGCATCTCCTCCTGGAGGTGTTTGATAGCGATGGCTACCGTGCTGTCACCGTCAAACGGAAGATGCCCTGTGAGCATCTCATACATTGTAATACCCAGCGAGTAGATATCGCTCTTGGCATCACTGTATCCGCCTCTTGCCTGCTCCGGAGAACTGTAATGGACAGAACCCATCACATTAGAACTGATCGTATTTGTAGACGCAGCGCGGGCAATACCGAAATCTGTCACCTTTACCTTGCCATCTGTAGAAATGATGATATTCTGAGGCTTCACATCCCTGTGAATGATCCCTTTATTATGCGCCGTCTCCAGTCCCATAGATACCTGGACTGCGATGCTGGTGGCTTCCCGCACGCCCAGCCTTCCTTTTTTTTCAATGTATTCTTTAAGGGTGATCCCCTCTACCAGTTCCATGACGATAAAATACACGCCGTGGTCTTCTCCGACATCATACACATTTACAATATTCGGGTGGGCAAGTCCTGCTGCAGACTGGGCCTCTGTCCTGAATTTAGAGATAAATACCTTGTCATCCCTGAATTCATTCTTCAGAACCTTGACCGCAACAAAACGGTTCAGCTTATGGTCCTTTGCCTTATAGACATCAGCCATTCCACCGGAACCTATCCTGCTTATGATCTCGTACCTTTCCTGGATAAACATTCCTTCTTTTAACATTCTTCCACCTCACCTGTCAGCGGTTCCACCAGCACAACCGCTATATTGTCTTTACCGCCATTCTGGTTGGCTCTTGCCACCAGTTCTCTGGCTATCTTCGGCAGGTCTCTACCTTTTTTCACAATATGCTCGATTTCCTGGTCTTCCAGCATGTTGCTCAGCCCATCGGAACAGAGCAGCAGCCTGTCCCCAGCGAGCAGCTTCATATCAAAAAAATCAATCATGACTCTCGGCCTTGCACCGATCGCCCTTGTAATAATATTTTTATCAGGGTGGTTCCTGGCCTGTTCCCTGTTAATTTCCCCAATCCTTACCATTTCCTCCACCAGGGAATGGTCCTTTGTGATCTGCTGGATCCTGTTCCTGATCAGATACAGCCTGCTGTCCCCCACGTTTGCCACATACAGGTAATGCCCGATCACTGTAGCCACCACTATGGTCGTTCCCATTCCTGCAAAATTCTCATCCGCATTGGCCTTTGCCAAAACTTCAGTATTGGCTGTCTCTATGCCTGTCCGTATCACTTTTATCGGATTACTCTCCGGATTTTTATTGATTGAATCCAGCAGTACTTCAACTGTATAACGGGAAGCAAAATCGCCGGCCTTATGACCGCCCATTCCATCCGCAACCACAAATAGATTGGGAAGGCTGCCAACCGGCTTATTTGATGCATAGACAAAGTCCTGGTTCATGACCCTTCTCTGCCCTACATCTGTAATGCAGAAAGATTTCATACTTCTTCCTCCCCTTCTTCCTTTTCATCTGAAAGCTTTATATAACTTCTTCTGAGCTGTCCGCATGCGCCGTTGATATCCCGGCCCATTTCCCTTCTAATAGTAACATTAATTCCGCATTTTTCAAGTTTATTTTTGAAATCGTCCATAACTTTTTTCTGTGAGCTGACAAAATCGCGCTCTTTTATAGGATTGACAGGAATCAGGTTTACGTGACAGTTCAGGTTTCCGATCAGCTTTGCCAGAAGAGCCGCATCCTCTCTTCTGTCATTGACGCCTCCCACCAGGCTGTATTCAAATGTGAGACGCCGCCCTGTCTTATCATAATAGTAACGGCAGGCATCCAGCACCTCACTGATGCTGTATTTATTTGCAATCGGCATCAGCTCCCTGCGCTTTTCCTGACTAGAAGCATGGAGTGACAGTGCAAGTGTGATCTGCAGTCCCTCTTCCGCCAGACGGCGTATCTGGGGCACGAGTCCGCAGGTTGACAGGGTAATATTCCTCTGGCTGATATTCAGTCCTTTTTCATTACTCAAAAGCCGGATGAACCTCACCACATTGTCATAATTATCCAGCGGCTCTCCTGTTCCCATGATCACCAGATTTGAGACTCTCTCTCCTGACAGGCGCTGTATGCGGTATACCTGGTCCAGCATCTCGCCCCCCGTCAGATTTCTCACCCATCCGCCGATGGTGGAGGCGCAGAAACGGCATCCCATCCTGCACCCCACCTGGGAGGAGATACACACGGAATTCCCGTGCCTGTACTTCATCAGCACACTCTCAACTACATTTTTATCATCCAGCTCAAATAAATATTTCTGTGTTCCGTCGATATCTGAAGTCAGGACCTCGACAGGCCTCAGACATATGTATTCATAATTTTCACAGAGTTTCCTGCGAAGCTCTTTGGACAGGCTGCTCATTTCTTCAAAATCTTCCGCCAGCTTCTGATGCATCCACTGGTAAACCTGTCCCGCCCGAAACGGCTTCTCCCCCAAAACTGCCAGTTCCTGCTGCAGTTCATCTAAATAAAGGGATTTGATATCTTTTTTATCCATTAACTGATCCTCTTAAAACGCGAAATGAAAAATCCGTCAGCTTTGTGCACTCCTGGAAGGAGCTGCAGATAACCGGCCTTTGTGGATTTACTCTTGAGCTCATCACTGATATATGGGTCGATACTGTCCAGCCTGAACGGATAATGATCCAGAAACCACTTGACGTTGTACTGGTTCTCGTCAGCTCCGATGGTACATGTGCTGTATATGAGCGTGCCTCCCACCTTGACATACTGGTAAACAGTATCAAGTATCTTCCTCTGCAGCTTTATGATCTCCTGCTGCTTAGCCGCACTCATCTTATATTTAATATCCGCCTTTTTACCCAGCACGCCAAGGCCTGAGCAAGGCACATCTGCTATGAGGATATCTGCTTTTTCCACTGATTTTGGATCAAATACAGTGGCATCGGCAAGAACTGCTTCCATATTTACAGAATTGATGCGGTCTATATTCTCCTGCATGAGCGCCACCTTGTAATCTGTCACATCCCTTGCCTCCACATAACCGCTGCCCTTAAGCTTGTCAGCCAGATGCAGGCTCTTTCCTCCCGGCGCGGCGCACACATCTATGCAGTAATCACCCCACTGAGGCGCCGCTATCTCCGCCACCAGCATAGAGCTCACATCCTGGACCTGGAACCAGCCCTTTTTAAATGATGTGATCGCTTTAAGATAATTATAATTCCTGATCTGAAGGGCATAATCCAGATATGGGACTTTCTTCACTTCGATACCCTCGCCCTTGAGGCTCTCAGACACCTCTTCCAGAGTAGCCATATTCAGATTACACCTGATAGTCGTGGGCTGCTCCTCATGAAAGGCCTCACAGATACGTTTCACCACTGCATAATCAAACTGGAGCAGCCATTTTTCCAGGATCCATTCCGGCATGGAGTAGGTCACCGACAGAAATTTTTCAGGCTCCTTTTTTTCATCAGGATATTCCACCTGTGCGATTCCTCTTGCCACACTCCGCAGAACTCCATTTACAAATCCTTTCAGATTATAAAAGCCTCTCCTCTGTGCAATCTTCACTGCCTCATTGCACACAGCAGAATCCGGTATACTGTCCATATATTTCAGCTGATAAACGGAAAGCCGGAGCAGGTCCCTGATCAGCGGCTTCATATCCTCTACTTTTACCTTCGAAAAACAGCCGATGATATAATCTATCTGTATCATATTTTCCAGAGTGCCCTCGAACACTCTTGTGAGGAAGGAGCGGTCACGCTTTTCAAGATACTGATATTTCTCCAGCACCTCACGCAGCACGATATGGCTGTATCCTCCCTCTTCTGTCACCTGCATAAGCATTTCCAGAACCAGTTCTCTTATGTTAACCGTCTTAGTCATTTCTTCTTCCCCTTGATAAAATTAATAATCTGAGCAATTGTAAAATTGAAGCAGCAAGGCTTGCCACATATGTCATAGCCGCTGCTCTTAGCACTTTTCTGGCCCCTTCTGACTCCGTCTGCCCCAGTATCCCCATACCGTCAAGCTGGGACAGCGCTCTTTTTGATGCATTGAATTCTACCGGGAGTGTCACCAGCTGGAACAGCACCGCCAGACCAAACAGAATGATTCCCGCGGTAGTCAGAAATGGAACAGAAGCGATCAGTCCGATAAAAAAGACGGGCCAGGCAAGGGTAGAGCCGAGATTTGCCAGAGGCACCAGCGTGCTGCGCAGCACAAGCGGCCCATAGTGGACCTGATGCTGGATCGCATGGCCGCATTCGTGCGCCGCCACACCCAGGGCAGCCACTGATGTGGACCCATATACACTGTCTGAGAGACGAAGGACCTTTGACCTTGGATCATAGTGGTCATTCAGATTTCCGCTTATATGCTCTATCCTGACATCACCAATACCAGCGCTCCTCAGCAGCCTGTCAGCCACCTGTGCCCCTGTCAGTCCGCACATAGCCCGCACTGACGAATATTTTGCAAATGAGCTTCTCACTGCCCCGGACGCTATCAGTGACAGCGCCAGCCCGATCAGGGCAAAAATCATAGTCGGATCCAGGAACATCCCGAACCCGCCCATACCATATCCATAAAAATGATTTACATTATAACTCAATAACATAAGTCATGCTCCTTTCCTGTACATTTCTATACTCTCCATAGGATAGTTACAATTATTCTATCCTATTTTCTATAAAAAAGCATGGCTTTCACAATTAATTCATAAAAACTTAAGTAAAATAAATATAACCTTTCATGCAGGCCTGCGTAGGCCAAGCGGCAGCCGGCTGAATTTATTCCAGTACAGTGCCTGCCTCTACATGATACCCTCTCAGGAAAGCATCCGCGCTCATCCGCTTCTTTCCCTCCGGCTGGAGTTCCTTCACTGTAAGATACCCTTTCCCTGTCTTTACCTTGAAATCCTTTTTTGTGACCTCTATGACAGTGCCACAGGCTGTTTCCCCATAAGAACTGCCATCTCCGGCTGCTTCCTCCCCTACATCAGCAGACCAGATTTTTAAAGTCTTTCCATCCAGGCGGGTATATGCGCTGGGCCACGGATTCAGCCCTCTGATAAGGCGTTCTATGCTGGCTGCATCCCGGGTCCAGTCAATATGGCCCTGATCCTTTTTCAGCATGGCAGCATATGCCGTAGGCGATTCTTCCTCCTGCTTTTCATAGACTGCCGTCCCGTCCTCGATCTTGTCCAGGGTCTCCAGCAGAAGTTCCGCTCCTGTCCGGCTCAGCTTATCGAACAGGCTACCTCCTGTTTCCTTTTCGTCAAGAGGTACCGCTGCTTTTAATATCATATCTCCGGTGTCCAGCCCTGCATCCATGCGCATAGTTGTCACGCCTGACTCCTTTTCACCGTCAATCACAGCCCACTGTATAGGCGCCGCCCCCCTGTACTTGGGAAGCAGGGAGCCATGCACGTTGATGCAGCCAAACTTGGGGATATCCAGAACCGCCTGGGGAATGATCTGTCCGAAAGCCACCACTACAGCCGCATCCGGCTCAAGCTGTCTGAATTGTTCTATAAATTCAGGGTCACGCACCTTCCTGGGCTGGAAAACAGGGATCCCTGCCTCCAGGGCCACCTCCTTGACAGGTGTGTACTGCATGGCCTTGCCTCTTCCCTTGGGCTTATCCGGCTGGGTAATGACAGCCGCCACCTCATGCCGTGATCCTATAAGTGCCTTTAATGTCCCCACTGCAAAATCCGGGGTTCCCATAAATACTATACGCATCTTGCCACCTCATCTCTCTGATCATCTATCCTGATGTTTATAACTCTTCTTCCTCTGCCGGGGCCACGTCATATAGTTCGCCTTCCACATGCTCCACAAACATGATTCCGTCCAGATGCTCGCACTCATGGCAGATTGCCCTGGCCAGCAGTTCTTCACCCTCCACAATGATTTCTTCCATCTCTTCATTATAAGCCTTTGCTTTAACGTAATTCGGCCTTGTCACCTGTCCCATCTTTCCAGGGAGGCTCAGACATCCTTCAGAACCGCACTGTTCTCCTGAAGTCTCTATGATCTCCGGGTTGATCATGATGATCGGCCCCTCACCCACGTCTATCACAACGATCCTCTTGAGCACACCCACCTGGGGAGCTGCCAGCCCTACGCCCATCTCTTCATACATTGTTTCAATCATATCATCTATGAGCTGCCTGATTCTCGGTGTCACCTCTTTTACTTCTTTGCATTTTTTAGTAAGTACGCCATCACCCATAATCCTGATCTTCCGGATCGCCATTTTTCATTCCTCCATTATTATCTTCTCATTTTTAATTATTTATGACTGTTGTAACTTAAATAATTACTCTAATTCAAACTGTATATTGATTGTTTTATATCCCTGGTTCATCTCTATATATTGTTCTACCCTGTCCTTGACCATAATCAGCATTTCCCGCCTCTCATGCTTCACATAGAGTACTTTTCTGTACACATCGCTGATCTTGTAAACTGTCTCGTCAGCCGGTCCTACAATAGAGAGCTGGTTTTTCTTCCCTATCTGGTCCAGCAGCTTTTTCAGATACTCCATGGCCAGTTCCAGCTGCCCCTGATCTTCCGAAGTCCCATGTATGGCCATCATTCCTGACACCGGCGGATAGCCTGCCAGGCTGCGGAACAGTATCTCCTGCCAGTAAAAGCCTTCGTAGTCCTGGGAAGCAGCCGCCTGGACGGCATAATTTGAAGGGTCATATGTCTGGATGACCACCTCTCCCGGCCTCTCACCTCTCCCGGCCCTGCCTGCCGCCTGTGTCAGCAGCTGGAATGTTCTTTCCGCGCACCTGTAATCTCCGGCATGGAGGGAGAGATCAGCCGCCAGCACACCCACCAGGGTGACATTTGGAAAATCGTGCCCTTTTACGATCATCTGTGTCCCTATCAGGATATCCGCCTCCCTGTTCAAGAAGCTTTCCAGTATCTTGTCGTGGCCTCCCTTTCCCTTTGTCGTATCCAGATCCATACGCAGGACTCTGGCAGAAGGGAACTGCTTTCTTACCAGTTCTTCGATCTGCTGTGTCCCGGCTTTGAACCCTCTCAGAAAAGCAGAGCCGCAGGAAGGACATTTATGGGGGATCTCTTCCTCATATCCGCAGTAGTGGCAGACTAGTTTTCCGTTATTATGGGCCGAGAGCGATACCTCACAGTGGGGACATTTCAGCACATGCCCGCAGGAGCGGCAGGATAAAAACCCCGAATACCCTCTCCTGTTCAGAAACAGCATGACCTGCTCGCCGTTCTTAAGCCTGTCCTCTGTGAGTTCCAGGAGCCTGCGGCTGAATATAGACCTGTTTCCCGCCTTCAGCTCTTCCCTCATATCCGCGATACATACATCAGGAAGTTCTCCCTCCCTCACCCGCTTCTTCAGCTGGTAAAGGCTGTATTGTCCTTCCAGCGCCCTGTAGTATGATTCTACAGAAGGGGTTGCCGATCCCAGCACCACCCTTGCGCCTTCCATCTCCGCCCGGCGGATGGCCGTCTCCCTGGCATCGTACCTGGGTGTTGTCTCACTTTTATATGTACGCTCATGTTCTTCGTCAATAATGACAGCCCCCAGATTCTGAAACGGTGTAAACAGCGCCGATCTGGGGCCGATCATGACATCGATATCCCCATTTCTGGCCCTCTCGAACTGGTCATATTTCTCACCGTCTGAAAGGCGGGAATTTACTACGGAGATACGCTCCCCAAACCTTCTGTAAAACCGCATGACAGTCTGATAAGTCAGGGCGATCTCGGGTATGAGCATGATCGCCTGCTGACCGTTTTCTACCACATGGGCTATGAGTTCCATGTAAACTTCTGTCTTTCCGCTGCCTGTGACTCCATGGATCAGGCTGGGCCTGTCATCGCCCGCCTCCCATGCACGGATGATCCCCTCCGCCGCAGCCTGCTGCTCTGCGTTCAGGGATATATGCTGCCCTTCCGCCATTTCTCCCTTAAGAGGATTTCTGTAGACCTTTTCACTGCTGCAGACGATCACCTGCTGTTCCTCCAGGGCCTTTATTACAGCTGAAGTAATATTCAGGCGGCCGGCGGCCAGCTCATAGGGCAGCTCTGCATCCTCCAGCAGCGCTTCTAAAAGCCTGGCTCTCGCAGCCTGATGCTTTTTCCTGTAAAACTCCAGCTGGGACACTGCCTTTTCCCTGTCCATGATCAGGCGTATGCTTTTCTTTTCTCTTGCCTTTATTTTTTTCTTAACAGGTATCACGGTCTTTAACGCCTGTATCATTGCAGAGCCGTACTGCTCCCTGATCCATGCAGCCAGCCTGACCAGCCTGGACTGGGGGCCCAGCCCGTCCGTGACGATTTCCTGTATTTCTTTCAGTCTTGATAAATCGAATTCCGCAGTGTCAGTCAGCTTTATCACATATCCCTTGATCGTCCTGCTGCCCTTTCCAAACGGAACCTGCACAAGCATGCCCACCTCCAGCTTTTCCCTCAGCCGATCCGGAATAATATACTGGAATGTCCTGTCTAATTTTTCCTGTGTGATATCTACTATGATATCCGCATATAGCTTCTGCATTCTCCCCTTTCAGGCTCCCGCCCTGTCTTCCTTCAAAATCTGGGCAATCAGCACCCTCTCATCCATAGGGTGTTTTTTCCCCTCTATCTCCTGGTAGTCTTCATGACCTTTCCCGGCCAGCACGATCACATCACCCGGCCTTCCGTTGTGGATCGCATAGGCAATGGCCTCCTTCCTGTCAGGGATCCTGATATACTCACCCTCTGTTTTCTTTATCCCTGTCTCAATATCAGCTATGATATCATCCGGTTTCTCAAACCGGGGGTTATCAGAGGTAATGATCGTAAAATCAGCCAGCTGCCCGGAAACTTCACCCATCTCATATCTTCTTGCCCTGGACCTGTTGCCCCCGCAGCCAAACAGGCATACAAGACGCTTGGGCTGATATTCCCTCAGTGTGGTGAGCAGGCTCTTTAAACTCATGGCATTGTGGGCATAATCTATCATCAGCGTAAAATCATCTGACACCTTGATCATCTCAATGCGGCCCTTGACCTTGGCCTGTTTTAATGCCTGCCTGATATTGTCTCTGGATACACCGAAATGAAGGCAGATGGCAATGGCTGTCAGTGAATTATACACACTGAATTTTCCCGGGATGTCGATCTCCACATCCATATCAATGAGTCCGCTGGCTCTGTAAGACACTCCCAGGTAGCCCGGCTCCTTGACCAGCTTTACATCTGAAGCGCGCAGATCTGCATTTTCTGAAAAGCCAAATGTCTCTATTTTACATGTGTGCCCCTCCAGCACCTGATCCAGGTGCTTATCATCAGCATTCACGATACCGATGCGGCACTGCCTGAAAAGCAGGCCCTTGCAGGCCATATATTCCTCAAAGCTGGAATGCTCTGCCGGCCCTATGTGGTCAGGCTCAATATTTGTGAAAATACCTATCTCAAACTGGACGCCTGCCGTCCTGTGGAGCATCAGGCCCTGGGAAGAAACCTCCATGACAACGCAGTCACACCCTTCATCCACCATCTTTCTGAAGTATTCCTGGATGGTATATGATTCAGGTGTGGTATTGCTGGCCGGCATCACTTCATCCCCAATAATAGCCTCGATAGTACCGATCAGCCCAACCTTGTGCCCGGCTGATTCCAGGATAGACTTTACCATATATGTAGTAGTTGTCTTCCCCTTTGTACCGGTGATCCCTATCACCTTCAGCTGCCTGGCAGGATATCCGAACCAGGCGGCCGATATGAGCGCCATGGCATAGCGGCTGTCTGCCACTTTGATGACTGTGACATTCTCCGGCACCTCCACCTCATCCTGCACGATCAGGACTGATGCTCCCTTCTTTGCCACCTCGGCGGCATATTTATGACCGTCAGAGACGGCGCCTTTTATACAGAAGAACAGTGCTCCGTCCTCCGCTTTCCTGGAATCATTGACTACAGACCTCACATCCGTGTCAAGACTGCCCTGGACACATTCATATTCTAATCTTTCTAATAAAGCAGATAATTTCATTATGGGATTCCTCCATCTTCACTGCAAAATAAGCTATCAAATTTTTACAGTACATGCCTTCAGCAAACAGCAAAAGGCTGATCTGTAACCTACCCTTTAGGATATCATATTCACGGAGACATTTCAATAATCAAGAAATTTGGCAGGTGACGAAATTAAATTGAAATGAAATCAAAAAAACACCGCTGAAATAGTTGTTTTTATATTTCAGTGGTGTTTTATAATTTTCTGATGTCAGATTTTTCTGGTATTTTATCCTTCCAGCATTTCCATTAAAAACCTGAATGCCCTGTCTTCCTGCCCGGGCAGAAATTCATGGCCAAAATCAGGGTATATCTGAAGTTCCTTCGGGGCTGTGATGGCGTTATATGCAGCAAACTGGGTGGAAGGGGGGCATATATTATCCATAAGTGTTACAGCCATCTGTACTTTCCCCCGTATTCTGGGCGCCAGGTTATGGACATCTATATACCCCAGACGGCGGTAGACCTCTTCCTCCCTCTCATGCAGGGGATCAAAAAATTTAAAGTAGCTCTGCAGCTCTTCATAGGCATTCTGGGCCATGTCCAGCTCCCACACCCGCCTGTAGTCGGACAGAAAAGGATACTGGACGGCTGCTCTTGCAATACGCGGTTCCAGTGCCGCACAGGCCAGAGACAGCCCGCCTCCCTGGGATACTCCAAAAACCCCTACCTTATCTGCATCCACATCAGGCATATCCATAAGGATCCTGGCAAGCTCTGCGGCGTCCAGAAATATATTCCTCATCAGCAGGTTATCGGGCTCATCATCAAGACCCCTGATAATATGGCCATGCATGGTGTTTCCCTTTACCTGTCCTGTATCCTCCGATCTGCCTCCCTGTCCCCGGCAGTCCATGGCAGCTGTCACGAAACCCGCGCCGGCGTAAGAGAGCTTATCCGTCCAGTTTCCGCAGTTTCCCGTATATCCGTGAAAATTAACAAGCGCGGGCATCTTATCCTTATGCACCTTAGGTACCAGCACTTTTGCATGGATCCTGGCATTTCTTACACCTGTATAATACAGATCATAACAGTCTGCGGACGGCGCCTTAAAATCAGCGGGTATCCACTCCGGATCAGGATCTGTCCCGTCCAATTCCGCAAGCGCCCTCTCCCAGTACAAGTCAAAATCATCAGGCTTTGGATTAGTTCCTGTGTATTCCTTTAATTTTTCAACAGGCATATCTAAAATGGGCATTTTATTTCCTCCTATCTGCTGCCGCTTCGCAGTGAATATGATTTCAGTTTTCCGTCTTCCCAGTAAATATCAGCCGTCTGGCCGCCGCGGACTTTTAATCCTTTAACATGGCCGTTCTTCCAGGCCTTTGGCAGAGCCGGCAGCAGTTCCGGTTCTGTGAGATGGCTTTGTATGAGCATCTCTGCAATTCCCGCCGTAAATCCCAGATTGCCGTCAACCTCAAGGGGCATGGCGCAGAAAAGGCTGCTGTATATCCCTCCGTCATTGTAGGATATCTCATTTGAATTGGCCGGCTGAAGAAAACGCCGCACCTCCTCATATGCTTTTTCCCCATCTTTCAGCCTGGCCTGAAGGCATACCTTCCAGGCACGGCTCCAGGGTACGCTCCCCTCCCCTCTTCTTTCCAGAGCTCTCCTGCAGGCTGCGGCAAGCTTTGGCGTGTTTTCTGCTGTAATGGTATTTCCCGGATAAAGGCCATACAGCATAGAGAGGTGCCTGTGCTCCGGATCCTTCTCTTCAAAATCCTCATACCACTCCTGAAGCTGCCCGTACTTTCCTATCTTATATGGCGGAAGCTTTGAAAGAGCAGTTTTGACCTCCCTGCAGAATGACTCCTCCTCCGCTGTGAGGCTCCTGCACTTTTTCACATGGCCCGCGGCTTCCAGACAATTTCCAAACAGTTCACGCAGGATAGCATTATCTAATGTGCAGCTGTAAGTGATGCCATGACAGCCTCCGCCGTCCGCAAAGAGATTCTCCGGGGAGGCGGACGGGACTGTGAGCAATTCTCCATTACGCTCCACCAGCCAGTCCAGGTAGAACCTGGCGCTTTCCATGAGAACAGGCCAGGCCGACTGCAGGAGAAAATTCTTATCCGGGGTATAGATATAGTGGTTATAGATATGCTGGCAGAACCATCCGCCTGACATCAGCCAGAAGGACCAGGGCAGCACATCCACCTCCTTTTCTCTGGACCCCACAGCTGTAGTCTTCCTCCAGAGGTCTACGTTGTGATGGACTGCAAAGCCTCTACAGTGATAGTTTATCTCTGCTGTCTTCCTCCCTGCCTCTCTGATCTCCTCAATAAATTTCATAAGAGGACGGGCACATTCCGGGAGACTGCACACTTCCGCCGGCCAGTAATTCATCTGGGTATTAATATTTACTGTGTAGTTAGAACTCCATGGCGGCCGTATATCTTTATTCCAGATGCCCTGGAGATTTGCAGGCTCCGTCCCCTCTCTGGAGCTGGATATAAGCAGATATCTTCCAAACTGAAAGGCGGTAGCGATCAGCTCCGGGTCCTCTTCCCCCTCAGAAAATCTCAGCAGCCGCTTATCCATGGGCAGATCTTCGTTTTCAGAATGTCCCAGTTCCAGTTCCACCCTGCCAAACAGAGCTGTGAAATCACTTCTGTGCCTGTTATAAAGTTCCTTCCAGGAAAAACGCCCTGCCTTTTCCATATACTGCCTTACTTTTTCTTCAAAATTTCCCCGGGGCTTTACATCATATCCCAGAAAACTGTTGGCGCTGCTCAAAAGCAGGAGCGTCTCCCTGCTCCCTGTAACCCTTATGCCGTCCTCTTCCACTGCAGCACTTCCATCTGTCACTACCTTCATTCTCATCTGAAATCTGACAGCCGTTGTAGTCTCATAGTCTTCATAGAGGATGGGATATTCACCCGGATAGTAATCAGGTTCGACCACGGAAGGGCACCAGCCTGTAAGTATAAAGCAGTCCCCATCCTTTGTACAGAAAGAACGCAGCTGGCTGGAAAGGCAGAATTTCATGCCTCCCTCCAGGGTCTCTGATGACCTGATCCGAAGTGCCATCACCTGGTCAGGATATGAGCAGAAGCAGGTGCGTTCATAAGAAAATTTATCCGTCACAGCGCTTATGGATGCGGTGCCCGTGCTCAGGTTCAGTATTCTTTTGTATGCCATTATATTTTTTAATCCGGGAGTCTCTATATACAGATCTCCCATAGGCAGGTAGGATTCATTCCAGTTCCCCACCATGCGGCGGTTCAATATTTTCTCAGCTTTTTCATATTCTTTGTCAAATATAAGTCTTCTGACTTCCTCCAGATAGAGGTATGCATCGGGATCATTATAATCCCTCGGATATCCCGACCAGAGAGTATCCTCATTCAGCCAGATATGCTCTCTGTCAGTCCCTCCCAGAAGCATTGCCCCAATACGGCCGTTTCCTATAGCCATTCCTTTTTCCCATGCATCTGCAGGGGCTTCATAGTATAATTTATTTTTCATGGTATGTTATCCTTTTACGGCTCCGCCGATAGTCAGAGCTTTTTCTACTTGTTCGCTGAATATGGCATATATTATGATAGTAGGTATGCTTGCCATAACAAGACAGGCTCCCATAGCTCCCCATTCCGTAGAGTGCTCCCCTGTAAACGCAGCCAGCCCTACAGGCAGCGTCTTCACTGCATCATTGCTGATAAAGACAGAGGCTACTGTATACTCATTCCACACACCCAGAAATACAAAGGTAACGGCAGTGGCTATCGCCGGTTTCACAAGAGGCATGAGGATCTGGAAAAAGGAACGGTACACACTTGCCCCGTCAATAAATGCTGATTCCTCCATCTCTTTTGGCAGTGATCTGAAGGATGTGGCTATGATCATGCTGGCAAAGGATACATTAAAGGCAATGTAGGGTATGATCAATGCAAAATATGTATTTGACATATGGAGCTGGCGTACCAGAATGGCCAGAGGGATGATGATTACCTGGATTGGAATGAAAAGTCCCATCATCAGGTATGTGGCCGCTGTATTTTTCAGTTTCCAGCGCATCCTGGTAGTTCCGTATGCAAAGGGAACTGCCAGCACCATGACTCCCGCTATGGAGACAAGTGTGACAATAATGCTGTTTTTGTAGTAGCCCAGAATATTAAAAGCGCTGACTGCTGTCTTATAATTTTCAAACAGCGGATGTTCCGGGAAGCCGAACGGATTTAAAAAGAATATCTCATCATTTGTCTTCAGGGAATAAAACAGCAGGTAAATTAAAGGATAGATACAGACCAGGGCAAATAGAAGCAATGCCGCGGTTATGATCACTGTCTTTGCTTTCTGTTTCATCACGGTTTCCTCCTATAAATTATCTTCCCGTGAGGAGAAGATTTTATTGATTATGACTGTTGCCAGAAGGCATTGGAGTACCAGGATGATAGCAGAGGCACATCCATACCCAAACTCACCTATAGTGAAGGCATTGCGGAAGGTCATATATGTCAGCGTGTATGTAGAAGTGCCGGGACCTCCTTTGGTGAGCAGGTTCATGTGTGCGAAAGCATTCAGGCCTCCGGTGATGGCAAATACCACACACATCCTGTATGTATCCTTTAAAAGAGGAAGAATGATCCTTGTATTCACTTTCCAGTCTGATGCGCCGTCAATCTTAGCCGCTTCCAGATAATCTTCAGGGATGGCCTTTGCCCCTGCATAGATAATAGCAAACTGATATCCTGTATACTGCCACACATTGACAAATGTCACAGCAAAAATAGCCAGGTTCATATTAGAAAGCCAGTCCTGCCTGTAGCTGATTCCCAGCGCCTCAAAAATATTGTTAATAAGGCCAAACTCCGGATTGTAGATAGCACTCCACAGCTGACAGACTACTGTGACAGACAGCACTACCGGAATAAAAAAGGCTGTCTTAAAAAAGCGTTTGCCCCTGATCTTATGATTCATCATAGCAAATGTCAGGAGGGTGGCCAGCCCCACCTGGACTGTCACCAGAATGACGGCAAAGATCAGGCCGTTTTTGAGTGACTCATAGAACAGGTCATCTGCAAAAAGCTCTTTGTAATTTGCAAGACCTGTAAAAACTGCTGTATTCAGCCCGTCCCATTCAAAAAAGCTCCTGTAAGCAGTCTGCAGGATGGGATAAAATACGAATACTGTAAACACGATTATGGTAGGCAATGTAAAAAAACAGATTGCCTTTTTATTTCCCAGCATTTTGTTCATAGCGCTTCTCCTCTGATTAAGAGAGCCGCTGCATTTTTGGCAGCGGCCCTGTATTTCTCTATTCTGCGCAACTGTTCAGTACCTTCACAGTTACATGCACAGACCTGCTGAATAGTTACTATTCTACGGTCTTTTCAATGGCCTTATCCAGATTAGCTGTGAAATCTGCCGCGGATTCACCTACCAGGAATTTCTGCATCTCTTCTGTAAAAATAGTTGCAAATTTTGTATTTGGCAGAGTGTGCAGGAATTTTGTATCATAGGTATATTCATTCACTACACCAAGAAGCTTCTGTGAAATAGGATCAAGTTCATTGTCCAGGGTCAGAACATCTGATTTAAGCGGTGTAGTCACAAGTCCTTTTGCCTGATACTGGGCTGCCTCACGGTAATATCCAAAGAGGAAAGCGATCTTGGCTGCCAGTTCCGGGTCCTTTGCTGAAGCCGTCACTGCCATTCCATTTGTATCTCCTCCGCCTGTCATGCAGAATTCGTTAACTGCTTCACTGCCGGCGTCAGCTGTGGGATAGGCAGCCATGATATCCACTTTTCCTGCCATAGGCTCGATCACGTCACCTGTATACCAGCTGCCGTTTAACATCATCGCAGCCTTACCTTCTTTAAAAAGGGCTGAAGCAGTATCAAAATCTGTATTTGTAACTCCGTCCTGGAAAATACCTGCCTGTATCAGTTCTTCGATTTTCCCCACTGCTTTCTGGATACCCTCATCTGATGCCTTAACCTCACCCTTTGATAAGGCATAGCATCCTCCCGGCACCTCTTTTACTGCAAAGCTGTCAAAGAATGCACCTAACGGCCATGGCTCTTTTCCAAACATTGCCATAGGAATGATATCTTTTTCTCTGAATGCCTTCACTGCTGCCAGCAGCTCATCATAGTTTTCCGGGACTTTGATGTTATTTTCTTCAAAAAGCTCATTGTTATAGTACCAGAGGATCGGTGAGATACTGCCTATCTGGAAATGGTACATATGGCCGTCCGGGGCATAAAGGGTGTTCTGCATAATAGAGTCATTATAATAATCAGCAAGGCGGAACTTTTCTATGTATTCATCCAGCGGGATGATACTGCCGCTCTCCGCCAGCACACTGATCGTCCCTGAATCCACCATCAGGATCTCCGGCAGATCCCCTGTAGCTGCCCTTGTCTTGATGGTCTGTCCCCCATCTGAAGGATATGTCTCAAATTCCAGCGTCACATTGGGATATTTTTCTTTTATTTTTTCAGCCGCGTAGTCTGCAAAAACAGTATTATCCCCTCCATAATATGTGCAGACCCTGAAAACCGCCTCCGTCTCATCCACTTCCGGAGCCAGCAGATCCAGCGGGCTTACAGTCTGGGAAGCATTCTCCCCTGCCGCCTCTGTTGCCTCTGCCGCAGTTTCTGCAGCCGCCTCTGTGCCCTCTGACGCCTCAGCTGTAGCCGTCATACCCAATACCATAGCTGCCGCCATAGCCATACTCATCACTTTTTTCAGTTTCATGATTGTCCTCCTTTTGTCTATCCCTGTTTCTCACGGGCATCTCTTTGTTTTGATGGGTTTATTTTAGCATGTTCCTGAGGGGGACTACTAGGACTGAACGTGCATTAGGAGGGAAAAAACAGGACAAGCAGGTTAAAATTGCTGTTTAGATGATTAGGGGCGGGAGGGACGCTTTGCATTTTAGGCAGTGAATCAGCATGAGGGACAGGCGGGCGGGAGGATTCGTG